>JARLGS010000428.1 GCA_031292695.1 Mycobacterium sp. | reverse complement strand
TCGGTTCGCCGGGTAACGACCCGGCAGCCGCCATGCGTTACACCGAGGCCCGGCTTACCCCGTTGGCCATGGAGATGCTGCGTGAAATCGACGAGGAGACAGTCGAATTCGTCCCCAACTATGACGGCCGCGTCATGGAGCCGACGGTGTTGCCGAGCCGGTTCCCGAACCTGCTCGCTAACGGCTCCGGCGGTATCGCGGTCGGGATGGCCACCAACATGCCGCCGCACAACCTCGGAGAACTGGCCGAGGCGGTGTATTGGTGCCTGGACAACCACGAGGCCGACGAGGAGACCACCCTCGAAGCCATGATGGAGCGGGTCAAGGGACCCGACTTTCCCACGCACGGGTTGATCGTCGGATCGCAGGGCATCAGCGACACCTACCGGACCGGTCGCGGCTCCATCCGGATGCGTGGTGTGTTGGAGATCGAGGAAGACGCGAAAGGCCGTACCTCCCTCGTCATCACGGAGTTGCCGTACCAGGTCAACCACGACAACTTCATCACCTCGATCGCCGAGCAGGTGCGTGACGGCAGGATCGCCGGCATCTCGAACATCGAGGACCAGTCCAGCGACCGGGTGGGTCTGCGTATCGTCATCGACCTCAAGCGCGACGCGGTCGCCAAGGTGGTGGTGAACAACCTCTACAAACACACCCAGCTGCAGACCAGCTTCGGCGCCAACATGCTGTCGATCGTGGACGGCGTGCCGCGCACCCTGCGCCTGGACCAGCTGATCCGGCTGTACGTCACCCACCAACTCGAGGTCATCAACCGCCGCACCCGGTACCGGCTGCGCAAAGCCAACGAGCGCGCCCACATCTTGCGCGGTCTGGTCAAAGCACTTGACGCCCTTGATGAAGTCATCGCGTTGATCCGGGCGTCGGCCAATGCCGACGTGGCCCGGACCGGTTTGATGGAGCTGCTCGACGTCGACGAGATCCAGGCGCAGGCCATCCTGGACATGCAGCTGCGCCGACTGGCCGCCCTTGAGCGGCAGCGCATCGTCGACGATCTGGCCAAGATCGAAGCCGAGATCGCCGACCTCGAGGACATCCTGGCCAAGCCCGAGCGGCAGCGGGCCATCGTCCGCGACGAGCTCAAGGAAATCGTCGACAAGCACGGCGACGACCGGCGCACCCGGATCATCGCGGCCGACGGCGACGTCACCGACGAGGACCTCATCCAGCGCGAGGACGTCGTCGTCACCATAACCGAGACCGGCT
>JARLGS010000427.1 GCA_031292695.1 Mycobacterium sp. | reverse complement strand
GGATCGAGGTACCCGGCGGCGTACCGCCCGGAACCGTGTCCTCGATCCGCAACGCACCGCCGTGTTTGAGCACCACCTGCTTGACGATTGCCAGGCCCAGGCCCGAACCCGGCATGGCCCGCGCAGTCGTCGATCGGTAGAACCGCTCGAACACGAGCGCCCGCTCCTGCGGCGGTATGCCCGGCCCGTAGTCGGACACCACCAGCTCGGCGTGCATCGGGTCGATGCGCCTCAGTCTGACCCCCACCGCCGCGCCGGCGGGACTCCACTTCGCGGCGTTGTCGAGCAGGTTGAGCACGGCCCTGGACAACCCGGCGCCGTCCCCGTAGACCTGCCAGCCCGCGACGTCGACGTCGAAATCAACGTCGCTGCGGCGGCGGCGAACTCGTTCCAGGCTCCGCTCGACCACCTCGGCCATCTCGACGGGCTCGTGGATCGTCACGCCGGCATCGTCGCGGGTCAGATCCACCAGGTCACCGACCAGCGTGGACAACTCCTCGATCTGGGCGATGACGTCGGACTGCAAACCGGCCATCTCCTCCTCGGGAAACGGCGGCGCACCGGGCGCCATCGAGGCCATCAGCAGCTCGACGTTGGTGCGCAATGAGGTCAGCGGTGTCCGCAGCTCGTGGCCGGCGTCCGACACCAGCCGCGCCTGCCGGTCCCGCGACTCGGCGAGTGCGCGCAACATCATGTTGAAAGCCTCTGTCAGCCGGGCTAATTCGTCATTGCCGTACACCGGGATGGGCCGCAGATCGTCGGTGCGGGCCACCCGTTCGGTGGCCTCCGTCAATCGGGCCACCGGTCTGAGCCCGGTGCGGGCCACGGTCCCTCCGGCGATCGCGGCGACCGCCATACCGATGCCGCCGACGATCAACAGAATCGTGCCGAGGCGTTTGAGCACCTGGCTGGTGGGCCACAGGTTCTTGGAGATCAGCAGCGAGTTGCCCGATTGCAGATGTACCGCCAGCACGCGCTGATAGTTGGTGGTACGCAACGACATCAGCAGCTTCCCGGCGATGACATCCTTCTCCGGCGAGCCGAGCGGCAGCGTTTCGCCCTGCTGATTGGCGGTGTAGATGGACTGGCCCGGAATGACGTACATCGCGTTGACGTCCGAGTACGCGGTGCCTTCGATCGCCTTACCGGGGTCGACGGCCAGTGAACCACTTTCGATCAGCAGCTGGGCCCGGCTGTGCAGTTGGTTGTCGATGTCGCCGTACAGCGCCTTGGACACCACGACGTACACCGCGACCGACATCAGGACGACGACCATCGCCACCATCGACATTGCCAGCAGCATGACGCGCCACTTCAGCGATACCGAGCTGGCGTCGTGCAGTACGGCGCCATCCGGCGGCGCAACGGGGGCCTGCGAAACGTCCCGCATCTTCCGGGCCAGCTGCGCCCGCAGCTCGTCGAACATCAGGGCGGTGTCTCACGCAGCACGTAACCCACCCCACGCACGGTGTGGATCAGGCGCGGCTCTCCCTCGGCTTCGGTCTTGCGGCGCAGGTACCCGACGTAGACCTCCAGGGCATTACCCGACGTCGGGAAATCGAATCCCCACACCTCTTCCAGGATCCGGCTGCGACTGAGCACCCGGCGGGGGTTGTGGATGAGCATCTCGAGCAGCGAGAACTCGGTTCGGGTGAGGCTGATCGACCGCTCACCACGGGTGACCTCGCGGGTCACCGGGTCGAGGCTGAGGTCGGAGAACGTCACTGCGGCCGAGTCGGCACGGTCATCCGGGCCGGTCCGGCGGAGCAGCGCCCGCATGCGGGCCAGCAGTTCCTCGAGGGCGAACGGCTTCGGCAGGTAGTCGTCGGCGCCGGCATCCAGACCGGCCACCCGCTCGGAGACCGAGTCGCGGGCCGTCAAGACCAGGACCGGGAGGTCGTCGCCGGTGCTGCGCAGCTGCCGGCACACCTCGAGGCCGTCCAGTCGCGGCATCATCACGTCGAGCACCACGGCGTCGGGCCGGTCGCTGGAGATGCGCTCCAGCGCCTCGACACCATCCTGCGCAAGGTCGACCGTGTACCCGTTGAAAGCCAAGGACCGGCGCAGTGATTCGCGCACAGCGCGGTCGTCGTCGACTACAAGGATTCGCACAGCCACAGTCTCACCCCATCATCTGAGAGGGGACTGAGAAGACGCGCCGCGCGGACGCGAGAAAAACCGATACGACGAAACGTCGCGATCGACTCAGGCGCGACGGTCGAGGTTGACCAGGCCCAGGCGTGCGGCCTTGAGCAGGCGACGCGGCACCTTGTGCTGCTGACCTGCGACGTTGACGCCGACCAGATCGGTGGCCTCAGCCTTCCACTGCGCGCGGCGGCTACGGGTGTTCGCGCGCGACATTCTGCGCTTGGGCACAGCCATGACGGCATCTCCTTGCTCAATGGTGTTACTGGTTGCTGGTCAGCCGCGCCACGAACAAACAAGGCCAGCGGCGACGATTGCACCTCAGGATAGCCGCCGACCTGCGTAGGCTCCAAAACGTCGCCCCAACCGGGCCACACTCAGGCCGTGCCGCTTGACTTGTGACCGCCAGTACCGGCAACCTACCTACCGGTTGGTTGAGCGATGGGAGTGTGTGTGACATCACCAGCGGTCCGGATCGGGAACTGCTCGGGTTTCTACGGCGATCGGCTGGCGGCGATGCACGAGATGCTCGCCGGCGGCGACTTGGACTATCTCACCGGCGACTACCTCGCCGAACTGACGATGCTGATCCTGGCCCGGGACCGGGCCAAGAACCCCGACCTCGGGTACGCCAAGACGTTCCTGCGCCAGCTCGAGCAGTCGCTGGGCCTGGCCCTGGACCGCGGCGTGAAGATCGTGGCCAATGCCGGCGGACTCAACCCGGCGGGCCTGGCGGCCGCGGTGCGGGCGCTGGCCGAGCGGCTGGGGCTGTCGGTACGGGTGGCCCACGTGGAGGGCGACGACCTGGTGGCTCGTGCCGCCGAGCTGGGCTTCGGCTCTGTGTTGTCGGCGAACGCCTACCTCGGCGCCTGGGGCGTCGTCGACTGCCTGCAGTCCGGCGCCGACGTCGTGGTCACCGGCCG
>JARLGS010000426.1 GCA_031292695.1 Mycobacterium sp. | reverse complement strand
GCCTGGGCGGTACCTGTGCTCAGACCCAGGCCGGTCGCCGCGACGACGCCTGACAGCAATGCCCCGGCGAGGATGCGCTTCGGGTTGCGAGTTCTGTTCATGTTCGGTTCCTTAATGGTGGGTGCCCACCTCTGGTTCTTGCGGCGCCGCCCCTTTGCGTCGTGACGTTCGGTGAGTACAGCCCGTGCGGGTTGCTACCGATCCCAACTTCGTGTGTTAGCTAGCAAATTCTGGCACGCCGCAAGGTATATGGCAGCTGAACTACATATCAGAGCTCAGCCGGCCAAAAACCCGACGTGTCACCGGGCAAACGACGCGAGCGGGCGGGTCGCGGCAACACCACTGACCGGCCTCGGTCCGACTTTGTTGCCTGGACCGACGACACCGACGAATGCCAGCGCGGAAAGTCGTGCCGGCGGCGTGGCCGAATCGTTGGTGGGTGGGTGTGAGGTGGCGATTGCTGCCGTGTTCGGCACCATCGACCAAGCTGGGCTCGCAACCCTCGAAAAGATCACCTCAGCCGGAGTCGCCGGCGGCTCCCACGACGGGGCACCGTCGATACCGGTCGAAATCACCTCGGTGCGCCTCGACTAACCATCACAAGCGAATCGGCCCCGACGCAGGCGATCTCACACTCTCGCGGCGGTCTTCGTAGGCGGTCGGTGCGAGATCGCTCGGCGAATGTTTCTGGTGCCCTCGGTGAGATTCGAACTCACACTGCACGGGTTTTGAATCCGTTTCCTCTGCCAGTTGGGATACGAGGGCGTTCGGTGATGCGGAGTATCACCCTAGATGATGTGAATCTGGGCGCCGCGCCGCGCCCCGAGGTCGCCTCATCGAGTACCGCACGAGACAATGTGATGATGACCGGGCCAACAACTGATGACGTCCAGCCGCGCCGCGTCCTCATCGCAGAGGATGAGGCGCTCATCCGGCTCGACTTGGCGGAGATGCTTCGCGACGAGGGCTACGAGATCGTCGGCGAGGCGGGCGACGGTCAGGAGGCGGTCGACCTCGCCGAGCGCCTGAAACCGGATCTGGTCATCATGGACGTCAAGATGCCGCGCCGCGACGGGATCGACGCCGCCTCCGAGATCGCCAGCAAGCGCATCGCACCCATCGTGATCCTGACCGCGTTCTCCCAGCGTGAGCTGGTGGAACGGGCTCGCGACGCCGGCGCCATGGCGTATCTGGTGAAACCGTTCTCCATCACCGATCTGGTGCCGGCTATCGAGGTCGCGGTCAGCCGGTTCGGTGAGTTGTCCGCGCTGGAGCGGGAAGTCGCCACGCTGTCCGACCGGTTGGAGACCCGCAAGCTGGTTGAGCGGGCCAAAGGCATCCTGCAGACCAAGCAGGGCATGACCGAACCCGAGGCGTTCAAGTGGATTCAGCGGGCCGCGATGGACCGGCGCACCACGATGAAGCGGGTGGCCGAGGTGGTCCTGGAAACCCTGGACCCGCCGGCCGAGGCGCCCGTCGAACCGTCGGCTGACTGATACCGGTACCGATCGCCGGTTAACTCTGTGTTGCCGGCTGTGGCGTCGGTGCAGGTCCGGCATTCCCACCTTCGGCGAGCATCGGTCAACACCGCGTGACGATGCGCTGCGTTGGCTACTGTCGACCCGAAGTATCGGAGGCTTGGTCGGCCCGCGACACGTTGGTCTGTGTCCTCCGGTGCGGACGGTACCCATGACTCGGAGGTGAAGTGTGCGCGGTCGCGTAGCACGAAATGCTCTTGCAATCGGTAGCGCTGGTCTGGTCGTGCTCAGCCTGGCCAGTTGTAGCCAATCCGCGCCCACGTCGAACACGGCCAATTCGGATCTCAAGATCGTCCAACAGGTCCAGATCGACGAGAACGGTGCGGAGATCAAGACCGCGGAGGGCGCCGCACCCGCCGATCCCGCGGGCGACGGGAAAGCCAAGTGCGCGCCGGTGTCCATCGCCATGGCGGGCGCGCTCAACGGTCCTGATGCGGCGTTGGGTATCAACATCAAGAACGGTGTGCAGTTGGCCGTCGACAAGCACAACGCGGCCAACCCGGGTTGCCAGGTGCAGCTCAAGACCTTCGACACCGAAGGCGACCCGCAGAAGGCGTCGGCCATCGCGCCGCAGATCGTCGACGACAAATTCACCATCGGTCTGGTCGGTCCGGCCTTCTCCGGTGAGACGAAGGCGACCGGCACGGTCTTCGACCAGGCCGGCCTGGTCGCCGCCACGGCCTCGGCCACGAATGTCACCCTCAGCAAGAACGGCTGGAAGACCTTCTTCCGCGGTCTGGCCAACGACGGTGTGCAGGGTCCGTCGGTGGCCAACTACCTCAAGAACACGCTGAAATTCAAGAAGGTGTGCGTCGTCGACGACAGCACCGACTACGGTCTGGGCCTGGCCTCTGCAGTGCGTACGACCCTCGGGCCGGTGGCCGACTCGTCGTGCAACATCTCGGTCAAGAAGGGCGACAAGGACTTCTCCGCCGCGGTCACGCAGGTCAAGGGTGCGGCTCCGGACGCGCTGTTCTACAGCGGCTACTACGCCGAAGCCGCCACGTTCGTCCAGCAACTCAGGGACGGTGGCGTGACGGCGACGTTTGTCAGCGCCGACGGCACCAAGGACCCGGAGTTCGTCAAGCAGGCCGGTCAAGCTGCCAAGGATGCACTGCTGTCCTGCCCATGCGGCCCGGCCACCAGCGACTTCGCCAAGGAGTACACCAAGAAGTTCGGGCAGGAGCCCGGTACCTACAGCACTGAGGGCTATGACCTGGGCACCATCCTGGTCAAGGGCATCGACGCGGGCGCCGTCACTCGACCGGCGCTGCTCGATTACGTCAGGAAGTACGACGGTCAAGGCGTGGCCCGTAGGTACCAGTGGACCGACCAGGGTGAGCTCACCACCAACCTCATCTGGATGTACAAGGTTCAGTAGGTATCTGCAGATGACGACGCGTCCGGACCCCGTGCCGGGCGCGTCGCCGTTGGCGGACAGCCCACGACCGCGATAACCGAGGAGTCGCCGTCCCGATGACATCCGCTTGTGTTGATCAGTACGTGTGCACCGCGGCGAATATCAATTTAAACGTCGACAACCTGGTAAACGGGTTCTGGCAGTTGACAATTGACGGCCTGTCGTGGGGCGCGATCTACGCACTGGTCGCCGTCGGCTACACCCTGGTGTTCGGTGTGCTGCGGCTGATCAACTTCGCCCACTCTGAGATTTTCATGCTCGGCATGTTCGGCGCGTACTTCGCGCTGGACGTGATTCTGGGATTCAGGCCCAGCGGAAATGCCTACAACACGGGTATCGCGCTGACCGTGGTGTATCTGTCCGTCGCCATGCTGGTCGCGATGCTGGTCTCCGGAACTGCCGCGGTAGGACTGGAAGTCGTCGCCTACCGACCGCTGCGCCGGCGCAATGCGCGCGGGCTGACGTTCCTGATCACCGCGATCGGGATGTCCTTCGTGCTGCAGGAGTTCGTGCACTTCGTGCTGCCGAAGATTCTCAAGGGTTTCGGCGGCAGCAACGCCCAGCAGCCAATCATCCTGGTACAGCCCAAGACCCAGTTCTCTGTCTTCAGCGCGTCGGTCTCGAATGTCACCATCGTGGTCGTCGTGGCCGCCGTCGTGCTGGCGCTGCTCACCGATATCGTGCTCAACCGCACCAAGTTCGGCCGCGGTATCCGCGCGGTCGCCCAGGATCCGACGACCGCCACTCTGATGGGGGTGTCCCGGGAGCGCATCATTCTGACCACCTTCCTCATCGGTGGTGTGCTCGCCGGGGGTGCTGCGCTGCTGTACACGTTGAAAGTGCCGCAGGGCATCATCTACTCGGGCGGATTTCTGTTGGGAATCAAGGCATTCTCGGCCGCGGTGCTCGGCGGTATCGGCAATCTTCGCGGCGCGCTGTTGGGCGGGTTGATACTCGGGGTGATGGAGAACTACGGGCAGGCGTTCTTCGGCACGCAGTGGCGCGACGTGGTGGCTTTCGTGCTGCTGGTGCTGGTGCTGTTGATCCGCCCCACCGGAATACTCGGGGAGAGCCTCGGGAAGGCGCGGGCATGAGCGGTCAAGAGCGAAGCAGCGGGCCGCTCGGATACGTGCTGGCACCCGGCGACCGAATGCGGCAATGGTGGGGCCAGCAGAGCAGGCCGATGAAATGGGTCGTCGGGGTGATCGTCTTCGGCGTGGTGGCAGTGCTGCCGCTGGCCAAGCCACCGTTCCTGGACACCCCGGGCATCAGCTTCGGCGGCACCATGGCCCAGTTCGCGATGGTCGCCATAATCGCGATCGGTTTGAACGTGGTCGTCGGCCAGGCTGGGCTGCTCGATCTCGGCTATGTCGGGTTTTACGCCGTCGGCGCCTACACCGTCGCTCTGCTCACCAGTCCGGACAGCCCCTGGAACCAGGTGGGGCCCAACGGGTTTCTCAGCAAGGATTGGGCCTGGCTGGCGTGTGTACCGGTGGCCATGGCAGTGACCGCCGCGGCGGGCCTGGTGCTGGGCACCCCGACCCTGCGGTTGCGCGGCGACTACCTCGCCATCGTCACACTGGGTTTCGGTGAAATCATCCGGCTGTTGGCCGACAACCTCTCTGATCTCACCAACGGTGCCCGGGGCCTGAACGAGATCGCCTACCCGCGGGTGGGGGAGTCCGCGAATCTGCCCAACGGGGTGTTCTCCAGCGGTAACTCAGCGGGCTTGGCCAACTATGGCACCTGGTGGTTCTGGCTCGGGCTGGCGCTCATGGTCGGCATTCTGCTGCTCGTCGGGAACTTGGAGCGCAGTCGTGTCGGCCGGGCGTGGGTTGCCATCCGAGAGGACGAGGACGCGGCAGAAGTTCTGGGCGTCAACACTTTCAAGTTCAAACTGTGGGCGTTCGTCATCGGCGCGGGCATCGGTGGACTCTCCGGTGCGCTCTATGCCGGTCAGGTGCAGTACGTCGCGCCGCCGACCTTCAACATCATCAATTCGATGCTGTTCCTGTGCGCGGTCGTCCTCGGTGGGCAGGGCAACAAGCTGGGCGTGATCTTCGGGGCGTTCATCATCGTCTACCTGCCGAACCGGTTGCTCGGGGTGCATCTCCTCGGTATCAACCTCGGCGACCTGAAGTATCTGTTCTTCGGCCTGGCCTTGGTGGTGCTGATGATCTTCCGGCCGCAAGGCTTGTTCCCGGTGCGTCAGCAGCTGCTGACCTACGGCAAGTCGGCGCGCAAGCTGTTGCGCAACGCCGATGATTCGAAGGCGGCGGCATGAGCGACACCTTCGAGCCCGCGCCCGACGAGGAACTCGCCGCGCTGCATCGTGACGTGCAGGCTGCCGAAGGTGAGAAGCTATTGGAGACAACCGATCTCACCGTCAAGTTCGGCGGCCTCACGGCTCTGGACGCGGTGACCTTCGATATCCGGCGCGGCGAGATCCTCGGGCTCATCGGTCCCAACGGCGCCGGGAAAACCACCTGCTTCAACGCGATTACCGGCGTGTACCGGCCGTCGTCGGGTTCGGTCGTGTTCGACGGCGCGCCTCTGGGCCGGATCAAGCGCCACGAGATCACCCGTCGCGGCATCGCGCGAACCTTCCAGAACATCCGGCTCTGGGGCGAGATGACGGCGCTGGAGAACGTCGTGGTCGGCACCGATGCCCGGCACAAGACATCGGTACCTGGTGCGCTGGTGCGTAGCGCGCGGCATCGGCGGGAAGAACGAGACGGCGTCGAACGTGCCGCGGCGCTGCTGCAGTTCGTGGGGATCGCGCACCGCGGTGAGGAGAAGGCCAGGAACCTCTCTTACGGGGACCAACGACGCCTGGAGATCGCCCGCGCATTGGCGACCGAGCCGAAGCTGCTGTGCTTGGACGAACCGGCCGCCGGGTTCAATCCGAGCGAGAAGTCCGCGCTCATCGAGTTGATCCAGGCGATCCGGGACGACGGCTATACCGTGTTGCTCATCGAGCACGACATGCGGTTGGTCATGGGTGTCACCGACCGGATCGTCGTGCTGGAATTCGGTCGCAAGATTGCCGAAGGCTTGCCCGTCGAGATTCGGGAGAACCCGAGAGTGATCGAGGCCTATCTGGGGGTGCCCGACGATGAGCTCTGAACCGGTGTTGCTGGAAGTTCGGGATGTCTCTGTGCACTACGGCAGAATCCAAGCGCTGCACGGTGTTTCGCTGCAGGTGCGGCAGGGGGAGTTGGTTACCCTGCTGGGTTCCAACGGTGCCGGCAAGACCACCATGATGCGGGCGATCTCGGGCTTGTTGCCGTTGTCGTCGGGTTCGGTGTGGTTCGACGGCCAGGACGTCTCGAAGGTCAAAGCGCATCGCCGGGTGATCGACGGACTGATCCAGGCGCCGGAGGGACGCGGCATCTTCCCTGGTATGACCATCGTGGAGAACCTCGAAATGGGTTGCTACGGGCGAAAGTTCGCCACCAAGGCCGAGCATCGCGAGCGGCTGGACTGGGTGCTCGAGACCTTTCCGCGGCTGGCCGAGCGCCGGTCACAGGCCGGCGGGACGCTGTCGGGCGGGGAGCAGCAGATGCTGGCGATCGGCCGGGCGCTGATGGCGCGGCCGCGGGTGCTACTGCTCGACGAGCCGTCGATGGGGCTGGCGCCCAAGGTGATTTCGCAGATCTTCCGGATCATCTCCGAGATCAACGCGCAGGGCACCACAGTGCTGCTGGTCGAACAGAACGCGCAGCAGGCGCTGAGTCGCTCGGACCGGGCCTACATCCTGGAGACGGGTCGGGTCACCCGGGAGGGTGTTGCCCGCGAGCTGCTGTCCGATAGCAGCATTCGCGCGGCATACCTGGGCGTGGCCTGACTGTCGCCGGACCACTCCCCGCCGAAACGGACACATGGGCCGCAAAGTGCGAGTAGAACCGGCCATTTCGTCGGCCTCAGTGAGGGTTCGGTGGATATGGATAGGTGGTGCCTCGGCGCGTCATTCGTCGATCCGGAAACGCTTGATCCGGGCCGACGCGCCCGACACCAACTCGATCCGTGACCGTGGCACACCGAAATGTTCTGCGAGGACCCGAATTACGGCCGCGTTGGCCTTGCCGTCCACCGCCGGCTCGCGGACGTAAACCGTGAGCGAGCCGTCCTCATCGGTCTCGACCAACGGGCCTTTCCGGCTACCGGGTTTGACTCTGACATTCACCACCGAGCGTGAGCTTAGGTGCGAACTATCGAGAAAATCTCGACAACAAGCTCACGTTCGGCGGCAAAATCAGCGCGCGACGATAACCGACGAACCGTGACCGAACAGGCCCTGGTTCGCGGTCACGCCGACCCGGGCGCCCTCGACCTGACGGCCGATGGCCTGCCCCTTCAGCTGCCAGGTCAATTCGCAAACCTGCGCGATGGCCTGGGCCGGGATGGCCTCACCGAAGCACGCCAGACCGCCCGACGCATTGACCGGAACCCGGCCACCGATCGTCGTGGCGCCAGAACGCAGCAGCCGCTCCGCCTCGCCCTTGGCGCACAGGCCAAGGTGCTCGTACCAGTCCAGCTCCAGCGCAGTCGAGAGGTCGTAGACCTCGGCCAGGCTGACGTCCTCGGGTCCGATGCCGGCTTCGGCGTACGCGGCGTCCAGGATCTGATCCTTGAAGACGCGGTCCGGGCCGGGGATAACAGCCGTGGAATCGGTTGCGATGTCCGGCAATTCGGGCAGGTGCTGCGGGTACTGCGGGGTCACCGTGCTGATCGCACGCACGGACGGCACGCCCTCCAGCGAGCCGAGGTGCCTTTCCGCGAACGACTTGCTGGCCACGATCAGCGCCGCGGCGCCGTCGGAGGTGGCGCAGATGTCCAGCTGACGCAGCGGGTCGGAGACGACCGGGCTGGCCAGCACGTCCTCGACCGAACTTTCCTTGCGGTAACGGGCGTTGGGGTTCTGCAGGCCGTGCTTCGAGTTCTTCACCTTGATCTGGGCGAAGTCCTCGGAGGTGGCGCCGTACAGGTCCATCCGGCGGCGGGCCAGCAGCGCGAAGTACACCGGGTTCATGGCGCCCAGCAGGTGGAAGCGCTGCCAGTCCGGGTCGTTCTTACGCTCGCCACCGACCGGGGCGAAAGCGCCCTTGGGGGTGGTGTCGGCACCGATGACCAGCGCGACGTCGCAGAATCCGGCCAGGATGTGGGCGCGGGCGCTCTGCAGCGCCTGCGAACCACTGGCACACGCCGCGTAAGACGAGGACACCGGCACGCCGTTCCAGCCCAGCTTCTGGGCGAACGTCGATCCGGCGATGAAACCGGGATAGCCGTTGCGGATGGTGTCGGCGCCGGCAACCAGCTGGATCTGCCGCCAGTCCAGACCGGCCTCGGCCAGCGCGGCCCGTGCGGCGATGACCCCGTACTCGGTGAAGTCGCGGCCCCATTTGCCCCACGGGTGCATGCCCGCGCCGAGGATGTACAAAGGCTCAGGACTGGTCATTCCGCTGATTCCTCCATGCTCCTCGCGTCCGCGATCTCCCAGGCGTAGGTGGTCCGCTCGACGCCGTCGACGTCGGTGTACAGCGGCATGGTGGTCAGCTCCATCTCCATACCGACTTTGAGGTCCCCGGCGAGTGTGCCCTCGACGACCTTGCCCAGCACGATGATGCCTTCGGCATTTAGCTGGACAGCGGCGATGGCGAACGGCTCGAACGGATCGCTGGCCGGGTACGGGGCCGGCGGCGGATAGCGGTTCTCGGTGTAGCTCCACACCGTGCCGCGGCGCGATAATGCGACGGGCTCAAGCACATCGCTGTCGCAGGCCGGGCTGGGGCAGTTGTTGGCTCGGGGCGGGAAAACGTAGGTCCCGCACTGCGGGCACTTGGCCCCGATGAGGTGCGGTGCACCGTTCTCGTCGGTGTCCCACCAACCTTCGATGGCCGGCTGACTACCGGCGTCCGTCACTCCTGGCACCAGCTCAGCGTAACCGCCGACAGGCCAGAAACTGAAACGTGTTGCAGTTTCGTCCCGACCATCGGGAAAAGTGGTTGAAATGTACGAAACGGTTTCGTACATTTCGGCCACGGTTCGAGGGATGGATCCGCGCCACACTCGACGCCGCTGACGCCGCCAGGAATGCTTCGGTGCCCGACGAGTTGCGCCTTGTTGGGCCATCGGCGGTAGATCGTGACTCTCGAAGTTTTCGACGACCTCGGCGTGATCGGTGCCGGCCGGACGGGCACGTCGCGGCGATCACCGACCGGCCCGACGTGATCCGAGGGCAGCTTCGCCGCTTCGGTCTGGTTCGCGAGCCGAGCCCGTCATGACCGGGTGCTCTTCGCGGTATCGGTGCGGTACTGAGCGGTGATGCGCGCCAGCCCTTCTGGTGTGCGCGCCGCGTCGAAGCCGTGCATTGCCCGGTTGGCAGCGACGACGTCGGCGGTCTCGGCGCGCCGCGCTTGTTCGTAGCTGCGGAGCCCGGCGATGCCGTGGGTCGCCAGTTCGTCGGCGAGCACGCGGGCATCCACGATTGACTGCGACGCGCCGTTCGCTCCGACGGGGTACATCGGGTGGGCGGCATCGCCGAGGAGGGTGACCCTGCCCTCGCCCCAGTGCGGCAACGGATCCTTGTCGACCATCGGATAACTGAAGACCGCCTGGGTTTGACCGATCAGCGCGTTCACGTCGAGCCAGTCCAGGTCCCAGCCCGCTAGGTGGGGCAACACCTCGTCGGCCGTCGCGGGCGCGTTCCACTGCGCGCCGCCGCGTAGTGGACCGGGCGGACCGGTGGGTACCTGCAGCACCCAGTTCACCGGGCCGCCACCGATCGGATACGTGACGAGGTCAATTCCGGTGTCGGCCTTGATGATTGCCATGGTGTGCCCGTTCAGGAAAGGGGCGATCCCGCTGGCCCCGCGGTACATCGTGATGCCCGACGACATCAGCGGGTCCGGACCGGTATGCAGGGCCGCGCGCACCACCGAACCGATGCCGTCGGCGCCGATCAGGGCAGTGCCGGAAACCGGGCCCGCATCGGTCTCTGCGATGACGCCCGCGGCGTGCTGGCGCAATCCGGTCACCCCGCTACCGGTACGTACGGCGTCGAAGCCGAGGCGTTCGCGCACCGCATCGAGCAGCATCATCTGCAATTGTCCGCGGTGCACCGACAGCTGCGGGTACGCGTCGCCCGCGGCCAGTCCGCGGGGTTCGGTGAACAACAGATCGCCCCGGTGCGTGTAGAAGCGAATCGCGGACGGAGCCACCGCCATGCCGGTCAATGCCTCGCCGAGATCGAGCGCGGTGAGTTCGCGAACCGCATGCGGCAACAGGTTGATGCCGACTCCAAGGGGCTGTAGTTCGGCGGCGCGCTCGAGCACGAGCACCTCGAATCCGCGGTCGTGCAGGGTGAGTGCGGCGGTGAGTCCGCCGATGCCGGCGCCGGCGATCAGAAGCTGTGTCATGGCTCCAGCCTCGGCGGAGTCAAACTATAAGTCCAATACCAATTTTGTCCATAAACTATAATTAATATTTATGGAATTGCGGCAGCTGGAGTACTTCATCGCGGTTGCCGAGGAGGCCAACTTCACGCGCGCCGCCGAACGCATCCACGTCGCGCAGCCCGCGGTGAGCGCTCAGATCGCCCGGCTCGAGCGCGAGTTGGGGGAGCCGCTGTTCGATCGCGCGCGGCGCGAGATTCGGCTGACCGCGGCGGGACAGGCCGTCCTGCCGCACGCCCGAGCGGCGCTTACCGCGGCGGCCGACGCCCGCACCGCAGTGGCCGAACTGCACGATCTGGTGCGGGGCCGCGTCGCCATCGGCACCGTCACCGCGCACGACGTCGACATGCCGAGCCTGCTGGCGCAGTTCCATCGGGCTCATCCGCAAGTCGACATCACCCTCGGTACTGCCAACTCGGACGCGCTGATTGAAGGCGTACGCACCGGGCAGTTCGACGCCGCCATCATTTCCGTCGGCGTTGAACTGCCGTCCGGGCTCGCTGCTGTTGTCGTCACCGATCAGCCGATCGTCGCTGCAGTCGCCCTCGACGATCCGTGGCATGGCCGGCGCGTCGTCGGACTCTGGGAGCTGGCAGACCGTGCCGTGGTCGCCCTGCCTGTCGGTACGGGTATCCGACATGAATTCGATCGCGCCTGCGCCGAGGCTGGGTTGGGCGTGCACGTAGCGTTCGAGGCGAGCACGCCACACGCCCTGGCTGATCTGGCTGCGCGTGGATTGGGGGTGGCTGTGCTGCCACAATCGATGGTGCAGTCGCGCACCGATCTGCACCTCATCACTCTGCGGCCAGCGCTGCGGGGGCGGCTGGTGTTCGCGTGGCGGTCGAGCGGACCGATCAGCCCCGCGGCCCGTGAGTTGGTGAAGATGGCGCGGCAGTTACTGGCTGTCGGTACGCCTGCATAGAGTTAGGGCCGTGAGCCCAACCGCAACGGAAGCCCCGCCCGCCACCAAGCCCACATTGATGCTGCTGGACGGCAACTCATTGGCGTTCCGGGCGTTCTACGCGCTGCCCGCCGAGAACTTCAAGACCCAGGGCGGGCTCACCACCAACGCGGTGTACGGCTTCACCGCGATGCTGATCAACCTGCTGCGCGATGAGAAGCCGACTCACGTGGCAGCCGCGTTCGACGTGTCGCGCAAGACCTTCCGGCTGGCCAGGTACCCGGAATACAAGGCCGGCCGGGCCTCGACCCCCGACGAGTTCCGCGGCCAGATCGACATCACCAAAGAGGTGCTGGGTGCGCTCGGCATCGTGGTGCTGGCCGAGGAGGGTTTCGAAGCCGACGACCTGATCGCGACGCTCGCCACCCAGGCCGAAGCCGAGGACTTCCGGGTGCTGGTTGTCACCGGCGATCGGGACTCGCTGCAGTTGGTCAGTCCCGACGTCACGGTGCTGTACCCGAAGAAGGGGGTCAGCGATCTGCACCGCTTCACTCCCGACGCGGTGGTGGAGAAGTACGGCCTGACTCCGACGCAGTACCCGGATTTCGCGGCTCTGCGCGGTGACCCGAGCGACAACCTGCCCGGCATCCCCGGCGTGGGGGAGAAGACCGCGGCCAAATGGATCACGCAGTACGGCTCGCTGCAGGCGCTGGTCGACCATGTCGATGAGGTCAAGGGCAAGGTCGGCGATTCCCTGCGGGCCAACCTGTCCAACGTCATCCTCAATCGCGAGCTGACCGACCTGGTCAAGGATGTCCCGTTGACCCACACCCCGGAGGGGCTGCGGGTGCAGCCCTGGGATCGCGATCGCATCCACCAACTTTTCGACGACCTCGAATTCCGCGTGCTTCGGGACCGGCTGTTCGACACGCTGGCGCCGGTGGAGCCCGAGGTGGAACTCGGCTTCGACGTCCGGGGCGGGCTGCTGGAACCGGGCACGCTGGCGGCCTGGCTCGCCGAGCACAGCAGTGGCAGCCGCTTCGGCATGGCGGTCACCGGAACGCACGCGGCATTCGACGCGGACGCCGCGGCGCTCGCGATCGTTTCGGCCAACGGTGAAGGCGTCTACATCGACACCGCGCGACTGGATCCCGAGGACGAGGCGGCCCTGGCTTCCTGGCTGGTCGACCCGGGACCGCCGAAGGCGCTGCACGAGGCGAAGCTGGCCTGGCACGACCTGGAGGGCCGCGGCTGGAAACTGAACGGCGTCACCTCCGACACCGCGCTGGCCGCCTATCTGGTCCGTCCAGGGCAGCGCAGCTTCGCGCTGGATGACCTGTCGGTGCGCTACCTCGGTCGGGAATTGCGCGCGGAAAGCAAAGAACAGCAACAACTTTCGTTACTCGACGACGTCGACGCGGTGGATGACGAGGCGATTCAGTCGCTCATCATCCGGGCGGCCGCGGTC
Organism: Mycobacterium sp.; assembly: GCA_031292695.1. Taxonomy (GTDB): domain Bacteria; phylum Actinomycetota; class Actinomycetes; order Mycobacteriales; family Mycobacteriaceae; genus Mycobacterium. The sequence continues at coordinate 2,671 of JARLGS010000426.1, read as the reverse complement.
GGCGATCTGGCCGATGCGCTCGACCTGGAACTGGCCCGGATCGACTCGTCGGCGCTGCTCGGCCAGATGGAACTGCCGGTACAGCGCGCGTTGGCTGAGATGGAAGAGGCGGGCATCGCCGTCGACATCGGACTGCTCGGTCGGCTGCAGAGCCAATTCGCCGATCAGATCCGCGACGCCGCGGAAGCCGCCTACGCGGTGATCGGCGAGCAGATCAACCTGGGCTCACCCAAGCAGCTCCAGGTGGTGCTGTTCGACAAGCTGGAGATGCCGAAGACCAAGCGCACCAAGACCGGTTACACCACTGATGCAGATGCGCTGCAATCACTTCTGGACAAGACCGGTCATCCCTTCCTGCAGCATCTGCTGGCCCACCGCGACGCCACGCGGCTCAAGGTGACCGTCGACGGGCTGCTCAACGCAGTTGCCTCCGATGACCGGATCCACACCACGTTCAACCAGACGATTGCGGCGACGGGCCGGCTGTCGTCCACCGAACCCAACCTGCAGAACATCCCGATTCGCACCGAGGCCGGCCGCCAGATCCGCGAAGCGTTCGTGGTGGGCAAGGGCTATGCCGAGCTCATGACGGCCGACTACAGCCAGATCGAGATGCGCATCATGGCGCACCTGTCGGGTGACGCCGGCCTGATCGAGGCGTTCAACACGGGCGAGGATCTGCACACCTTCGTGGCGTCCCGGGCGTTCGGCGTGCCGGGCGAAGAGGTCACGCCGGAGCTTCGGCGCCGGGTCAAGGCGATGTCGTACGGCCTGGCCTACGGGTTGTCGGCATACGGCCTGGCCAGTCAGCTGAAGATCTCGACCGAAGAGGCCAAGGCCCAGATGGACCAGTACTTCGACCGGTTCGGCGGAGTGCGGGACTACCTGCACTCGGTTGTGGAACAGGCCCGCAAGGACGGGTACACCTCGACGGTGCTGGGACGTCGGCGTTACCTGCCGGAACTCGATAGCAGCAACCGCAACGTCCGGGAAGCCGCTGAGCGGGCCGCGCTCAACGCGCCCATCCAGGGCAGCGCCGCCGACATCATCAAGGTGGCGATGATCAACGTCGACGGCGCCATCAAGGACGCCGGCCTGGGTTCACGAATCCTGTTGCAGGTGCACGACGAGCTGCTGTTCGAGGTGGCCGACGGTGAGCGGGACGCGCTGGAAGCCCTGGTGCGCGAACAGATGGGCAGCGCCTATCCGCTGGACGTTCCGCTCGAGGTGTCGGTGGGATACGGCCCCAGTTGGGACGCGGCGGCGCACTGACATGACCGCTGAGCGGCCAGTTATTGCACGCTATTTCGTGAAACTCGTGCAATAACTGGCCGTTCGGCGTGACTCACACAATGCGGTAGTTGGACAACCACTGGAGTGCGGGTGCGGCGGTCCGGGTGGCGGTCAGCCAGTACGCCTCCTCGGCGTGCAGCTGATAGGTACGGTGGTCGGCCAGGCCCCGGTCGATGCGGTCGCGGACGAAGGCCAGCTCGACGACCTGCACGGCGAACGCCTTCACCGACTTGCCGGCCGCCTTGCCGCCCATCTGGGTGGCGGCGGCGATGGCGACCTTGCGAGTGCGCATCGAGCCGAGCCAGGTCGCCTCGTTCGGGGTGATCAGGCCGGAGGCGACCAGACCGGGCAGCTTCTCGGCGACCATCCGCTGTTCCCGGCGGCGGCCCAGGATCGCGGTGCCGACGGCCAGTAGGAAGATCGGCACCATCCAGAACAGGTAGATCAGGAAATACGTGCCGGCGCCGACGACCGTCGAGCCGTTCCACAGCGCGTGCATGACCACGGCAGCCAGGTAGCCGAGCCCGACGTACAGCACCTTGGCGCCGGCGGTGCGGTGCTGCAGCGCGATGTACACGCCGATCCCGGTCATACCGGTGAACAGCGGATGCGCGAACGGCCCCATGACCAACCGCAGCCCTGCGGTCAGTAGCGAATGCGAGATCGATTCGCCCATGGCGATGTAAAAGATGTTCTCCAGCCAGGCGAAACCGGCGGCCACGAACCCGGCATAGACCAGGCAGTCGGTCAGTGAATTGAGTTCGTTGCGGCGGCGCCCGGTCATCATGAGCAGCAGGAAGGCACCTTTGGTCGCTTCCTCGATGACCGGCGCACCGATCGCCAGGGGGACGAATCCGTCCTGGCCCAGCAGCGGTGTCGAGGTCCACTCCAGCAGCATCGAGGCCGCGACGCTGATCGAGGCGCCCCAGACGAACGCGAAGATCAGCAGTCGAGGGGGTTCGGGCTCCCAGCGGTCGAACCAGATATAGGTCAGCAGCACTACGCCGGTGGCAACGCTGGCCAACACGAATCCGATGACCATGCCGACCGGATTGGCCAGTGTGGTCAGCATCAGAATGATCCCGATCAGCACGCCCAACCCGATGATCAGGCCCAACGGCGCGCCCACCTGGCGGATTCGGCGGGGCATCGGCGCCAGGTACGGGTACGGCGGCGGCACTGGCGACGGCGCGGGATACACGACACGCAGACTAGTGGGCGCCTACCGGTCTTCTGATGGAGCTACGGGGACCACGTTTGGCCTGCGTGCGCAGGTCGAGTACCCTTGCCAAGTACCTGTGTGTCCATTTGGGCCTACAGGTGCGTGTGGAGCGCCGGCGGTCAAGCCACGGTGCGTCACGAAACACAAAACTAACTG
>JARLGS010000425.1 GCA_031292695.1 Mycobacterium sp. | reverse complement strand
TGGGGGCGTGGGTCGTGGTCATGGACCTCGGGGGTGGCGGTGAGGGAACCGGCGCGGGCCAAAACATGGCGTACCACGTGGTCGAGCAGATCACGGCCGCGGGCGGCCGGGCCGTCGCCAACTACGACAGCGTCGCCGAACCGGAGGGCGGCGAGAACATCGTCAAGACCGCCATCGAGGCCTTCGGCAAGATCGACGGTGTGGTGAGCAACGCCGGCATTCTGCGGGACGGCACCTTCCACAAGATGACGTTCGAGAACTGGGACGCCGTGCTCAAGGTGCACCTGTACGGCGGATACAACGTCATTCGCGCCGCGTGGCCGCACTTCCGCGAGCAGAGCTTCGGCCGCATCGTGGTGGCCACCTCCACCAGCGGTCTGTTCGGCAACTTCGGCCAGGCCAACTACGGTGCAGCCAAGCTGGGTCTGGTCGGCCTGATCAACACGCTGGCCCAGGAAGGTGCCAAGTACAACATCAAGTGCAACGCCATCGCGCCGATTGCTGCCACGCGGATGACGCAGGACATCCTGCCGCCGGAGGTGTTCGAGAAGCTGACCCCGGAGTACGTGGCGCCGGTGGTGGCCTACCTGTGCACCGAAGAGGTCCCGGACACCGACTCGGTGTTTATCGTCGGTGGCGGCAAGGTGCAGCGCACCGCGCTGTTCCAGAACGACGGCGTGACCTTCTCCCACGTGCCGTCGGTTGACGACGTCGCCGCCAAGTGGGGCGAGATCGCCGACCTGTCTGCCGCGCAGGCCGCCAGCTTCAGCCTCGGCTGATAGGTGAAAGCACTTGTAGCGCAGTCGCTTACCGGTCCATCCGGGCTCGCCTACACCGACGTCGATGACGCCGCAGACCCTTCCGGTCATGCGGTGGTCATCGACGTCGGTGCGGCGGGCGTCTGCTTTCCCGATCTGCTGCTGATCCGTGGCGAGTACCAACTGAAACTCCCACCGGGTTTCACCCCGGGCATGGAGGTGGCCGGCACGGTCCACTCAGCACCAGAGGGGTCTGGTTTCGTTCCAGGGCAACGGGTTTCCGCGTTCACCATGATGGGCGGTTACGCCGAGCGGGCGCTCGCGCTGCCGGCATCGGTGATCCCCACGCCCGACGGCCTGGACGACGCTTCGGCGGTCTGCCTGCTGGGCAACTACTACACCATGTATTTCGCGCTGGCCCGCCGTGGCGGATTGCTGGCGGGGGAGACGGTACTGGTACTCGGCTCGGCCGGCGGCATCGGCGTGGCGGCGACTCAGGTGGCAAAAGCCATGGGCGCCAAAGTGATTGCCATGGTGTACCGGCCCGGTGCCCGGGAGTTCGTGGCCGGCCTCGGTGCCGATGTGGTGCTGCCACTGACCGATGGCTGGCGGGAGGCTGTGCTGGAGGCCACCGGAGGTCGGGGAGTGGATCTGGTGGTAGACCCGATCGGCGGAGATTCTTTCGACGACGCGGTCCGGGTGCTGGCCACCGAAGGCCGACTGCTGGTGCTGGGTTTCGCTGCTGGACAAGGCATTCCGACAGTCAAGGTGAACCGGCTGTTACTGCGCAATATCAGCGTGGTGGGCGTCGGATACGGCGAGTTCATCAACAAGGTGCCAGGTTCCGCGGCCGAGATCGGTGCGGGATTGGCCAAGCTCGTCGAAGCTGGGCTGCGACCCCCGGAGCCGGTGCGCTTTGCGCTGGCCGACGGTGCCGCGGCGCTGCAGGCCCTGGCGGACGGCAAGATTCACGGCAAGGCGGTCCTGGAGCCGGCCCGGGAAGCGTAGCGATGAGCGTCCTCGGTCTGGTGCTGGTCGCGCTGTTCATCGCCATCGGCCTGGTGTGCGTGGTCGTGCCGGTGCTGCCCGGCGGGCTGGTGGTGTTCCTGGCGATCACAGTGTGGGCAATGGTCGTCCGTAGCACCGCAGCCTGGGTCGTGCTGGGGATCTCGGCGGCGCTCTTCGTCGCCGCCGAGATCATCAAATACGTCTGGCCGATGCGCCGCATGCGCCGGGCCGACGTCGCCACCCGCAGTCTGGTGGTCGGTGCAATCCTGGGCGTCATAGGGTTTTTCGTGATCCCGGTGCTGGGGCTGGCGCTCGGATTCGTGTGGGGGGTCTACCTGGCTGAGTTGGCCGCGCGAGGTGATCGGCGGCGGGCCTGGGCGTCCACGGTGCATGCCGTCAAGGGGGTGGCGCTGGCCATGGGCGTGGAACTGACGGCTGCACTGCTTGCGGCGGTGGCGTGGGTGGTCGGGGTGTTGGCCTAGCCGGGGTAGTGCGCCTCCCCGGTCGAGCTGAGCCTGCGGTGCTGACCAAGAACAGGCTCGGTGCCAGTGCGCGACCGCTCCACCACTCGTGGGGTGGAGCTCTCCTGAGGCACTTGCGATCTGGACGTGTCAACAAATGCGGCTCTGTTGACAGCCGCGGACGCGGACTCTGCAGACGAGCCGGTACGGAAGGTGCTGTTGTGATCTGGTGGGCCGCCTCGGCGGCTGTCTCAGCCTCTCAGCCTCTCAGCCTCTCAGCCTCTCAGCACACTCTGGACCCGGGTGACCTCCTCCTCGGTAACCCCAATGGCGGCAAGGTAATTCGCCAGGGAACCATATTCGATATCCACCACGCCCAGGGCCGCGTCCAGGTACTCCTCGCGTACCCCGAGCACCTCCTCGGTCAGTCGGGCCTCGGCGAACGTGATCACCTCGGCCGTTTCACCGGACCGGGTCCGGATCGTCTCCAGGATGCTTTCCCGCAGCCACGGCACCGCGTCGTTGCTGCGCAGGAAGTCGGCCAGGATGGCGTCGCGCGGGACGCCGACGGCGCCCAGCGTCGCGGCCACTGTGAACCCGGTGCGGTCCTTGCCGGCGAAGCAGTGCGCGATCACCGGCCGGGAGTCGGCGAGCATCGAGATCACCTGGCGCACTGCGAGATGCGCACCCGGCAGGGTGGGGAAGCGGCGGTACTCCTCGACCATGAACCGGCCTGCCGCGGCCGCGACGTCCTCGTCGGATGGCTTGTCGGTCAGCATCTTTTCGAAGGCGTTCTCGTGCGGCGCCTCGGCGCCGTCGGCGCCGTCACTCGCGGCCCCGGCGGCCAATTCGTGGAACGGTAACCGGTGGATCGCCACCCCGTCGGGCACCTGGCCGGGGCCGCGGCGCTCCACCTCGCGCAGCGACCGCAGGTCTGCCACGTCAGTGATGCCGTAGCGCTGCAAGGCTTTACGGCCGTCGTCGTCCAGCCCGCTGAGCTCGCTGGACCGGAACAACCGGCCGGACGCAATGCCCGTCTCCTCGGCGACGTCCCGGAAATTCCAGGCGCCCGTGAGCTCCAAACCGGTGGACCGCATCAGTGGCCCAACGCTGCGGCGGCCAGCGGCGAGGGCTGGCGGCCGAGCTCGGCCCGGGCGATGGTGCGCATGTGCACCTCGTCGGGCCCGTCGAACAACCGCATGGCCCGGTGCCAGGCGTACAGCCGGGCCAACGGGAAGTCGTCGCAGATGCCGGCTGCGCCGTGTACCTGGATGGCCCGGTCGATCACGTCGCACGCGACCTGCGGGGCCACCGACTTGATCTGCGACACCAGCACGTGGGCGGCCCTGTTGCCTTCCTGATCGATCATCCAGGCGGCCTTCTCACACAGCAGCCGGGCCTGGTCGATCTCGTTGCGGGACTTGGCAATCGACTCACGCACCACACCCTGCTCGGAAAGTGGCTTGCCGAAGGCCACCCGGGTGGACACCCGGTGGACCATCAGTGCCAGCGCGCGTTCGGCTGCACCGAGGGCGCGCATGCAGTGGTGGATGCGGCCCGGGCCCAGGCGGGCCTGGGCGATGGCGAACCCGCTGCCCTCTTCGTGCAGCAGGTTCTCCGCAGGCACCCGGACGTTGTCGAAGACGATCTCGCAGTGCCCGTGCTGGTCCTGCCAGCCGAACACCGGCAGCGAGCGCTGGATGTCCACGCCGGGCGTATCGGCCGGCACCAGGATCATCGACTGCTGGGCGTGCGAGGCGGCATCCGGATTGGTGCGGCCCATGACGATCAGGATCTTGCAGCGCGGGTCGGCGGCGCCGGTGATCCACCACTTGCGGCCATTGATCACGTAATCCCCGCCGTCACGCAGCATCGTCGTCTCGATGTTGCGGGCATCGCTGGAGGCCACCGCGGGCTCGGTCATGGCGAACGCGCTGCGGATCTCGCCGGCCAGGAGCGGCTCGAGCCACTGCTTGCGCTGCTGTTCGTCGGCGAACAGGTGCAGGGTCTCCATGTTCCCGGTGTCGGGGGCCGCGCAGTTGATCGCTTCGGGGGCGATCTCCATGCTCCAGCCGGAGATCTCGGCCAGCGGGGCGTACTCCAGATTGGTCAGCCCGGACTCCGAGGGCAGGAACAGGTTCCATAGACCGCGCTTGCGCGCTTCGATCTTCAGCTCCTCGACCACCGGCGGCACGGTGTGATCTTTAGAGCCCATCTCCTCGCGATACGAGTAGTACGAGGCCTCGGCGGGAAGCACGAGTTCGGTCATGAACTCGGTGAGCCTGTGCTGGTAATCCTGCGCTTTTGCCGACAACGCGAAGTCCATGCTGGCCACGATATGCCACTTGGTTAGACATGTGGAAGGGCGGTCGGGTGCGGTCGCCCTTGGCGCACTACGGCGGAGTCCCTTCCCGCGACCACAAGCGGGAAGGGACTCCGAGTATGTGGGTCGGGTCAGCGAATCTGGCCCGGCAGCAGCGTCGCCACGCGGTAGATGCCGTGGTGCCAGAGCGCCCCGGGCATCGGCACCCCCGCCGGCGGCGCGATGGTCGAGGGGGTGGCGACCACGTGCGGCGGC
>JARLGS010000424.1 GCA_031292695.1 Mycobacterium sp. | reverse complement strand
GACCTGGTCGTTGTCCGCACAGGGCTCTATCACCACCCTGGTGGTGGCGCCGCCGCAGGTCTTCGATGCCACGCCGACACCTGCGAAGGCCACGAAGTAGTTATCCCCATCTTATTCGGATGCTGTTCCACCGCCTTCCTGACACACCGCTTGCCCAAGGAATCCCCATGAGCCTACTGACACGCCTGCTGGCGCGCGGCACTGTCGTGCTCGCCAACTCGGCCAACAAACTGCAATCGCTGCAAATGCGCCTGACCGCCGGTGAAGTGAGCGACGACATGGAGCACTTCGAGCCCTACGGCTTCACCAGCAACCCGCTGGCCGGCGCCGAAGGCATCGCCACCTTTCTCGGCGGCGACCGTTCCCACGCGATCGTCCTGGTGGTCGCCGACCGTCGCTATCGCCTGCAGAACCTCGCCCCCGGCGAAATCGCCCTCTACACCGATGAGGGCGACAAGATCCACTTCAAGCGTGGCCGGATCATCGATATCGAAACCGCCACCCTGAACATCCGCGCCAGTACCGCGGTGAACATCGACAGCCCGAGCCTGACCCAGACCGGCAGGATTGTCTCCCAGGGCGATCAGGTCGCCGGCGGCATCAGCCAGATGAAACATGTGCACGGCGGCATCCAGCCGGGCAACGGCCAGACCGGCGTGCCGACGGGAGGTGCCTGATGTTCGTTTCCAATGACCTGAAGACGGCGCTGACCCGTTCGGTATTGATCAGCCTGTTCAGTTGGCGTCGCGCCAACAGCGATGACCCGATCGATGACGATGAGCGGTTTGGTTGGTGGGGCGACAGCTTCCCCTCGGTGACCGACGACCGTATCGGCTCGCGGCTGTGGCTGTTGCGGCGGGTCAAGCTGACCGCGCAGACCCAGCTCGACGCCGAGTTCTATGCCCGCGAAGCCTTGCAATGGCTGCTCGACGACGGCCATTGCAGCGCCATCGAGATTCAAACCGAACGGCTCGACGCCCAGCGACTGAACCTGCGCACGGTTCTGACCCTGGCCAGCGGCGAGCGCCTGGATATCAACCCGAACCATAGTTGGCAGGTGACTTATGCCGTTTGAAACCCCTTCGCTACCGGTGTTGATCAGCCGCACCCAAGGCGACCTGGCCGGCGATTCGCTGCGCCAGTCCGATGCACAGGTCCTGGCCCGCACCTTGAGTGGTGCGGCCTTCGGTCTCTATGGCTACCTCGACTGGATCGCCGAGCAGATCCTGCCCGACACCGCCGATGAAACCACCCTGGAGCGCATTGCCGCGCTGCGTTTGCATCAACCACGCAAGGCGGCGCAAGCGGCCAGCGGCAGCGTCAGTTATACCGCGGCGGCGGGGGCGGTGCTGGATGCCGGGACCTTGCTGCAGACCAGTGATGGGCGCAGTTACACCGTGACGGTCGGTGGCACCACCAGCGGCGGAATCAATACCGCGCAGATCCAGGCGCTGGATGCCGGCAGCCTGGGTAATGGCGATGCCGGCCTGACCTTGTTTCCGGTACAGCCGGTGCAAGGGATCGGCAATACCTTCACGGTGCTGGCACCGGGTTTGACCGGCGGTGTCGCAGCGGAAAGTGTCGAGTCGCTGCGGGCACGGGTGATTCGTTCCTATCGCATTATTCCCAACGGTGGTTCGGCGGCCGACTACGAAACCTGGGCGTTGGAGTGTCCGGGAATTACCCGGGCCTGGTGTCGCGGCGGCTACCTGGGGCCGGGCACCGTCGGTCTGTTCGTGATGCGCGACAACGATCCGATACCTTTGCCGGATGACGGGCAACTGGCGTTGGTCCAGGCCTATATCGACCCGTTGCGCCCGGTGACCGCCGAGTTGCATGTACTGGCGCCGGTGCTGGTCCCGGTGACCTACACCTTGCGCCTGGTCCCGGATACCACCGCCACCCGCGCCGCTGTGGTGGCCGAGTTGCAGGACCTGCATGATCGTGAGGGTGGGCTGGGTGAGACGTTGTTGCTGACCCATATCGCCGAGTCCATCAGCAGCGCCGGCGGCGAGCAGGATCACCTGCTGGTCTCGCCGTCCGCCGATGTGCCAGCCGCCGCCAATCAGTTGCTGAGCTTCGGAGGCTGCGTATGGCTGGAGTAAGAATGCTCGAGCAATACCAGGAGCAGTTGCGCAGCCTGCTACCGGCGGGCCCGGCCTGGGACCCGGAGCAGGTGCCGGAGATCCAACCGGTGTTGCTGGGCATTGCCCAGGAACTGGCCCGTGTCGATGCCCGGGCCGTGGACCTGCTCAACGAAGTCGATCCGGTGACGGTCAGTGAACTGGTGCCGGATTGGGAACGGGTGATGAACCTGCCCGACCCGTGCCTGGGACCCAATCCCTTGTTCG
>JARLGS010000423.1 GCA_031292695.1 Mycobacterium sp. | reverse complement strand
GCGCCCGAATCGTGTTGAACGACATTGACGAACCGCAGGCCAAGAAGGTCCGGGACGAGGCCATGGATCTCGGCGCCTCGGCGGTCGAGTTGGCGATCAATGATCTGACGACTCCCCGAGGCGCCGAAGACACCGTCGGACTCGCGGTCACCAAGTGGGGCGGTGTTGACGTTGTAGTCAACAATGCCGGCTGGAGTGTGCCTGGATTCGTCGCCACCGACACCGATCGCGACAAGTGGCAACGCACGATGGCGGTGAACTTCTTCAGCGCCGTGGCCGCCACCCAGGCTGCGATCGGACCGATGAAAGATGGCGGGGGCGGGGCCCTGGTCTTCATTGCCAGCGATGCCGCGTTCGGTCAGATCCGCCAGGGGATTTACGGGGCATCGAAAGCTGCGATGGTCGCATTCGCGCGCACCACCGCGCGCGAACACGGACGCCACGGCATCCGCTCCAACATCGTCTGTCCCGGATTGGTGATACCGGAGGGCCCCGATGCCGTCGGCAGCTCCAGCCTGTGGGCGGTCGGCGAAGATGAAGTGTTCAACCCCAAACAGATTGACTTCATGCTCAAGGACACGCCTATGCGCCGGTTGACCACCGCTCAGGACGTCGCTCGGGCGGTGTTGTGGTTCTCTTCGCCGCTGGCCGCACGTCAGGTCACCGGGCAGATGATCTCGGTCAGCGGCGGCTACACGATGCCGTGATCTTCTCCGACCCGCAACAAGAAGGAGGAGTTGGGTGACCGATCCCGCCCGTAAGGTGCGATACCGCTCGCTCGAATGAGCTAGTTGTAGCAAGGCGATCATCTAGCATCGTGGCGTGCAGGACCGAGGTGTTTGTAGTTGCGTACACAGACCGGGTGCCATGTCGCGACGGTCAATGCTGGCAGCCTCGATGTCGACCGTTATCGGTGGAGCCGCGCTCACCTCGGCTGCCCAAAGTTCAGCAACTCCGTTGCGGGCCCCTTCCCCGCTGCCCGAGAACGCAGTGATCACGCTCGGAGTCCAAGCTGGACCACCGCCCGTCCCGAACATGACGGGAATATCGACAACTCTCAAGATTGGCGGCGACCTCTACCAGATCGACTGTGGCCTGGGTTCGCTGAACGCATTCACCAACGCAGGGTTCCGCTTCGACGACCTGAAGAGCATGTTCATCACCCACCTGCACACCGACCACATGGTCGACTACTTCAGCTTCTTCCTCTCCGGTGGCTACACGGCGTCGAAAGGCAAGGCGCCGGTGACCGTGTACGGTCCGGGTCCAGCGGGCGGACTGCCCCCTAGCCGGGTCGGCAACGCCGACCCAGCCACGATCTACCCCAACGAATCAACGCCGGGGTTGGCCGCCACCACCAATGCGCTGCAGCAGGCGTTCGCCTATACCAACAACATCTTCATCCGCGACATGGGAACGGACGACATCCAGGCCCTGGCAGCCGTCACAGAAATCGCGCCGCCACCGGGATCGGATTACCTGAACAGGTCGCCGAAAACCGCGCCGTTCCCCGTCATGTCGGACGACAACGTGACCGTCACCGCGACGCTGGTCTCCCACTACGACGTCTACCCCGCATTCGGCTTCCGATTCGATCTGAAGAAATCCGGTGTCTCCGTTACCTTCTCCGGCGACACCACCAAGTCCGACAATCTGATCACCCTTGCCCGCGGCACCGACGTCCTCGTGCACGAGGCGCAATTCAGCCTTGACGACGCTTACTACGGCAACAGGTTTCCGCCGGACTACCTGGTGAATTCACACACCTCGGCAGAGCAGGTCGGTGAGGTCGCCGCGGCGGCCAATGCCAAGCACGTGATCCTCAGCCACTACGACCCCACCGACCTTCCCGACTCTCAGTGGCTCGACGCCATCGGCAAGAACTACCGGGGTCAGGTCACGGTCGCCCGCGACGGCCAGGTCTTCGAACTCTGATCCCTTCCAATCGCCCAGGAGTTCGGGGATTCGACCCCGAAGAACCGAATCACGTTCTCGGAGCCACCAGACTTCGCCCCGAACAGGTCGTATGCTCACGACGTATCGACAGGGAAGGGCTCTCATGCCAGCTGAGGTGACCAAGGTCGCGTTGGAGGAGCACTTCATCATCCTCTCCTTCCTGGACTACCTCGCGCGGGGCATGCCCGATGTGGCCGATGATCTGCGATCGACGTTGCTGCGGCGGCTCTCCGATGTCGGGGAGGAGCGGCTAGGCCAGATGGACAGCGCGGGTGTGCGCACATCGGTGCTGTCGATATCAGGCCCCGGGGTACAGGTCGAACCCGACACCGCCACGGCCATCCGGCTCGCCGCGCAAGCCAACGATGCGCTGGCCGACGTCATTACCAACCAGCCCGACCGCTACAGCGGATTCGCGCACCTGGCCATGCAGGACCCGACCATGGCCGCCGACGAACTCGAGCGCTGCGTGCGCGACCTCGGCATGCGTGGCGCGATGATCAACGGACACACCAACGGTGTCTACCTCGACGATCCGCGCAACGACGTGTTCTGGGAACGCCTTCAGGAGTTGGATGTCCCGCTGTACCTGCACCCGGGTGACTCTTTCCGCATGCCGTACGTGCTCGACGGCGTGCCCGAACTGGACAAAGCCACCTGGGAGTGGACAACCGAAACCGCGACCCACGCACTGCGGTTGATCGTGACGGGGGTGTTCGACCGCTTTCCCCGCGCCCAGGTCATCCTCGGCCACATGGGTGAGACGCTGCCCTACATGCTGTGGCGTTTGGACAGCCGATACCAGTTCACCGCCACCGACCGCCGGGTGCGGCGCAATCCGTCGGACTACATCCGCGACAACTTCTCGGTGACAACATCGGGTCAGTGCTCGGATGTGCCACTGCACGCGGCGCTGGCTGCGATGGGGCCGCGGCGGGTGATGTTCTCCGTCGACTACCCCTACGAATCCTCCCAAGTCGCCGGCCAGTTCATGGATACCGCTGCAATACCCGAGGACACCAAAGCCCTCGTCGGTCATGAGAACGCCCAGGCATTGCTCAAACTCACGTCCTGACAGACGCCGCCGAACATTCGCCGCAGCGACCGGCAATCCGCCACAACCGGTTCGACGAGCCCACCATGAAACTGGCGCAGCCATGCGCTCCGACGAAATCGGCCTGTTGAGGTCAGTACCGCGCCTACCATCCTGGTTCGTGTCACCTTGTTTCGTGCGACGAGCGTTGGTGCTGACCGCCGTGGCGGCCATGGCGATGTCGGCCGGCTGCGGAAGCAACCCAAGTGAACCCGAGAAACGCCCCGCCTCACAAGCGGTGGTGATCGTGTCGGGCGGTGACGCGACCAGCCCGTTCACCACCCCAGACCAAGCTTGCGCTACCGGTCTGGCCGCAGGTAACACCGACACCGCGCTCCGCGAATACCTGGTCGGGCAGGGCTACACCGTGTACACCTCACCGGCAATGGCCGGTCGCGGGCAGGTGGTCGACCAGACCGGCTTCGGAGCGTTCGGTGTCTGCCCAAATACGCTGCCAGAAAACATGACCGTCAACTCCACCGGCAGCATCGACACCGCGGGCGAACACCTGGCCCGGTTCCTGAACTGGCTGCACACCGAGAAAGGCGTCACCGACGTCGACTTCGTCGGGCACTCGATGGGCGGGCTGTACTCCCGCTCCGCCATCCGGGTACTGGCCACCACCAACTCACCGGTACGCATCCGCTCGCTGACCACGATCGGCACGCCCTGGCAGGGCTCCTACCTCTCCGACTACGCCAACGACATCATTCCCCTGACCGACTGCCTCGG
>JARLGS010000422.1 GCA_031292695.1 Mycobacterium sp. | reverse complement strand
TCGGTCGGGTCGCCTAGCTGGTCGTAGGCCAGGCGTACGCTCTGGGTGGTGGTAACCGCGTCGCCTTTGTCGAACTGCGTGAGTGAAATGCTCTGTGCAGCGACCTTGTTCTCGCCGTCGAACTGCTGGCTGGTCACCGTGCCCGGCTGCCCGTTGCCATAGCGCGTGATTGTCGTGGCGTTGCCGTTGGCGTCCCGCTGGTACGTCACGTCCTGCGCCGGGTCCGTCGCCTTCTGCAGGCGCCCGGAGGCGTCATACAGGTAGCTGGTGGTCACCCGTGGCGTGCTATTGGAGCCGCCCGGCACGGTGACTTCGATGCGCTCCGTCGCGTTGTATGTGTAATCCGTGACCCGGCCAGTTCCCGGCGCCTGCTCCGCCAGCAGCCGGCCCTGCGGGTCGTACCAATCTTGTGTCGTGTGCCCAAGCGCGTCCCGCTGCCTGATCACCCGGCCATCGGCGTCGAATACGACTGTGGTTGCCGGTGCCGTCTGGCCGCCGCCCGCCACATCCACCGCGGGCAGCACCGTCTTCCACAGCCGCCCAAGATGGTCGTAGGACAGGGTCGGCTGCTGCCCTTCCGGCGCCGTGCTCACCTGCGTGGCCTGCCCATCGGCATCGCGCTGGTAGGTCGTCGTGATCGGCGTGGTCTGCGTCGGCTGGTGCGTGGGACTGCTCACCTGCGCCGGTGGCGTGGTGCTCTGCACCAGGTCGCCAAATGCGTCGTAGTCGTAGGCCCATAGATTGCCCCGCCCGTCCGTGACCTGCCGCAGCGTGCCGTCGGGATTGTAGTCGTTTGTCGTGTCCCGCCAGGTCGCCGGCTGCACGATGCAGTCCGCCGGCGCGATCCGCTTCGCCGCATGCGGTACGGCTTGCCCGCACTCGTTGATCGGCGCCGTTACTTCCTCGTGTGCGGTAAGCACCTGGTGATGGCCGTTATACGTATAGTCGACCTCCCCGCCGCTGGGCTCGATCACCTGCGTGAGGTCGTTGGTCACGGGATCGTACGCATACGTGGTAGCCACCGTCGACGTACTGCCGTCCAGCGTGGTCGTGATGTCGGGAGCGTGTACCGCACCGATCAAGCCGATGGTTTGCCCTGCCTCCGGCTCAGTCGCACCGGCGCCGCTCGCGGTGGCGGCGACCCCATTCGGCCCTACGTAGTGGTAGAAATAGGTCGTCTGGTTGCCGTTGGGGTCCTGGGCCGAGGTCACGTCGTGATCGCCGTCGTACGTGAAGTGACTGGGCGGCAGCGCCCCAACCTGCACGGCAAGTGCTTCCCCCGCCGCCGTCAGCGTGTAGGTGGTAGTCTGTTGCCCCTGGTCGC
>JARLGS010000421.1 GCA_031292695.1 Mycobacterium sp. | reverse complement strand
TGCGCGCGATTCCCGGCCAGAAGGTCGATCCGCAGCTGCAGAAGATCGAAGCCGCCACGCCGACCAAATAGGACCGGCCATGATCTCAAAGTTCTTCATCGAGCGCCCGGTGCTTTCCAATGTCATCGCGCTGTTGATGATCCAGATCGGCGGCGTGGCGCTGTTCAGCCTCGCGGTCGCGCAATATCCCGATGTGGTGCCGCCGACGGTGCAGGTCACCACGCGCTATCCCGGCGCCAGCGCCAAGACCGTCATCGATACCGTGGCGCTGCCGATCGAGCAGCAGGTCAACGGCGTCGAGGGCATGCTCTATATGCAGTCCTACAGCGGCGCCGACGGCACCTACACGCTGACGGTGACCTTCAAGATCGGCACCGACCTCAACTTCGCGCAGGTGCTGGTGCAGAACCGGGTGTCGAGCGCGCTGTCGCAGCTGCCGCAGTCGGTGCAGAACCAGGGCGTCACGGTGCAGAAGCGATCGACCGCGATCCTTTTGTTCGTGACGCTGACGTCGCCGAACGCGACCTATGACAGCCTCTATCTCAGCAACTACGCCACCATCAACATCCGCGACGAGCTGTCCCGGGTGCCCGGCGTCGGCAACGTCACGGTATTCGGCGCCGGCCAGTATTCGATGCGGGTCTGGCTCGATCCCAACAAGCTGCAGGTGCGCGGGCTGATGCCGCAGGACGTCATCCAGGCGATCCAGCAGCAGAGCCAGCAGGTGACCGCGGGCCAGGTCGGCATGCCGCCGACACCGGCCGGGCAGGCGTTCCAGTACACGCTCAACGTCAACGGGCGGCTCGACGACGCGCGCGAGTTCGAGGACATCATCGTCAAGACCGGCGGCAACGGCGACGTCACGAGGGTGCGCGACGTCGGCTCGGTCGAGCTGGGAGCCCAGACCTACAGCCAGGTGTTTTCGCTCAACAACAAGCCGGCCACCGGCATCGGCGTGTTCCAGTCGCCCGGCGCCAATGCGCTCGACGTCGAGAAGGCGGTGCAGAAGAAGATGGCGGCGCTGGCGGCGCAATTCCCCCAGGACGTGAGATACGACACGCCGTTCGACACCACCAAATTCGTCGCCGCCTCGATCGACGAGGTCTACAAGACGCTGATCGAGGCCGGGCTGCTCGTCCTGGTCGTGATCCTGGTGTTCCTGCAGGACTGGCGCGCGATGCTGGTGCCCGCCACGACCGTGCCGGTGACGATCATCGGCGCCTTCGCCGCCATGGCTGCGCTCGGCACGGTCGTGGAACTGATTGAAGAGGA
>JARLGS010000420.1 GCA_031292695.1 Mycobacterium sp. | reverse complement strand
CGTTGTCGTGCAGGTGTTTGAGCGCGCCCTCGCTGAGCACCACGCGACTGCGGACGCCCGGCAGGCAGTAGGCGAGGGGCTGCTCGACGTCGAGAATTCGCAGGCCATGGCTGATCAGGTGGCGGTGCCGCCGGGTCCGAACCGACGCGGCCGTGGTTGCGGGTGCGGCTTCGCGTGAGCGGTCGAGCAGGTCGACGATCATCCGGTGGTGCGCGCGCCGGCGCCGGGTTGCGATGGCGACCTGCGTCACGGTGATGGCCAGGCGGCCGCCGACGACCAGGGTCAGCGCGAAGACCGCGACGTGCAGTATCCAGAGCGGCCAGCCCAGGGCCGCGATCTCGCTGGTCACGGTAGCGGTCGGACGCCCATCAGGACCGGGCACGAACAGCCTGCTGGCGACGGCGATGCCGGCGCTGAAAGCGGATAGTACGGCGGCCAACGCGATCGATTGCCACAGCACGATGGCGGCCCGGGGTGCGCGCTGTGGCCACGAAGCGCGAGCCAGTAACGCGGGTACGGGTCCGACCAGCATGAGCGCAACGAGAGTGAAGGCCAGCGCGGACACGCCGTTAGTGTCTCTCAGTCGGTGCCAGAATTGCCAGTCGCCGCTGGGATTCGGTGCTTATCTTCCAGCTCGGCGAGCGCGCGGCGAAGGGCGTCGGCCTCGTCGGCGCCGACGCGCTCGACAAAATGGACCAGCGCGGCGACCCGGCTACCGGAGTCCGAGGCCTGGTCCAGGGCGTCGACCATGAGTCCGGCGACCAGCTCGTCACGGCCATGCGTGGGTGCGTAGCGGTGGGCGCGGTCGTCGCGATGCTGGACGACCAGGTTCTTCTTGGCCAGACGCTGCAGCACCGTCATGATCGTGGTGTAGGCGAGATCGCGGCGCGTGGCCAGGGCTTCGTGCACCTGACGGACGGTCTGTGGCTCGGGGGAGGACCACAGATGGTCCATCACCTCACGTTCGAGCTCGCCCAGTCGCGTCAATTTGGCCATGTCCTGTTTCACTCTTCCGGCAGTCTTTTCAGGGTACTACGCATTTACTACCGTGCGTCGTATCCGTTTCCGATGTTCTGGCCAACGCCCGATTGGGGCGCTGGGGTTCCCGGTCAGGGCAGTTTCCTGTCCACTTGTGAGTCCCATCACAGGCACTTCCACGTCACCTTCCCGTCACTATAGTAAGGCTAACCTAACTATAGTGAGGCGCATATGGCTGCTGCTCTGGTTGATCCGCTGGTCACCGCAATGAACATTCGGCGGGTGCTGCCGCTGCACGAATCCAGCCGGCGGCTGCGCGAATTGTGTCCGGACAGCCCGCGGGCCTACGGGGTCGCCGTCATGGCTGACGTGTCGCGTCGCCGATGGTGGCCGCTGACCGAAGCCTTGGCCGGCGATCGGTTGCAGGTCGTGTACGACGCTGCGGTCCGGGACACCGGCAATGAGTCGGTTGCGGCCCAGCAATTGGCGGCGACGCTGGTGCACGTCGTCATCGGCCGGGTGGTGCCCCTGCTGGTGCTGGAAGGGCGGGCGTGGGACCCCGGCCTGGAGAACCTCTGGGTTCACGTCGACTCGGAAGGCGTCATTGACTGGGTCGGGGTGGTGGAACCGACGCTGCGCGTACTGCCGGACGACCCGCACTTCGGTGGCCGGGGCGTGCGGGCCACCCGCCGGATCGGCGACGGCCTGGTGGCTCTTCCCGGCGAGGCGGCGTTGGCGACGTGGATGGCGCATCGTTGCCATCGCGCACTGGAGCCGTTGTTCGCCAGGCTCGTCGAAGTGGGTGCCGGCGTCCTTTCGATCCCGGCGATGTGGCACATCGTGGGTACGTCCGTGGTCGGTGCGGCGACCCGGGTACCGCTGCTGGCCGGGGTGGATGAGGCCGACGGGATGCCGCGTGCGCAGGCGGTGCTGGATGCCCTTGTGGGTTTCGGCGCGCCCGTGCGGGGGCTCGGCCGTTCGGGCGTGGCCAGGGCTTGCTAATTAGGCAAGCCTTGCCTATTGTTCAATTGTTCGAGACAACCGGACCGTGCCGGAGTCCTGAGGGCTGCAGTGACTCCCGGTCCATTCGATGAGCAGGCCCCGCACATATGGTGCGGGGCCTGCTCCTTTTTCGGTCACCAGACCGGGCCGGGGGTGGTCGGCGGCGCTGGTGTAAACACCTATTCGTGACGACATCTGTGCCCGAGGACCTTGGCAAGGGCTTCGACAGCGAGATCGGACTGACCTATCTGGAGGTCACCCCGGACGGCTCGCGTGCCCGATTGACCATCACCGACAGGCTGTTGCAGCCCTGGGGAATCGTGCACGGTGGCATCCACTGCGCCATCGTCGAGAGCGTGGCCAGCGTCTCCGGTCACATCTGGCTGGCCGAGCACGGCGGCGGCACCGTCGTCGGGGTCAACAACAACACCGACTTCCTGCGCGCCCTCAAGTCCGGCACGGTCACGGCCACGTCGACGCCGATTCACCGCGGCCGCCGTCAGCAGCTGTGGCTGGTCGTCATCACCGACGAGGACGACCGCGTGGTGGCGCGGGGGCAGGTGCGCCTGCAGAACCTCGAGGGCTGAGCTCTCGCTGGTGATGCGAGCCTGAGGCGAAATCAGGCGCCCGGCATGCCCCTGCCGGCTTGTCGTGGCAGTATCGCCCCTTATGCGTTTGACGCCGCATGAGCAAGAACGCCTGTTGATTTCGTACGCGGCTGAACTGGCCCGGCGACGGCAGGCCCGGGGTTTGCGCCTGAACCATCCCGAGGCGGTCGCGGTCATCACCGATCACCTGATGGAAGGCGCTCGCGACGGTCGGACGGTGGCCGAACTGATGGTCAGTGGCCGGGACGTGCTGAGCCGTGCCGACGTGATGGATGGGGTGCCCGAGATGCTGCACGACGTCCAGGTCGAGGCCACGTTTCCGGATGGCACCAAGCTGGTCACCGTCCATCATCCGATTCCGTGAGGCCTGCCGATGACCACTGACAGCGCGCCACTGGTGCCCGGCGAAATCCTTTATGGCGATGGCGATATCGAGATCAACGCCGGTGCCGACCGGCTGACTCTGGACGTCGTCAACACCGGCGATCGGCCGGTGCAGATCGGCAGTCACGTGCATTTCCCGCAGGCGAACTCCGCATTGCGCTTCGACCGTGCAGCGGCGCACGGCCACCGGCTGGACGTGCCGGCGGGCACCGCGATCCGATTCGAACCCGGTGTGGCGCAGCGGATTTCATTGGTTCCGCTGGGCGGGTTGCGGGAAGTGCATGGGCTGTCGCTGAATCCGCCCGGAAAGCTGGATTTGTGATGAGCGCTGGCGCGAAGAACGGACGACGTCGATGAGTTCCTTATCCCGCGCCCGGTATGCCGCCCTGTTCGGGCCGACGACGGGGGACCGGATTCGGTTGGCGGACACCGATCTGCTGATCGAGATCACCGAGGACCGCAGCGGCGGGCCCGGGCTAGCGGGCGACGAAGCGGTCTTCGGCGGCGGCAAGGTGCTCCGGGAGTCGATGGGCCAGGCCCGGACGACCCGGGCCGACGGCGCGCCCGACACCGTGATCACCGGCGCGGTCATCGTCGACTACTGGGGAATTATCAAGGCCGACATCGGGATTCGAGATGGCCGCATCGTCGCTGTCGGCAAGGCCGGCAACCCCGACATCATGTCCGGCGTACATCCCGATCTGGTGGTCGGACCGTCGACCGAGATCATCGCCGGTAACGGCCGCATTCTCACCGCCGGCGGCATCGACTGCCACGTGCACTTCATCTGTCCGCAGCTGCTCGAGGAGGCGATCGGCGGTGGCATCACCACCATGATCGGTGGCGGCACCGGGCCCGCCGAGGGCAGCAAGGCCACCACCGTCACGCCTGGGGCCTGGCACCTGGGCCGGATGTTGCAGGCCCTCGATGGTTGGCCGATGAACATCCTGTTGCTGGGCAAAGGAAATACCATCAACCCGGCCTCGATGTGGGAGCAATTGCGCGGTGGTGCAGCCGGGTTCAAATTGCACGAGGACTGGGGTACAACTCCGGCGGCCATTGACGCGTGCCTGCGCGTGGCCGAAGAGGCCGACGTCCAGGTGGCCCTGCACTCGGACACCCTCAACGAGATGGGGTTCGTGGAGGACACGCTGGCGGCCATCGCAGGCCGCGCGATCCACGCCTACCACACCGAGGGAGCCGGCGGCGGTCACGCGCCGGACATCATCACCGTGGCCAGCCACCCGAACGTGCTGCCCAGCTCGACCAACCCGACCCGCCCGCACACCGTCAACACCCTCGACGAACATCTCGACATGCTGATGGTGTGTCACCACCTCAACGCCGCGGTTCCGGAGGATCTGGCCTTCGCGGAGAGCCGGATTCGGCCGTCCACGATCGCCGCCGAGGACCTGCTGCACGATATCGGCGCCATCTCGATGATCGGCAGTGACAGTCAGGCGATGGGACGCATCGGTGAAGTGGTGATGCGGACCTGGCAGACCGCACACGTGATGAAGAAGCGCCGGGGCGCGCTGGCCGGGGATGTCGCCGGGCCGAAGGGAAACGACAACAACCGCGTCCGCAGGTACGTGGCCAAATACACCATCTGTCCGGCGGTGACCCACGGCATCGATCACGAGCTGGGTTCGGTCGAGGTCGGCAAGCTCGCCGATCTGGTGCTCTGGGAGCCGGAGTTCTTCGGGGTGCGACCGCATCTGGTGCTCAAGGGTGGCGCGATCGCCTGGGCTGCAATGGGTGACGCCAATGCGTCGATCCCGACCCCGCAGCCCGTGCTGCCGCGGCCGATGTTCGGCGCCCATCCGACGGTGGCCGCCGGATTGGCGGTCCATTTCGTCTCGCCGACTGCCATCGAAGACGACCTCGCGGCCCGGCTCGGGTTGCGGCGCAGGCTCGTTCCGGTCAAGAACGTCAGGGGCCGGGGTAAGGCAGATCTGCCGCTCAACGACGCGATGCCGGACATCAGGGTGGACCCGGACACTTTCACCGTGCGCATCGACGGCGAAGTCTGGCAGGAACAACCGGCAACCGAACTGCCGATGGCGCAGCGATACTTCCTATTCTGATGGTGGGCCCTACTGGCGGATTGGCCATGCTGCTGGCGCTGTCGGATTCGCGGCTGCCGACCGGCGGACACGTGCATTCCGGTGGCGTCGAGGAGGCAGTCACCAGTGGGCTGGTCGTCGATGTGACCACTTTGCGGGCGTATCTGCGTCGACGCATCCGGACCCAAGGGCTGGTGGCGGCATCGATCGCCGCGGCGGTTCATCGGGGGCTCGATCCGGCGACCGCCGACCGTGAAACCGATGCACGCACACCGGCTCCCGCCGCTCGGCTGGCCTCCCGGGCCCAGGGGCGCGGGCTGGTCCGCTTGGGCCGCCGGGTCTGGTCCGGCATCGATTGGCAACAGCTGGGTACCCGGCCGCATCTGCCGGTGGCGTCCGGCGTGGTCGGCTTGGCGAGTGGTCTGACCCCCGAACAGACCTGCGCTACAGTCGTTTACACCACCATGACGGGCTCGGCCACGGCGGCACAACGGCTGTTGGCCCTGGACCCCGCGGATGTCGCCGCGTTGACGTTTGAGCTCTCAAGCCTCTGCGACACCACGGCCGTCGACGCGGCCGAGGGCATCGCCGACCTGTCCGATCCGCTGCTCGACGTCCTGGCGCAGCAGCATGCCGGCCGCGACCGGCCGCTGTTCGCCTCCTAGATTCCGCACCGAAAGGCCTGTCATGCCACCACATTTCCTCGACGGTCAGCCGCACCAGCACCACGACCGGCCCAAGCGGCAGCGCCAACCCGGCGAGCCACTGCGCATCGGTGTCGGCGGACCGGTCGGTTCCGGCAAAACGGCGCTGGTGGCCGCGCTGTGCCGGCAGTTGCGCGACGACCTGTCTCTGGCCGTACTGACCAACGACATCTACACCACCGAGGACGCCGACTTCCTGCGCCGTCATGCCGTGTTGGCGGACGAGCGGATCGCGGCGGTACAGACCGGCGGCTGCCCGCACACGGCGATCCGGGACGACATCACCGCGAATCTCGACGCCATCGACGACCTCATCGAGGCCAACGACAAACTCGACCTGATCCTGGTCGAATCCGGCGGCGACAACCTGACCGCGACGTTCTCCTCGGGCCTGGTGGACGTCCAGATCTTCGTCGTCGACGTGGCCGGCGGTGACAAGGTGCCCCGCAAGGGTGGTCCCGGCGTGACCTTCTCAGATTTGTTGGTGGTCAACAAGACTGACCTGGCCCCGATGGTCGGCGCCGACCTGGAGATTATGCGGCGCGACGCCGCGAAGGTCCGCGGCGACCGGCCCACGGTCCTGATTTCGCTGACCGATGATCCGACGGCGTCCGCAGTCCAGGCCTGGGTGCGCGACCAGTTGGCGGCGATTTCCTGACCCATGCATTCCCAGGTTCTCATCGTCGCGAGCCCCGGCCGCGGCCCGCGGATCGAATGCACCGGAGGCCTGACCGCGCGTCGTACCGCTCCGGACACCGTGCATCTGGTGTCTGCGGCGGCAACACCGCTTGGCGGTGACGTCATCAGCGTCCGGGTGATCGTGGACGCCGGTGCCCGCTTGAAGGTCCGCAGTGTCGCGGCCACCCTGGTGTTGCCCGGCGCGACGACGTCGCAGTCGCAGTCCGGTTGGGACCTGGAGGTGGCCGGGGCACTCGATCTCGATCCCGAGCCGACGGTCATCGCCGGCGGCAGCGGCCATCAGGTTGTGACCCGGCTGCGGATCACCGATCAGGGGCGGGTCCGGCTGCGGGAGCGGGTACAGATCGGGCGCACCGGCGAGCAAGCCGGATTCTGGACGGCGACTTTGCACGCCGACCGCGACGCAGTGCCGCTGCTGCGGCACCGCGTCGAACTCGGCGCTGGTGCGGTCAGCGACGACGAAATCGTCGCCCCGCGTGCGTACGTGAGCGAATTACGCTATCCCGAAACAGCTTTCGATGGTCAGGGCACCGTTATGGCGTTGGCCGACGGTGGTTGTCTGGCCACGTGGCAGGGGCAGCGTCTGTGATCAGGACGCGACCGACTCGGGGTCCGGCGCGGCCTGCACCGCCGACGCGATTTCCTCGAGTTCGCCGATCCTGGTGCGGGCGTAGGCCTGCTGCTCGGTGATGGTGAGCTGACCGCGCTGGCGGCTCAGGAACGTCACTGTCCACGACAGCAGCGTGGCGATCTTGGTCTTGAAGCCCACCAGATAGATCAGGTGCAGTCCCAGCCAGGCCAGCCACGCGATGAAACCGCCGAACTCCAGCTTGCCGACCTTGGCCACGGCGTTCCACTTCGAGACGGTGGCCATCGAGCCTTTGTCGAAGTACGAGAACGGTTCGCGCGGCTTGGGTTTGGTGCCGTGTGCGCGGGCCTTGGCCTCGTTCTTGAGGATCGCGGCGACATGGTTGCCGCCCTGGATCGCGCCCTGGGCCATGCCGGGCACGCCATCGACGAACGCCATGTCGCCGACGACGAAGACGTTGGGGTGTCCGGGGATCGACAGATCGGGATTCACCTTGACGCGCCCGGCCCGGTCGATCTCGGTCTCGGACTGGTTGGCCAGGTCACGGCCGAGCGGGCTGGCCTGCACCCCGGCCGACCACACCTTGCAGGCCGACTCGATGCGCCGGATGGTGCCGTCCTTGTCCTTGACGGTGATGCCGTTGCGGTCGACGTCGGTGACCATGGCGTTGAGCTGAATCTCCACGCCCATCTTCTCGAGCCGGTTCTTGGCTTTGAGGCCCAGCTTCTCGCCCATGGGCGGAAGCACTGCGGGCGCGGCGTCGAGCAGGATGACCTTTGCCTCGGTCGGGTCGATGTGCCGGAAGCTGCCCTTGAGCGTCTGGTCGGACAATTCCTGGATCTGGCCCGCCATTTCGACGCCCGTCGGACCGGCCCCGACGACCACGAAGGTCAGCAGTTTCTTTCGCCGTTCCGGATCGCTGGACCGCTCAGCCTGCTCGAACGCGCCAAGGATCCGGCCACGCAGCTCGAGCGCGTCGTCGATCGTCTTCATGCCCGGGGCCCACTCGGCGAAGTGGTCATTGCCGAAGTAGGACTGGCCGGCGCCTGCGGCGATGATCAGGCTGTCGTACGGCGTGCTGTAGGTGTGTCCCAGCAGGACCGAATCGACGGTCTGGTTCTCCAGGTCGATGTGTGTCACGTCGCCGAGCAGCACCTGGGTGTTCTGCTGCTTGCGCAGGATCAGCCGGGTGGGCGGCGCGATCTCGCCTTCGGAGATGATGCCCGTGGCCACCTGGTACAGCAGCGGTTGGAACAGGTGGTGAGTGGTGCGGGCAATCAGCTTGACGTCGACATCGGCGTGCCTGAGGGCTTTGGCGGCGGTCAGGCCGCCAAAGCCCGATCCGATGATGACGACTTTGTGGCGATCCGTTGCCGTAGCTCCGGGGTGGACCATGTTGAGGGGCTCCTCGACGTACAACCGTTGTTTGTCACCCACAGGTTAGTCGCAGCTGAATCGTTCAACGAAGTGAGATGCCCCGCACCATCAGTTCAGTCGCCGATCGCCGATCGCACGGCGGCGCCCAGCGCAGAGATAACGCCCGGGACGTAGCCGGTCACCTGCGTCGGGATGTTGACGATCACACCACCGACGCCGGCGTCGAACACCTTGGTCTTCAATTCTTCGGCCACCTGCTCGGCGCTGCCGGCCACCATCCGCTGGCTCATCTCCGCCGGGATCAGGTCAGACGTGGCCTGATCGTTGACAAACGCGGTGACCAGCATGCTGGTCTCCAGGGTCGCCGGGTCGCGGTCGATCTGCTCGCAGCTCTCCCGGACGACGGCGAGCTTGCGGGGCAGCTCGTCGAAACCGGCGACCAGGTTGAGGTGGTCGAAGTGCCGGGCGGCCAGCGGGATGGTCTTCTTCTCGCCTTGGCCGCCGATCAGCAGTGGGATGTGGTCGCGGAACCGGGGGTTGGCCATGGCTTCGGTGGCGCGGTAGTACTTGCCGCTGAACGTCGGGCGCTCGCCCTTGAGCATCGGCAGGATGATCTGCAGCGACTCGCCGAGCCGGTCGAACCGGTCGGTGAAGGTGCCGAAATCGAAACCCAGCTGGTCATGTTCCAGCTCGAACCACCCGGTGCCCAAACCGAGGATGGCCCGGCCCTGACACATCACGTCCAGGGTGGTGATGGCCTTGGCCAGCAGGGTCGGGTTTCGATAGGTGTTGCCGGTGACCATGGTGCCCAGCTGCACCTTCTGGGTGGCGGTCGCCAGGCCACCGAGGGTGGTGTAGGCCTCCAGCATCGGCTGGTCGGGGGAGCCGAGCATCGGCAGTTGGTAGAAGTGGTCCATCACGAAGACCGAGTCGAAGCCGGCGGCCTCGGCTTCCTGAGCCTGGGCGATGACTGTCGGGAACAGCTCACCGACACCGGTGCCATAGGAGAAGTTGGGGATCTGAAGCGCGAGTCGAATCGTCACGATCCGACCTAATCACCAACCACGGTGTCGCGGGGCGAATTTCGCGGGGCGCGAAGTCCTCCGCGACGGGAATAAAACAGCTTGGACTCAGCTGAAGGAGGCCAGAGCCCCGTTGCTCACGTGCAGCGTCTCGCCGGTGATGTGGCGGGCCGCCGGGGTGGTGAGGAACAGCGCCAGCTTGGTCAACTCGGCCGCTACGGGTGCGGCGGTGGAAGCGACACCGTCGTACCCGGACTCGGCGCCGCGTCCGGCGGCGACGACGTTGATGGTGATGCCGCGGATACCGAAGTGAGCGGCCTGACCTGCGGTCCAGTTCGACACCGCGGCTTTGATCGCGGCGTCGGCGCTGCCGTCCTTGGGGCATTCCGGCACAACGTTGACGATGGCGCCGCCCGAACGCAATTGATCGCCGAGGATCTGGACGGTCAGCACTGCCGACAGCAACGTCGAGTCAAGGGCGTTGCGCCACGCGTTGGCGTGATCGGTCAGCGTGTAGGTGCGCGGGTCGCCCGCGGACCAGGTCGGCGCCGGGACGTTGATGATGGTGTCGAGGTGATGCGGCAGCTTGTCGCGCATCTGCGCCAGGGCTGCGGCGTCGGTGTTGTCCAGGACGATCGATTCGACTTCGAGTTCCTTGGCAGCCACTTCGAGGTCGTCGCGGCGGGCGCCGGCGATGACGACGGTGTGGCCGGCGTCGCGGAATCCTGCTGCGATGACCCGGCCGAGATCGGTATCGCCTCCGGTGACCAGAACGTCCATCAGCACGGCCTCCTCGTGTACAACGCTGAACGGGGTTGGGGTCATGTTACTGGACAGTAGCTACGTCGCGAAACTCGCCACGCGGACGTGCGCAACATTAGGGTCTTCCGAATGCGACTCGTGCTCCGGTCTGTCCGCATTTTCGCCACGATGGCCGTGCTGGGCGGGGCGGGCGTGCTGTCCGGCTGTGGTTCGGGCTCGGACCACTCGGGCCCGGTGGTCAACGTCTACGCCGCGGCCTCACTGAAGGACGCGTTCGCCGCGCTCGCAGGGCGGTATGAGAAGGACAATCCCGGCAGTTCGGTGCAATTCAACTTCGCCGGCTCGTCGTCGTTGGTGACCCAGTTGACTCAGGGCGCGAAGGCTGACGTATTCGCCTCTGCCGACACCAGCAACATGGGCAACGCGGTCAAGGCCGGGTTGGTCTCCAGTGCGCCGGTGAACTTCGCGTCGAACACTCTGGTCATCGTGACCCGCCCTGGTAATCCCAAGCAGCTCAACAACTTCGGTGATCTGGCCCGGCCCGGATTGGACGTTGTGGTGTGTGCCCGCCAGGTGCCGTGCGGGACCGCGACCCAAAAGATCGAGAAGCTGACCGGAGTGCAATTGAAACCGGTCAGCGAGGAGGCGTCGGTGACCGACGTGCTGAACAAGGTCACCAGCGGCGAGGCTGATGCCGGCCTGGTGTACCAGACCGATGCCCGGTCGGCCGGTGACAAGGTGACCAAGGTCGAGTTCCCACAATCGGCGTCGGCGGTGAACGTGTATCCCATCGCGGTGCTGAAGTCATCGGCGGATGCCGCTGCCGCGCAACGGTTTGTCGAACTGGTCACCGGTGACGCGGGCCGCCAAACCCTGGCCCAGTTCGGTTTCGTGAAGCCTTGAACCCGGGCTTGCCGCGCTGGATTTACCTCCCTGCGGCGCTGGGCGCGCTGTTCGTCGTGCTGCCCCTGATCGCGGTCGCTGCCAAGGTCGACTGGTCCCGATTTCTGGACCTCGTCAGCAGCGAATCATCGGTCGCAGCACTGGTTTTGAGCCTGAAGACCGCTGCCGCCAGCACTGCCTTGTGTGCGCTGCTGGGTGTGCCGATGGCGCTGGTGCTGGCGCGCAACGGGTCCCGCCTGGTGCGCTGGACCAGGCCGCTGATCCTGTTGCCGCTGGTGTTGCCGCCCGTGGTCGGTGGTATCGCGCTCCTGTACGCATTCGGCCGGCTCGGGTTGCTCGGCCGGTATCTGGATGCTGCCGGTGTGCACATCGCCTTCTCGACGACTGCCGTCGTACTGGCGCAGACCTTCGTGTCGTTGCCATTCCTGGTGATCGCCCTTGAAGGGGCGGCCCGGACGGCCGGGACTCAGTACGAGGCGGTTGCAGCGACGCTGGGCGCTCGCCCGACCCTGGTGTGGCGGCGGGTGACGGTGCCCATGCTGGCGCCTGGACTGGTGTCGGGTGCGGTGCTGGCGTTCGCCAGGTCGCTCGGGGAGTTCGGGGCCACTCTCACTTTCGCCGGGTCGCGGCAAGGGGTGACCAGAACGCTGCCCTTGGAGATCTACCTGCAGCGGGAAGCCGATGCCGACTCGGCGGTGGCACTGTCCCTGGTGCTGGTCGTAGTCGCCGCCGTCGTGGTGCTCGCCATTGGCGGTGCTCGGTTCGGCCGCGGGCCGTTCGAGGCGGAGGGTCGACCGTGACCGGCGGCGTGTCGGTGCGGGCGGTCGTCGACGCGCGCGGCCTCGACGTGGAGTTCGCGGTCGCCCCTGGCGAGGTGCTGGCCGTCATCGGGCCCAACGGCGCCGGCAAATCCAGTGTGTTGCAT
>JARLGS010000419.1 GCA_031292695.1 Mycobacterium sp. | reverse complement strand
CGCGTGTACCGCGTGTGTGGGAAGTGCGCCGCCCGCGTTCCGAGCCTCCCGAAACCGGCCCTCGCCCTGGGCGGCGATCCCGTCCCGACGATCGGCCAGCCCATTCCTCCCCCACCGGCCCGCCGGTAGCTCCCAAGCATCCCGGTGGGGGGCGTTACCATGAGCACGGGCCGCCTCTAGCCGGGCGGCCCTTTTGCATCCCCTTACTGGCGCGGTTTCGGCACCCTGCCCACGCTCGGGTGCACGTCGATAGGCGCCCGGTGACTCTGGATCAGGGGATTGAAGGTTCGAATCCTTCCTCGCCAGCCAACTTCCCCTCGCGAACTGGCTGTTTCGCGGTGCCCGGCGGCAGGTCGCGGCACGTCGCGGCAGGGTCGGTGGATGCACCGGTGGATGCTATTCGGGCCGCCGTGGCACGGCCCCTCGGGCCTGATGGACCCGACCGTCGACGAGATGCTGATCGTCTATGCCGCTGCCCTGCGGCGGCACCAGCAGCACCTCGAAGATGGCTGCGACCGGCACGGATGGCACGTGCTCGCTCGCTACCTCATCGAGCGTGCGGGTGGTCGGCGAACAGCACCGAAGAGGTGATCCGCGACGGTCGGCCGCTGCCGTGGAACCCGAACGTGTTCAAGCAGAACGACCACTCAGACAGGCCGGGAGGGGCTCTTCCGGGTCTGACCGAGGTTCCCGTCCGGGTGCGCTCGACGCCGGTAGCGGCCGCGGCATCGGGACCAGCAGGACAAGCGCAGGTACGCATGGTCCGGGCAGGGGCCCGATCACCTCATCGTCGCCCGATGTGGCTCCCATCCCCCAACAAGGCAAGCCGCCCGGAGAACCCGGGCGGCTCTTCTTTGCGGGGCGCTGTTCAGGCTAGGGAAGTCGCGTGGGCAGTTTCAGCCTGTCTGGCGCGGCGACTGCTGGAGCGGTTGCCCCCTTCAGGGCAGGGGCCACTGGCGACGCGCAGCCGACCACCTTGTTGCCGGTGCCCTGATCGAGCACCGTGTCGCCTCGACGGGCGCACACAACGAGGTTCTTGGCCGTGTACGGATCGAGGTAGATCGCGGCAAAGCCTGTTGGGTCGACGGTGAAGCCGCTGACATCGTTGGCGATGACCGCGCTGTCCGTGTTGGGCAGCAGGGACGGATCGTTGCCCCACAGGCTGATCGCATCGCCACCGCCGGTTCCGGTCACTGTGTTGCCCGTGATCAGGACACCCTTGGCGTTATTGACGTCCATCCCCTCGCTGTTTGGGCCAGCGTTGGTGAGCTGGATCGTGTTGTACGCGATCACGGCCTGCACCCAGTGGGTCGTCGCGTTGAACGTGGCGTCGAACACGTGGATACCGACGCTGAGCACGTCGTTGGGGTTGCTGGTGGTGATGGCGTTGTCGTGGATGAAGAACTGCGTGTGGGTTCCCGGCGTCATCGGGAGGTTGAGGGGAGCCACAAACACGCCATCCCCGCCCGCCGACGAGACGGTGTTGTAGGAGATCTCGTAGGTTGAACTCTCCGAGCCGACGTTGATCGGGTAGAGGCTGTCGTCGACGCGGTTGCCGTCGGAACGTGAGCCGCCGATGGTGACCCGCATCCCGCTCTCCGACATGCCGCCGGTCAGGATGCCGTAGCCGACCGAGCGGACCGAGCTGGCCCGCACCGTGAACGTCCCGCTCAGGGTCGAGTAGGTCTGGCACGGGCAGGGACCGAGCGGGGGACCGGCGAGGTACGGGGCGCTCGGGAGGTCGCCCGCGAAGTAGATCCCCTGCATCACGTTGTAGCCGGTGCCGAAGGCCCCTCCGGTGGCGTCTTGACGGCCCGTGACGCTGACGCGGTCGACCGAGACGTCGGTGCGCCGGTCGCCAAGGAACTTGAACGCTTCGGTGAAGCCGACATACGGGTCGCCGTTGGCGTACCACGTGGTCGTCTCATCGCCGTTCGTGTACGGGAAGTCGACCGCGAGGTCGGAGACCTCGATGTTGCCGTCGACGAAGACGATGAAGCTGCCCCACCGGCAGGGCACCGGCCCGTTCGGCTGTTGTGTGATGACGAGGTTGGGCAGGCACTGACCTTGGAGCCACATGTCGGGCCAGTTCACGACGGCGTGGGGTAGCGCCGAGATGATCGTCTGACTCTGGCCCGCGCCCCTGAACGTCCCCCGGAAGTTGTAGGTGACGAGCTGCGTGGTGTGGTACGTCCCGGCCTGCAACAGGACGGTGCAGCCGGGACCTTGCTTGACGCACGAGTCCAGCGCCTTCTGGATGTTCGCCGTATCGTCGGCGCCCGGCCCGTGCCCGGGCGGCTGCACTTGGATGACGTTGCCCCACGGCGGGGCGGCGATGACAACCGCCGGGACCGCCAGCGAGGCGACGAACAGCCCGGCAATGAGCAACGCGGTGATGCGTCTCACGACCCGGTACTCCCTCCGCTGGGACGCGAAACGCGGGTCGGTATCGCCAGTGGCTCGGCGCGGTCTTGGGCGGCCGTGGGCATGG
>JARLGS010000418.1 GCA_031292695.1 Mycobacterium sp. | reverse complement strand
TTCTACTTCTTCAAGCCCGGCATGATCGCCGCGGTGGTGACCCGGGGTCGCAGCCTGGCCAGTGAAGACGCGATCGCGGCAGCCCACCTCGGTGCCGCCGACGACTATGCCGAAGCCACCTTCGCCACAGGGGATTCGGCCACCCTTGGCGCATTCACTGATGCGGTGGGCGCTCTCGTCGCCACGGTTCCCTCGGGCTCCTGGCCGCTGTTCGATGGCTACCGTTCAGCCCCAGCAGCGCCGACGGCCGCCGCTCGGGCCTACCGGGCAGCCATCCTGTTGCGAGAGCTGCGCGGCGGTGTGCACATCGATGCGGTGAAGGCCGCCGGGCTCTCGCCTGTCACTGCCTGTCAGTTCAACCGAGACCGAGACCTCGATAACTTCAAGATGCACGGTTTCTCCGAGGAGGACCTGGTCGAATACACCCCCGAGATCGAGGCCCAGAAGGCTGCTGCCGAAGCGGCGACGACCGCGCAGATGGCGGCACTGTTCGGCCCGCTCTCGCAGACCCAACTCGAAGCGATCGTCGCTGGCACCAATGCCCTCGTAGCCGCCCTCGGCTAATGCTGCTCCTTGACTAGACCCCCGGACCCAGGAGCCCCCAGGGGTCGCCGCAGCGGGCGGGGTCGGCCCACGTGGCCGAAGCCGAGGCCGCGATTACCAGGTTGGCGGACGCGCCAGCCGATGAGGGTCTGGTGATACGCGATATCTGGCTGCTTCGGTCACGGGCACTGCTGGCCAAGGCGCACGGCGATGCCGCCGCCTATCGCGACTATCGGGATCGCTACCGGACCATGGCCACCGACTTGGGCTTTGAGGGGCATATCGCGTGGGCCGAGGCGATGGCGTGACGACGGCTGGCCCGTCGGGGGTGGTGACGTTTTTGTTCACCGATGTCGAGGGGTCGACTCGTCGGTGGGAGTCAGACGCGGAGGGGATGCGGGTGGCGCTGGCCGCCACGGGCTGGAACACCACCGTGAAGCGGTTCCCCGACCCCAACGGGGATTGACCGGTCGGTGGCCAGGTGATCACGAACGGCATCGAGATTCGCATGATGATCGCCGGTAGCCACCCGCCCGGTCTGGGCAAGACGACCGGCGGCTGACTCTTTTCGGCCACGCCGCTGCGATGTTGACTACCCGTATGGACGACGGAGCATCGACATGACGTCCCCTGGAACGCCGCCGTGTGGAACGCCGCCGGGACAGCCACCGGCGGCTACTTCCGCCGCCGCCGATCCTGGTTCCGAGGCGGATCTTCCCACTGAGGCGCCGACGGCCCGCTACGGGTTTCCGGCTGTGCTGTGGCGGGCACTTGACAACCACCCGCCGCCGGGACTCTCGCGGATCCGGTGGCGCAGTCCGTTGCGCGGACCCTGGCTGACGTCGGTGTTCGGAGCGACGTTGCTGGTGGTGTTGCCGATCGTGATCGTGACCGGCTTGCTGTCCTATATCGCCTACGGGCCGCAGTTTGGGCAGGCCATTCCCGTCGGCGTTGGCTGGCTCAAACTGCCCACCTTCGATTGGCCGACTCGACCGTCGTGGCTGTATCGGCTGAACGAGGGTCTGCACGTCGGTTTGGGCCTCGTCGTTATACCGGTGGTGCTGGCCAAGTTGTGGTCGGTGCTTCCGCGCCTGTTCGCTTGGCCACCGGCGCGTTCGGTGGCCCAGGTGCTGGAGCGAGTGACGTTGCTCATGTTGGTGGGTGGGATCCTCTTCGAGATCGTCACAGGGGTTCTCAACATCCAGTACGACTACATTTTCGGGTTTAGCTTCTACACCGCACACTATTTCGGCGCGTGGGTGTTCATCGCCGCATTTGTCAGCCACATCTGTCTGAAGCTGCCGAAAATGTGGCGCAGTCTGCGGTCACGGTCGATGCGCAGCGTTCTTCACACCTCGCTGGCCGACACGGTGCCCGAGCCGCGCGACCCCGATGGGCTGGTGGCACCCGACCCTGATCCGCCTACCCTGAGTCGTCGCGGCGCATTGGCCGTCGTCGGCGGCGGTGCGCTGTTGGTCGCGACGCTGACCGCCGGGCAGACCCTGGGCGGATTCACCCGCGGTGCGGCGTTGTTGCTTCCCCGCGGCCGCAGCTACGGCAGGGGCCCCAACGACTTTCAAATCAACCGCACCGCCGTTGCGGCCGGTATCGACCCGGCTGTCACCGGTTCGGGGTGGCGCCTGCAACTGTTGGGCGGGTCCCATCCGGTGCTGCTGGATCGGGCCGCGCTGGAGGCGATGCCGCGCCACACCGTGGAACTGCCGATCGCCTGCGTCGAGGGGTGGTCAACGACGCAGACCTGGACCGGTGTCCGGCTGGCGGATCTGGCCGCGGCAGCCGGGCGCCCGCACCCGGGCTCGGCGATCGTGTCCTCGCTGGAGCGGTTCGGCGCCTTCAATCACGCGGTCCTGCAGACCAACCAGATCTTGAGCCCCGACTCGCTGTTGGCGTTGCAGGTCAACGCTGCCGACCTCTCGTTGGATCACGGTTACCCGGCGCGGATCATCGTTCCCGCGCTTCCCGGAGTGCACAACACCAAATGGGTGTCCACCATCAAATTCCGGGAAACCTGATGCGCGCACTGGCCCAACGAGCGGCGCGGTTGTACGGCGAGCGCCTGTTTCACCTCCTCGTCGTTTTGGCCGCTCTGGCGCTGGGCGCCTACGCGGTCTCGGTGCTGGGCGTGCAAAACCTGTTCAACCCCACCGTGTGGTGGCAATCCATTGTGGTGTGGTTCGTGGTGGCCGTGATCGGCCACGACCTGCTCCTGTTTCCGCTCTACGCGCTGGCCGACCGGCTGCTGCCCAGGCGACGCACCGGCCCCAACGTCGGTGACGAGGCACCCCGACACCCACCCAAACACATTCCGGTAACGAACTATCTTCGGATGCCAACCCTGGCCGCCGGGCTGCTGCTGCTGATGTTCCTGCCCGGAATCATTGAGCAGGGCGCGCCCACCTACCAGGCCGCGACCGGGCAGACCCAGGCGCCCTACCTGGCCCACTGGCTGCTGCTCACCGGCGCGTTCTACCTCGCCAGCGCACTGTGCTACGCGGTGAGAACGCTGCTGCGCCAACGCGATTCCACCAAGACCGCAAAGGCATCGCCACCGGCAGCGTCCATTAACGACCCACAGCCCCACCAGCCCTAAATCGCACGGCGACATCGCCGCAGCCTGACCGAGTTGGGGACCTGTACCGAAAACTGTCTCAAATGAGACGACATATGAGGGTCTCAAAACTCTGTGTCGGAATGACCGTCAACGCCGAGGGCTC
>JARLGS010000417.1 GCA_031292695.1 Mycobacterium sp. | reverse complement strand
GCCTGCCGCTGCGGGTGAAGTCGCTGCTGGAGGTGATTCGCGGCTATGGCGAAAGCCTGGATCGCAAGCATTCGCTGTCGTTGTAGGCGGCCGCCAGGTGCTGTCAGTTCTTGAAGGTCGAGTGCTTGCGGCCCTGGTCGCACAAGGCAAAGACCACCACGCAGACCGCCGCGATCGCCAGGATCAGCGCCACGCCGTCGGTGGAGTGGGTCGCCGAGGCCGAGACCAGTGACAGGGCGCCCAGGGGCGCCAGGCCGCCGGCCACCGCCGTGCCGATTTCCCGTCCGGTGCCGAAGCCCGAGGAGCGGGTCCGGGTCGGGAACTGACGACTGAGGAATGAACCCTGCGGGGCAAACATCATCGGGGCCAGGACCCCGGTGCCGATGCCGATTGCCAGGTAGATCTGCCAGTTTTCACCGCTGCCCAGCAGCATCAGGAAGGGGTAGGCGAACAGCAGCGAAAACGCCCCGCCGAGGATCAGCACCGCCTTGCTGCTCCAGCGATCGCACAACCAGCCGAAGAACGGCACGGCGACGATGGCCACCAGGCTGGCGAGGGTCACCGACAAGGACGTCACGTGCACGTCGACGCCTTTGTATTGGGTGAGGTAGGCCAGGGAAAAGGTCTTGAAGATATAGCTCAGGGCGTTGTAGCCGATGGCGACGAAAAACACCACGGCGAGGCCTTTGAGGTCATTCTTCAGCAACGCCTTCAGCGGCGAGACCTTGGGCTGCGCGCGTTCCTGCTGGTTCAGTTCCTTGAACTCCGGGGTTTCCGGAATGCTGTTGCGCACCCACAGGCCGACACCGACCAGGGCGATGCTGCAGACGAAGGGGATGCGCCAGCCGCCTTCGAGCAGGAACCCGTTGCCGTTGAGGGTCAGCAGGTAGATGGTCAGCGACGACAGCAGCAGGCCGAGGTTCAGCCCCAGCGCCGGCCAGGCACCCTGGCTGCCGCGCTTGCCCTGGGCGGCGTGTTCGTAGGAGGTCACCGCGGCGCCCGAGAGTTCGGCACCGGCCCCCAGGCCCTGGATGATGCGGATCAGCACCAGCAGTACCGGTGCCCAGAGGCCGATGGTGGCGTAGCTGGGGATCAGGCCGATAAGCGTGGTGCAGACACCCATCATGCAGAACGTCAGGACCAGCACCTGCTTGCGCCCGAACTTGTCGCCCAGGTAGCCGAACAGGATGCCGCCGAACGGACGGGCGATAAAGCCGATGGCAAAGGTCGAGAAGGCCAGCAGCGAGGCGGTCTGCGGGTTGCTGGCGTCGAAGAAGATCTTCGAGAAGACAATCGCCGCCATGGTTGCATAGAGGTAGAAGTCATACCACTCCAGCATCGAGCCGAAGATAGTGGCCGCGGCGACCTTGCGCAGGCGCTTGCGGCTCTGTTGCGGGGTCTCGACGGGGGATCCGGACGTTTCGTATACCGACATCAGTGGGTTCCTTGCAGGTCTTTATAGTTATTTTCAAGTGATCGCTGGTGCGCCCCGTCTGCCTTGGTCGGGCAAACGGAGAGGGTGTACTCCCGTACGCGGGAGGGGTTGCGGGTCAACGGGGGGCGAGCAGGCGGTCGGCGATCATCTCGCCGATCGGCATGGCCGAGGTGGCGGCCGGCGACGGCGCATTGCAGACGTGGACCATGCGCGGCGTCTCGGCGAACAGGAAGTCATGCACCAGGGTGCCGTCGCGCATCACCGCCTGGGCGCGGAT
>JARLGS010000416.1 GCA_031292695.1 Mycobacterium sp. | reverse complement strand
GGGTCTGGCCCGCGCCCTGGTGCTGGATCCGCAGATCATCCAGGTTGATGAGCCGGACTCGGGTCTGGACCCGGTGCGTACCGCCTATCTGTCGCAGTTGCTGATCGATATCAACGCGCAGATCGATGCCACCATCTTGATCGTGACGCACAACATCAATGTGGTGCGGACGGTGCCGGACAACATCGGCATGCTGTACCGCAAGCACCTGGTCATGTTCGGTCCGCGTGAGGTGCTGTTGACCAGTGAGGAGCCGGCGGTCAAGCAGTTCCTCAATGGTCGGCGTATCGGTCCGATCGGTATGTCCGAGGAGAAGGACGCCGTCACTTTCGCTGCTGAGCAGGCTGCGGTGGATGCGGGTCATCCTGATGGTGGTGTGGAGGAGATCGAGGGGGTGCCGCCGCAGATTGAGGTGACCCCGGGGATGCCGGTGCGCCAAGCCGTGGCTCGTCGTCAGGCTCGGGTGCGTTCGATTCTGCACACCCTGCCCCCGGCCGCCCAGGCCGCCATCCTGCGGGACCTGGACAGGGCTGCGACGTCTCCGGGTGTCGACGAGCCGGGTCACCGCACAGATCCCTTGGGCCTGATCTAGTCATTCGAATCGCGCTCGGACCTCGGTCTGGGCGCGATTTGCCTTGTACCCGACTAACTTTCGGTAGTTGCGAGGCGATTCAGAATGCACAAACCCGTCCGACAAACCCGATGCAATCGGACGAAGGTGCAGTTCAGGGCAGTGCGATATGACAGGGAGCTTTGCAACCTACAGTGGAGGATGTAGGTTGCAAAGCTCCGTCTGGTTGCATTCCAACTTGTCGAATACGACGTCTCGGAATGCAGAGCGATTCAAGTCCCCTTGACACGTCGGCAGCACATCGACGACGTGAGTTCGAAGCGACTGCTTCTGATCGCTCGTCGACTACTTCTTGTGGTCGTCGTGCGTGGGTGTCAGCACGCGGTCGGTGCTGCGGATCAGGTTGCGGTGGAACTGATACTGCGCTGCGGCCAGGGTGTCGGCCAGGCTGATTGCCGCGTCGACGATCTTGGCCCGCAGCGGATGGACCGCTTCAGGGATCGCCTCATCCAACACCTTATTGAACTGGTGCCAGGCCTCTGCTGCTGCGTGCTGACCCGTGCGAGCCGATTCGCGAAACTCATCGAACAACTCGGTTGACTGCGACGATGAGGACGATGAGGGCGTCGCCGTTGACGATGAGGATGTCGGCTTCGTGGTCTGGGACATGTAAGAACCTTTCGTGTTGGGTGCAAGTTCACGCTCGACGCTATCGGCGGTGCGGACGGGCGCGTAGCGCCAAAGGTCCCCACGTGCTGTGGCCGATGGTCCTTACGGCGCGAATCCTTCCCGTGTTGTGTCGCAATCAGATTCGACTCTTCTCTGTTTGCGCAGTGTGCCTGACCACGTATGCAGGCAGCGGTTGGTACCGGTTTCAAGACCCGTTAGCGGGAGACACTCGCGCGATGCTGGGCGGCGGTGACGCCAAGTCAAACCACAGGGCCATCGTGGCCGCGGCGGCATCGCCGTGATCATTCAGTATTCGATCTTGGCCCCGCAGACTGAAAAACCACCTGAAGCTCATCGACGGCAGCTGTGGATAGCTCACAACAAATCACCTACATATCGTTGACTGGGGGAGGGCCAATCATCGCGCCCGTGACGCGATTGCCACAGAGTCCAAAGTCGTCGTTCTGGACAGCGGACCCGATCGATAGACTGTTCCGAAGCGCAAGCCAGGGCTGGTGAACTAGCCAGAAAGCCTGAACCATGGCCACCGTAGACACGATTCTCGGCCCTTTGTACGTTGACGGGCAGGGCAATTCAGACCAGCCCACGGCGTTGCTCTGGCCCAGTCTGTTCACCGAATAACCGCATGTGGCGCCTCGACGTCCTCAGAGATCTCCCTCGTGTGTGGCGATCCCCGGCAACTCGGGTCTCGCTGGTTACACAGGCGGTGCCGGGTTTTCCTCCGTCGCGACCCCGCTGCCCACGGTCGGAAGCGAGATCGACAGGTTCGACACCTGGATCCCGCCGATCGAGGTGAAGTTCTCGTACTGGGTGGCCGAGGCCACCAGTTGCAGCGTCAACAGGCCACCGGCCGCCGCCGCGGTGTAGGCGATGTCGTTCAACGACACCGTCGCGGTGTGGGTCTGGCCGTTGAGCACGACCGGGACCGGCGTGTCCAGGTTGCCCAGTACCAAGCCGGTCTGGTCGTCGACGATCTGGGCGTAGATGTCGCGGCCATTGCCCAGGCCGGAGTAAGCGATCGTAACCGTCGGGGCCCCGACGATCTGGGTGCCGCCCGGTACCGACACATTCAGGTTGATCGCGTTGCTCGCAGGCGATGCTGTGGCGGTCGCCACGAGGTCGGCAGTGAGCGATCCGGAAACCTTCGGGCTTGGTCCCGCGCCGCCGATGATCGGGATGATCGGCATGATGCCGCCGTTCGTGATGGACGCGGTGAGCGGCGTCCCCTCGAACGCCGCGCTGTTGGGAAACTGGTTGGAGGAGTAAATGTTTCCGGCCTGGTCGATCCACTGGAAGGTGGGGATGGAGGTCGCCGCAGTCCCGGTCTGCGCGACGTACTGATTCAGCCAGGCCAGGGTGTCCTGGGTGAGCAAGGCCGTCTGAGCGGCCTGGTTGATCGGGTCCAGGCAGACGCCGTGGCCGCCGCAGAACCAGACCATCTTGACCGGCGTGCCGGCAGCGGACAGGGCCTCCTCGTTGACGACGGCCTGCTGCAATGGGAACAGTCCATCGGCGGTGCCCTGCAGCAACAGCGTCGGAGCGGTGATGTTGCTGACCGCCGGACCGGGGCCGCTGGCGGTGAGCAGGTCCTGCTGTGCCTGGGTGAGGTAGCCGGTCAGGAACCCGGTGAGGATGCCGCCGTAGATCTCCGGATTGATCCGGGCGCCGGCTTCCAGCAGATCGAGCACCAGGATGGTGGCCCAGGATGTTTTGAATGCCGCGCTCGGGTACAGCGCCTCGTTCAAGGTGTTCCAGGCGATGCCAGGCACGATCGCATTGATCCGGTGATCGATCGCGGCGGTGGTGAGCTGGATACCGCCGCCGTAGGACCCGCCCACCATGCCGAACCGGTTGGTGTTCTCGGACAGGGTCTGGACGTAATCGAGAATCGCGGACACGTCCTTGCCCTCGAAGTTCGGGTTGTCCAGCTGCAGGGTGCCGCCGGAGGCGCCCTCGCCGCGAGGATCCCAGCTCACCACGTCATAGCCGGCGTCGCGCAGGGTGGACACCCCCGGGACCAGACCCGGGATGTCATCGATGCCGGTCGTCGACAAGGGATCGGTTATCCCGTTGGAGCCCAGGCCCGGCCCTTCCAGGACAGTGGGTGCCGTCGAGCCGGTCGCGAGGCCGGCGGCGGGGAAGAAGTTGGTGCTGATGAGCGTGCCGTCAAAGGACTTGACGTTGACGGTGTAGGCAATGGGGTTGCCGGTGGTATTGAGTGCGGACGGGTCCGCGATGAATGCCGCGACGGTGGATGCGCCGATCAACGGAGCCAGGAAATCGCCCAAACCGGGTATCTGGTGCAGCTGCACCAACAGCCCCGGTACCACGCCGCCCAACAGCGGGATGGATTGCACTGCTGAATCGAATGGTGTTGTTTCACTGACCATTTCGCGGAACGTCTCAGTCCCCGAGGTCAGTACCGTGGCATAGGGGAGGTAGGTGAAGCCGCCCGCGGCCAGTTCGGGGTCGAAGCTGAGCTTGCCGCCTTGGCTGGGGCCGCTGATGACCGTGTAGGTCAGCGGCAATCCATTGCTGTCGACGGCGTCGGCGCTGCCCTCGATGAACCCGTTGGTGACGAACAGCGTCGGGTTGACGGTAATGGCAGGAGTCGGGTTAGCGGTGACGGCAGGAGTCGTGACGGTAGCCGCGGCAGGAGTGGGGACCAGAGCGGATTTCTGCTGCCGGTTGGCGACCAGCACAGCCGCGGCGACCACCGCGTCCGCCGGCGTCGCCGGGCTGTTCCCCGAGTTCGAACCGCTCGCGCCCGCGCCGATGGTGGTGGCGACGACGGTGTTTGACGAGGCGGCCGTAACCGACGTCGCGGTGGCGGGGGTCGATGCGGTGGCGGGGGCCGATGCGGTGGCGGTCACCGCACCGGCCACCACGGCGGTGGCGGCATGCGGCAGCGCCGACGATGGGGCGGGGGTCGATGCGGTGGTGGTCGACGGGGCGGTGGCGGCGACCGGTTTGATCGTCGCGTTGGTGGGCGGCGCTTTGGGTGTTGCACTGTCGGTCGACGCCTTGGGCGGTGCGGTGGTGCTGTCACGGGTGGCTGGCGCGTCGTGATTCGGTTTGGGATGCGCGGCTGATACTGGCTTCGGTGCGGGATGTGACGTCGAGTCGGACGTGTGCGTGGAATCGCTGTTGGCCCAGGCGGTTCCGTCGCAACTGATGAACACGGCAGCACCCACGCCGAGGGCTGCCGCCAGTCCGCCGATCCGGCCGATGTACCTCGATGCGCTCACCGGTGTTCTCCCATCACGATGGTCGGAGCGTCGGTGATGAGCGGTCGTTTCCGGTAATGGAAATGCAGCCCGGGGCACCGGCATGTGTAGGCAAAATTAACGCCTGAGTTGGTGGCCTGGTCTGCCCCTGCGGAAACTCACAGCAGTTGCCCAGGAGCTGTCGGCGGCGGCCCGGGCGCCCTGGGGATGTGCGTTGTTGATTCCCACCGCAATAGGCGTGTTAACCGGTCGCGACCGGTGGACCGGGACCGGGCGCTTGGCCACTCAACGTCGCGTTCGGCCCAATCGCTCGGCTCTGACATGCCAAAGGCACGTCAGATCACGTAGGGCGCGATGAGGGTGGTGGCACCCAACACCACCACCCCGATCAAGAACGCGACGACCGTAAAGCCCATCACCTGACGGACATTCAGTTTTGCGATCGCCAGCAGAGGCAGCAGCCAGAACGGCTGGATCATGTTCGCGACGCCCTCGCCGACGGCAACCGCCATCGAGATCAACCCCAGATACGCCGGCGAATGCTGGCCGATCGCCAGTGCCGAGTCAACTGCGATCGGGCCCTGCACCGCCCAGTGCCCGCCTCCGGACGGGACGAACAGGCTGATGATCAACGAGCCGATGAAGGTCAGGACCGGCAGCGTGTGCTGCGTCGCGCCGCTCACGGCCGCCTCGGCCAGCAGTGTCTGCAGCGGCTTGGTCCCTTCCGCCGCGTGATAACCCAGTAGGCCGACCAGCCCGCCGTACAGCGGGTACTGCAGCAGGAGCGGACCGGACACCTTGGCGGCGCCGGTGAATGCCCGGATGAATCGGATCGGCGTGCGGTGCAGCACTGCGCTCGTGATCGTGAACAGCATGATCATCGAGGAGATGTTCAGCGCGAAACCGCTGAGGACGAAGTAGGCCATGCCCGCGGCGAACACGAGCACATTGAGAATCCACAGGTTCTCCAGCCAGTCGGCGAACGTCCCTGTGCCCTCGGCTCTGATTTCCGGCCGGTCCTCGTCCTCGAAGACCGCTGGATCGGGCGCCAGGCTCTGCGTCGGTGCCATGCGCCAGATCGCGAGCGCTAGCAGCGCCAGCACGACGATCGCCGACAGCCAGCTGTACGGCTGGAAGATGGTCAGCCGCAGTGGCACGGTGAGGCCGGTCAGTTTGTGGATCACGTTGATCGGGCTGCTGCTGTCCGTGTTCGCCAGCGCGATCGACGACGAGAATCCTTGTGTCCACCCGATGAAGCCCATGAACGCCGCCGCGATCAGGTAGCCGAAATGCGCGTCGGGGAAGCGCTTTGCGACCTGCCGGGCGACCAGCGCTCCGGCTACCAATCCGAGGCCCCAGTTCAACAGGGACAGCACAGCGCTGACGCCGAAACAGAGGAGGGCGCCTTGGACCTGGTTCCTGGGCTTGCCTGCGATGTGGACGATAGCCCGCTTGAGGACGGGCGCTTCGGCGAGCGTGTAGCCCGTCACGAGGATCAAGACCATCTGGAAGGCGAACGTGAAGATGTTCTGCGACCCCCACACGCCGCCGTACCACGCCTTGAGCATTCCGCTGGGTGAAGCGCCGTGCACCAGAAGGGCGACCAGGCCGGCGACGATGAGGGTCAGGATGACGGCGAACAGGTACGGGTCGGGCATCAGACGTTCGACGTAGCGGACACACAGTGCGGTGAGGGATGGCATGACGCCGCGGCGTTCCGGCTTGGTCTCCGACGTGGTACTCGTGTCGTTCGGATCGTCCCTCGTCGCCATGCGATCTACCTTCGCAGTCTCTGGATCCTGCCTGTGCCACAGCCATCATCGCGGGTTCGGCACAGAATTTTGCGTCGACACGGCTCCCGCGTCCGCGACCTATCGCCGCCCGTCCGTCGTTTCGCGTGATGCTTTGGGGGACAGTGACTTTCCCGAGCTGTTCGACTCGTCGGTTCGTGCCGGGCCGGCGGAGGGTGCGATCGCGAGCGGCGACCGTCGGGGTGGGTGGAGTGTGGCTGCTCCGTACCGCGCGTGGTGGCGGTCGATAGTGAACATGGACGCCTATGCCCAAACGGGGCGGCCGGGTGGATCGACCTCCGATTGCCCCGCCTGCAACCGATTACGGATGGCAGTCAGTCGCTGCCGAAGGTCGTCTTCGCTGATGACCCCACGGGCCAGCAGCGAGTGCGCCAACGACACCAGCTGGTTCTCCGGGAAGGGCAGGTCCGCATACCGGGAGGCTGACAGTTGGTCCTCCTCATCGCGGCGTTCCTTGAACGTGAACTGCGACTCCGCGTCGGCCGCACACGACTTGTCGAGCACGTCGCACAGTCCGTCGAGGCTTGTCTTCCACGGCGGCAACGGATTTTCCACACCATACTTTGCCGCCATGATCGGCCAGGTCTGCTGCCGCTCGACGATTTCGTCGAGAACGACGTAGTTTTCGCTCATTGCTCGATCGGACGGACGGCCGGCCGAACCAGCGGCTTGATGTTTGTGGTAACCCCGGGCTTGGGTAACGCAACACCGATCAGGCAGTCCCGGGTGATGATCTCGGCCAGCTGGTCCTCGGTCCAACCGTCGGTGCCTTCGGGGCGCAACGGCATAACCATGAAACGGTGCTTCTGATTGGAATCCTCAACCCGTACT
Organism: Mycobacterium sp.; assembly: GCA_031292695.1. GTDB lineage: Bacteria > Actinomycetota > Actinomycetes > Mycobacteriales > Mycobacteriaceae > Mycobacterium. Next base: position 6,346 of record JARLGS010000416.1, on the reverse strand, counting down.
TCGACGCCTTCGCCGAGCTCCAAGCCGAACTCGGAGAGCACCTGCCGGGGCCAGCGGACGAGGCGGCGGCGGTAGTTCGGGGTGCGATACCACTCCGGCGAGTTGCCCAGAATCGGACGCGGATAGCACGAGCACAGCGCGCAGACAATCACGTTGTGCACCGTGGGGGTGTCCTCGAGAATCTTGAATGCGGTGAAGTCACTGGGGGTGCCGAACCCCGTCGGATCCAGCCAGTCCACACCGACTTCCTTGGCCGCGGCGACGGCGTCGGTCAGCGCAAGCTTCTTGAACTCTGGGTCAAGCCACGCCTTGGCCACCAGGCGCGCAGCCGGGGTGGGGCCGATCTGCTCGGCGTACTCGGTGAACACCCGGTGCTGGTCGGCGGTGAAAAGGCCCTTCTCGATACACAATTCGCGGAGCGCGATCTCCAGGACTTCGAAGTCGGTGATCTCGTCGACCATCGGCTTGACGGTGCGGATGTGGTCGCCGTCGATGCTGTGATCGTGTCCGTGGCCATCCGACATGGTGCCGTCCTTTCGGGGAAACTCAAGGGGGACAGTGGAATACGAGGCAGGTCAGGCGGTGTCGAGCCAGCGTTCAGGGATTTCCGTCTGCAGAGAGTCGTTCGCCGCCCCGGTGTACTGGTCCCACAACTCGGATTGGTTGAACCGCACGATGTACATCCACTCGGGCTTGGCGTCCTCGCGATCCCAAGTCTCGTCCTCCGGCGCCGGGGTCTCGTAAGTGACCTCGGCAATGATCCCCTCGGCGCCGCGGCAGTACTCGGGGGTGCGGGTGTAGTACATCGTCGGCAACTCCTTGACCCGCACCCGATCGCCCGCCTTGAATTTGGCCGGGCCGGCCTGACCGGCAAAGCGGTCCGGGTCGCCCTTGCCCATCGCTTCGACGATGTGGTTGTTGCGCTTGACCTTCGATGGGTCGCCTTCGAACTTGGGCTTGGCCTCGGGGTATTTGCCGTTCAGTCCACCTGCGTAGCGCGCCTGCACTTCGGCCAGTCGATCGGTCAGTTCACCCCAGCTGATGTGCTTTTTCTCGATCAGCAGTCGGCCCACCGCCCACAACCACCGGCTGTAGTAAGGCAGACCCAGATAGATGGCCCGGCCCACATCGACGTTGCCCAGTCGGCGGCGCTCCTCGGAAACCCAGATACCACCCCATCCGAGAACCTCGCAGAGCACGTAGGTCATCAGCTCCCACTGCTCTTCCTGCTTGTTCTCATACAGATGCGGGAAGTCCAACTCACCGCCCACGTCGTGGGCGGTCTTCATGTACGCCAGCCAGTATTCATGAGTGATGTCATCGGGCAGGGGCCACTCGGGCACCTCTGGGAAGATCGTCTTGAGGCGGGAAATCAGCGCCAACTGCGCTGCCCGCTCACCGGCAGTGCTCAACGTAAGCCTCGCTTCCGCAGGGATGTCTGACGGATGATGGCGCTCGGAACCCCACAGGCAATTTACTCCCGAAAGGTCAATTTCTGAATAGGTCGCAGCGGGGGAGGGGCCATGGTGGTGGTCAGGCAATCGCACGGATGGGCGGTCATAGATCTTGCTACGGCGATGTCCCCCAAGGGTTCCCGGCGCGGCGCTGCGATACGGGCGGCCGTCGCTGTCGATCAGGGTGTACTGCCCGGCCTGGCTCACGCGGCGTCGTGAAAAACCAGGCCCAAGGTGAACCTGGTTCCGGACCGGACGGTGGACACCCCGTGCCGGATTGGTGCTGCTGACCAGCCCCGTACCGACTTGGTCGGTCGGTCACGGGTGGTGAAGACCAGCCCGTGACCCTGTGGGATGACGATGGCGGTGCCGCGGGATTGGGCACGGGGGCGTTGTTCGCAGAGCAGGAATTCCCCGCCGGTGTAGTCGACGCTCGGGTCGCTCAGATTGATCACCACCTGCAGCGGGAAGATCAGCTCGCCGTAGAGGTCGCGGTGCAACGCATTCCAGTCCCCGGCAGCGTATTTCAGCAGGATCGCCGTCGTCTTGGTTTGACCGGCCACATGGCACATCTGCAACCACTCGTCGAAGTCGTCCGGCCAGGGCGCCGCCCTGCCGAGGCGAGCCCACCAGTCCCGGGCGATCGGCAGTAGGTGCGAGTACAGCGCCTCTTTCAGCGCTGTCACGGCATCGGGGTACGGCTGACGGAAGTAGCGGTACTGACCTTCGCCGAACCGGTAACGGGCCATGTCGATGGTGGAGCGAAAGCGGGCGACGTCGGGGTAGAGCGCGACCACGTCGGCCGCGTCCGCCGGTGTCAGGAGCGGCCCGGTCAATCCGCATCCGACGGTGTCCAGTTCGTCGCGGACCCGGGTCCAGTCGGTGCCGTCCACTCGGCGTTGCCAGGCATTCATAGTGCGGCCTCCAAGTCGAGTAGCAGGCGTTTGGCCTCGGTGCCGCCGAGGTAGCCGCCCATCGCGCCGTCACTGCGCACGACGCGGTGGCACGGAATTACCACGGGTAGTGGGTTTTTCGCGCACGCGGTTCCGACGGCGCGGACGGCTTTGGGGCTGCCCGCCAGCGCGGCCACGGTGGCGTAGCTGGCGGTCCGGCCGTAGCCGATCTCGGGTAGGTGATGCAGGACGGTGCTGCGGAACCCGGCCGCGAGTCGCCAGTCCAGCGGCAGGTCGAAGGTACGGCGGGTCCGGGTGAAGTACTCCTCGAGTTCGCGGGCCGCGGTGTCCAGGCGGGCGGGGGCGCGCAGGATGCGTGGGCTGATCTTTTCGGCGAGCTGCGCCAGGACGGTGTCGTGGTCTTCGCGGGCATAGGCGACGCGGAGCAGGCCCTGTTCGGTGGCCGCCAGCAGCAGCGGCCCCACCGGGCTGTCTACGGTGCGGTAAGCGATGTCCAGCAGACCGTCACGCTGGGCCGCGGCGGCGAGCTCGTTGTGCAGTGCGGCCATCTTGTCGGGGCCGGGTCGGGTGATTCGCGCCAGGTCGCGAACGATGCCGTCGCTGTTGTTGGTCATGGGGTGTCTCCTTTCCTGGGCGCGCTGTGCTCGGCGAGGTCGCCGAGGTAGGTGCGTCGTAGCGTGGCGATGCCGTCGCTGGCGGCGCGGCGGGCGGCCGCGGCGGTGCCGCCGAGGATGTCGGCGATTTCGTTGTAGGGCAGGCCGGCCAGGTAGTGGTAGGCCACGGCGTGCTTCTGTTTGTGCGGCAGCTGGTCGACCGCGGTGGCCAGATCATGGAAGTCGCCGGCATCGCGGGGGCCCGCGGCCTCGGGGACGACGTCGGTGGGGACGGGTTGGCGGCTGCGGGCGCGGGTGATGTCGACGGCTTTGTGGTGGGCGATGGTGACCAGCCAGGCCTCGAGATTGGCGTCCACCGCGAGGTCCGGATAGGCCTTCAGCGCCGCCAAGAACGTCTCCGACCAGGCGTCGTCGGCGTCGTGCGCGCCCACGATGGCGCAGCACACCCGAAAGACGGTGGGGCCGTGGTCGCGCACCACGGTCTCAAATGGCGGTTTGGCTTTCACACTCTGTAGACGCTCCGTCTCCGGCTTTTGTGAGGTTGCAATCGTCAGTGATTTTCGCCTGCCGCGATGCCCGAACGGCTCACCGGTGCCACTACGACGCGCCGGGTTGACATCGTCGCGCCCGTTCATTCCCGGTCGACGGTCTGTCGCTGCGCTCGCGCAGCCAAATGCGCCTGGTGCGAACAGTTCTCGTGAGGGGCGTCGAGGGTTCGCGCTTCGGCTGGCGCCACAGAAATTCAGATGACTCGCGCAGAGACCGTGTGATATCCGTTGGAGCATGAGTGATTTGACGCTGCGCGCCGTCAGCGGAGGTGACGATTTCGAGGCGTTCATGGGTGCGTCGTACGAGGTGTTCCTGGAGGATCCGGAGAAGGACGAGATCGATCTGATCCGTGCGTTCACCGAGTTCGACCGCATGTTTGGGTTCCACGACGGCACCAGTTGGGTTGCCACCGCCGGGGCCTTCAGCAGGCATGTGGCGCTGCCCGGTGGTGGGACTGCACCGGTGGCCGCCGTTACTGCCGTCACAGTGTCGCCCAACCATCGGCGTCGTGGCCTGCTGACGGCGATGATGCGCCACCAGCTCGACGACATTCGATCACGCGGTACTGAGGCGCTGGCCATGCTGTTCGCGTCGGAAGCCGCCATCTACGGCCGTTTCGGTTACGGGATGGCGACATCGGTCGCGGCGCTTTCCGGTCAGGTACGTGAGCTTGGCTTCCGCCCAGAAGTCCAGCTTGGCGGGGGCTTGGTGACACATGTTGACGCCGACACACTGATGGCCAGTGCATCCGAGATCCACCAGCGGGCCGTGGCGCAGCGGCCCGGATTGATGGAGCGGCCGCGCCCGTGGTGGGAGCACTGGATCCACGACAGTGAGGCAAGGCGCAAGGACGCCAGCAAGATTCGCTTCGTCCTACATCACGAGGCCGACGGCACCGCCAGCGCATATGCCATCTACCGGCCCAAAATTGGCTGGACGGACCGCGGCCAACCCAACAGCGAACTTCAGATCCGAGAAGTGCGGGCTACCAGTCGCCTTGCCTACGCACAGATTTGGCGCTATCTGCTGGATATGGACTTGGTCAGGACTGTCGAGTACGACGGTGCTGCAGTCGACGAGCAACTCCGCAGCCTGGTCGCCGACCAGCGGGCACTGTCGTGCGAAGTGGGGGACGGTATTTACGTACGGCTGGTCGATGTGGCTCGCGCACTGACATTGCGCAGCTACGCCGCTTCGGTCGACGTGGTGCTGGATATCACTGACGAGTTCTGCCCGTGGAACACCGGTCGGTTGCGCCTGCGTGGCGGTCCCGATGGTGCCGAATGCGAAACCACCACGGCGCTAGCCGATATGGCCATCTCTGCGCGTGATCTCGGCGCCATCTACCTCGGCGGGGTGAGCCTGCAAGCGTTGGCGAACGCAGGACTTGTTGAAGAGTTCACCCCGGGTTCAGTGCACCGGACCGCGGTCGCGTTCGGCTGGCCCGTCGCCCCTGGCATACCCGACAACTTCTAACGGTGTCGGTCGGTGTGGCGCTCAATGACTAGGCGTCTCGGCGACATTTGCTGCCGGTGCAATAGTGGGGCGGTATCGGATTTATGGCTTTTGCCGAGTTCTGCAGCTATACCAGTCGTCAAGCCGAAATAAAAGGGGCTAAAGCGCATAGCCTGTATCAGGACGCTCCGCTAGTTTCAGGGCAGAGGTTGGCGCGGTGATTTTGAGGGGTGAATGTTCCAGTGGTGAAACGCTTATCGACCACATGGGTGGACGACATGGATGGCTCCGATGCTGCGACAACGCTGGAATTTTCCCTAGATGGGGTCGCTTACGCGATTGATCTGTCCGAGGACAACGCCGAACGGCTGCGTACCTGTTTGGAACCGTACATCGGTGCGGCCCGCAAGATCGGCCGCCGACGCGTGCGTACAAATTGGCTTCTGGAACAGCCCCAATTTGAACAGCCGCCATTTGAACGGCAGCAATCACACCATCAGCGAGCACGGGAATGGCTGCGTATGAATGGCCATAAGGTCGGTGATCGTGGACGTCTGCCACAAGAACTGCTGCAGACGTATGAGTTGGCCGAGGGTGTGAGCTGAGGTAGTCGCCTGAGGTAGTCGCCAACCGCTGGTAATCGAACAAAGTTTCGAATACCCTGGGGTGGTGGGTTGGCGCAACGGGCCGCCGAGCTGGGCGGAGATGCAGCGGGTGCTCGAGGGTAAACCGCGCGTGGCCGGTGCATCCCTGGAGGCCCCGGCCGACGGCGGCGACAGCCCGGCCTGGTCGCGCAAACGCGGCGACTATCAACCGGTGGCCCGTCCGGCCCGGCCGGGGGCGTCGGTGCCGTACGCCGAGTTGCACACCCATTCCGCGTACAGCTTCCTGGACGGCGCCGGCACTCCGGAGGAGCTGGTGGAGGAGGCCGTCCGGCTGGACCTGCGGGCCATCGCGCTGACCGATCATGACGGGCTCTACGGCGTCGTGCGGTTCGCCGAGGCTGCCAAGGAACTCGACATGGCCACGGTATTCGGCGCTGAGTTGTCGCTGGGCAACGTCGCCCGGACCGAACTGCCGGACCCGCCCGGACCGCATCTGCTGGTCTTGGCCCGCGGGCCCGAGGGGTACCGGAGGCTGTCCCGGGAACTGGCCCGGGCGCACCTGGCCGGCGGTGAGAAGGGGGTATTGAGTTACGACCTGGACACCCTGACCGAAGCGGCCGGTGGGCACTGGCAGATTCTCACCGGGTGCCGTAAAGGTCATGTGCGACAGGCCTTGTCATCCGGAGGGCCCGATGCCGCGGCGGCCGCGCTCGCCGACCTGGTGGACCGGTTCGGCGCGGACCGGGTCAGTGTCG
>JARLGS010000043.1 GCA_031292695.1 Mycobacterium sp. | reverse complement strand
TCGTCACCAATTGGAACCCGGCCGCTGAAGCCATCTACCGCCGACCCGCCGCACGAGCACTGGCACTCCCGGCCAGCGTGGCGGTCGGCGCCCCGTTGGACCCCGCCGCGATCATCGCCCACGGCGGAATCGTTCACAGCACCCACCACACCGCGGACGGATCGGCTCTGGCCGTGCGGGTCTCCGCCATCACAATGGACAACGGCTATGTCCTGGTGTGCACCGACCAGACCGCCCTGCGCCGCGCCGAACAACACTTCCAAACCGTGGTGACCACACTCGACTACGGGGTTTCGATCATCGGCAGCGACGGCCGTGTCGAATCCTCGAACCCGGCGGCCCAACGAATGTTCGGTGCACATGCCGAGATTCTCGAAAACCCGCCAGGCAACAGAGCCCTCGACTTTCCCATCTACGACACCAACGGCCAGCTCGTCGGTGCAGATCGGCATCCGCTCACCCAGATCCGGCAGACCGGAACCCCAATCAGTGATTACGTCTTCGGCGTCGATCGCTACGACGGACAACGGGTATGGCTGTCCGCAAGCTATCGCCTGCTCAACCCAGACGATCTCCAGCATTCAGCGGTGCTCATCTCACTCACCGACATCACCGCACAACGCACCGCCAGCGAACGGCTCGCCTACGAGGCCACACACGACTCGCTGACCGGGCTGCCCAACCGCGCCTACGTTGTCACCCGGGTTACCGAAGCGCTCGAATCCGGCGGGCACCACGTCTTGGCGGCGGTCCTGTTCATCGATCTGGACAATCTCAAGAGCATCAACGATTTGCTCGGCCACGACGCCGGCGACGACGTGCTACGGAGCGCGGCGCAACGTCTCCGCGGCGCCGTACGATCCGACGACGTGGTCGCCCGGCTTGGCGGCGACGAATTCGTCGCCCTGCTCATCGGCCAGATCGCCCGCCCCGATCTCGACGCACTCGCCGAGAGACTCCACGCGACCCTGTCGGAACCGGTCGTCATCGAGGGCGTGACACTCCGCATCGGAGCCAGCATCGGAATCGTTGTGATCGAAAACAACGACCGGCGCGGCACGGCAGAGATCCTGCACGACGCCGACACCGCCATGTACGAGGCCAAAACCACAGGCCGGGGCAAAAGCCACTACTTCACCGAGCAGCTGCGAGACCGAAGGCGAGGGCGCCCCCACCAACCGACGTGACTCGCTGACCGGCCACCCTGACCTTGGTGTGCCGTGGAAACCGTTCAGTGCTGCTGTCCCGCAGTTCGAACGGTCCCGAGCGGGCCAAGATCGAGCCGCTTACCACCCAACCGCCTATCCTTAGAGAACCTTGGAAACGTCGGAGGCCGGAAGCGGCGGAGGGTCGGATGACCGCAGCGACCGCGTGCCGCACGTGTGTGGCACGGAGCCGCGTGAGGGTGCACGATTCTGTGACGGCTGTGGTGCACCGGTCATGGAGCAGGAAACCCGCGCGGAGTACAAGCAGGTAACCGTCCTGTTCGCCGATGTGGTCCGTTCGATGAGCATTGCGGCTGCGGTGGGCGTAGAGCGGCTGCGCGAGATCATGGCCGACCTCGCCGACCGCTGTGCGGCGGTGGTGCAACCTCGGTGGCCGCTGCACCGTTGGTCTCGGAGGAAGCAGACCACCGATTCCGAGGGCCAAGCGATCGCGCGATGAAGGGACTATAGTCACTCGTGCCGGCGTGGCGAAGGTTACAGCGTTGACGCTCGCGTTAGCCACCCGCGTAAAAAGGTTGGTCTCTGCGTCCTGCGAACAACGGCAACCACCGGATGTTTGAGGAGTCAACGATGACCGAGACACCACACAAGACTGGGCCGGCATGGGTCGAATTCTCTGATGACGTGCTTGAATCGGTTGAGACCGTCCGCACCGCGGCAATCGAGGCACCGTGCTGCGCGGCCTAGAGTTCATCACCTCCGTGGCCGCGCAACTGATGGAGGCTAATTCATCCACCGCCGCCACTGTGAGCGAACAGATGCTGGAGAGGCTCGTCCACCTATTCGACGTGGACACCGGCTACCTGCGCTACAACGACCCAGCCATCGGGGCCTCGAAATTGATCGCGGAATGGCCACCGCGACCTAACCGTCCACAGCCGGATCTCGTGGCGATTGTCGACTTCACTAGCGCCCACCAAGTCTTCGGCCCTTGCGCGCATGGCAAGGAACCGCTTGTAGTTCAGCCTTCGGAACCGATTGTGCTTCGGCCGCCGGCCTCGACAAACTACGCTTACAAGGTTTTCCGCCGCCAGACCACGGGAAGGCGCCGCGTCGCGACGCCCTCGGTGGCCGGTGCACCCCTGGTTTCAAAGGGGGTGACTACCGGTGTGCTTGGCTTCGTTAACTTTCGTCACAGGAAGTGGAAGCAGGAAGAGGTGGGCACGCTCGGGGCGGTCGCCACTTTGTTTGCGCAGCTCCAGGCCCGCATCGCCGCCGAAGAAATGCTTCGCTACCAGGCTGAGCATGACGATTTGACCGGTCTACACAATCGGCGATCGGTTGTTGCGCACCTTTCCGAAAGACTTGCGGCGGGACGCCCCGGACCCGTCGCGGTCTTGTATCTCGACCTCGACCGATTGAAGTCCATCAACGACTTCTTCGGCCACGCCGCCGGCGATTTTTACCTTCGGGTTTTCGCCGAACGCCTTCAGGCGACCATGGAAGGGCTGGGCACGATCGGTCGGATCGGTGGGGACGAGTTCCTGGTCTTTGCGGATCGGGCGATGCTAACTGGGACCGCGGAGTCACTCGCGCACCGGCTTCAGACAACGTTGCGCGGTCCCCTGAAGATCGGCGACGATGTGATCACGCCCTCCGTCAGCATCGGGATGGCGGTCGGCAGGCCGGGACGCGACGACACCGCGGATCTACTGCGTCGTGCCGACGAGGCCGCCTTGACGGCCAAGCGTGGGGGCGGCAACCAGGTCGCGGTGTGCACCACCGACATCTCCCGCAACGTCGTCTTCCGGAAAGACATTGAGCTCCATCTGCAAGGGGGTATCGACAGCGACGCTCTGCTGCTGCATTACCTGCCGGAAGTCGACTTGCTGACCCGCACGATCCTGGGGGCTGAGGCGCTGGTCCGTTGGCGGCACCCGACGCGAGGGCTGCTGCTACCGGATTCGTTCATAGGCGTAGCCGAATCGACCAACCTCGCCGCAGAGTTGGGTCTATGGGTCATGCGAAGCGCCTGCGCCGAATTGAGCCGGTGGCACTCCAACGGGGTGGGACAAGACGCCATAATGCGCATCAATGTGTCGCCCGTTCAACTGATCACCCGCGGCTTCGTCCGCAGTGTTGCCGACACCATCGATGAGTTCGGTCTAGACGCCGGATCGGTGTGCCTCGAAATCACCGAGCGGTCCGTGGTGCACGACATCGAAACCACTCGTAAAACCCTCTCGGCGCTCAAGGAAGTCGGGGTCCAGATTGCCATCGACGACTTCGGCACCGGCTATGCGGTGCTGTCGCACCTGAAGTCCCTCCCAGTCGACATGCTCAAGATCGACATGGGGTTCGTGCGCAACTTGGGCACCAACACCAGCGACCTGGCCATCGTTCGCGCGATCATCGGGCTCGCTGAGGCCTTCGGCCTGCAACTGGTTGCTGAAGGAGTTGAGACGCCATCTGCCGCACAGACTTTGATAGAGCATGGATGCCACCGGGCGCAGGGTTTCCTGTTCTCGCGCCCCGTGGCAGGCGACGCCATGGAGTCACTGCTGTCCAAGCGCCGGGTGCCGATGACCTGGTTCGTTGACGACGAGGCGCTAAGCGTGGACGCAATCTAGTGGTGTGTCCTGCAATAAAATGGCGATAGGTTGGGTACGATTTCGTCATGAGACCACCCGTGCCTGCGTTGGAGATGTCGACAGGACAACGTGAGGTGCTGGAGTCGTTGGCTCGGTCGCAGTCGGGAGTGCATCGGGAGGTGGTGCGGGCCAAGGCGCTGCTGATGGCGGCCGATGGTGTGGCCACCACGGCGATCGCCGCGTCGTTGTCGGTGTCGCCGGCGTCGGTGAAGAGCTGGCGGGGCCGGTTCGCCGAGGAGGGTTTGGCGAAGTTGGGTCAGGTCCGCAAGGGCCGTGGTCGCAAACCGTCGATCCCGCAGTCCAAGATCGACGAGATCATCGATCTGACACAGAACTACCGCCCGAAGGGTGAAACCCATTGGAGCTGTCGGACGATGGCTGCGGCGGCGGGGGTGTCGAAGTCGACGGTGCAGCTGGTGTGGCACGCGCGGGGACTCAAACCGCATCGGGTGAAGACGTTAAAACTGTCCAATGACCCGCGTTTCGAGGAGAAACTTGTCGATGTGGTCGGGCTGTACATGGACCCGCCCGAGAAGGCGATCGTGTTGTGCGCCGACGAGAAGTCCTCGGTGCAGGCATTGGACCGCACGCAGGCGTCGCTGCCGATGGTCAAGGGGCGCGGGGAGACGATGACCCACGATTACAAGCGGCACGGCACCACCACTTTGTTCGCTGCACTCAACGTGTTGACCGGCATGGTGATCGGACAATGTATGCCGCACCACCGGCATCAGGAGTGGTTGAAGTTCCTCAAGACCATCGACCGCGAGGTGCCCAAGGACCTGGCGATCCACCTCATCGTGGACAACTACGCCACCCACAAACACCACGACGTCGCCAGGTGGCTCGACACCCATCCTCGGTTCCACCTGCATTTCACCCCGACGTCCTCCTCGTGGTTGAACCTGGTGGAACGCTGGTTCCGCGAGCTGACAGACAAAGCGTTGCGGCGCGGGGTATTTCACTCCGTTCCCGACCTGATCGCCTCAATCCAGGAATACATCGACTCCCACAACGACGACCCACGGCCCTACGTGTGGACAGCGACCGCCGAGTCCATTCTCACTAAAGTCGCACGCGGACGCATCGCCCTTGAAAGAGTCAGCTAAATCCCGGACACACCACTAGGGCGGGCAATGAAGCCTCGTAGAGTTCATGTGAGCTTGCTGTCGTGGTCGCGCGTGTACGGCAGTGGCCGCCAGTGCCATTCGACGACCAGCAACGGTAGCCGCGGCTCACGCAACGCGTCCTAAAGGAAGACATGATGGCGGACACCCTGGATCGCGTCGTCACCTCCGTCGCCACTCAACTGATGCTGGCCACCGCACGCACGGCGGACGCAGTGAGCGGACGGGTGCTGGCGCATCTCGTGGAGCAGTATCCCGCCAGACAGCAGCGCCAACACCACCGCCACCCCGGGGATTTGGCCGTATAGTCTCGCGACCAACCACCCCATCACACTGCCAGTAGCCGCGACCCAGCCCCCCACCACCCCCGTCGCCGTCTCGCGCGTCACATGGTTCCTACGCCGCGAACACAACCTGGGCGAGTTACCGATCGGCGATGTGTACTCGCCGCTGAGAGGGCTCGGCGTGGAGATCGCGATGCCGCCATACCCCTCATGCACGCCGCCGTCGACCATCTGTTCCGCGTGCGACCGCCGCTGTCGGGGGACGTTGCTGCAACGGGTGTTCTGGTGGAGACACTGCTCGACCGCGGGGCGAGACTGACGTGATCGAAGCCGAGGCCGCAATCGAGCGGTTAGCGGCCGCGCCAGCCGAAGAGGGTCTGGTGATACGCGAGATCTGGCTGCTGCGGCTGCGCGCCGATCTGCAGCGGGCTCACGGCGACGAGGCCGGCTATCGCGAATACCGGGATCGCTACCGCCAGATGGCGGAAACGCTTGGCTTTGAGGGCATTTCGACTGGGCCGAGGCCATGCCATGACGGCGGCAGTTCTACACCCCTATTGATGGCGGTCGGTGCGGCGGGGCCGGTTGGCGGCTGTGCGGACGATGACGACGGCCTACAACGACTAATCAGTCTGCTTTCTTCGCGGCGCGCTTAGCAGCTGGCTGTGCGGCGCGCTTAGCAGCTGGCTGTGCGGCGCGCTTGTTCAGCGTCCCGATCGCGCTGCGCACCATATTGGCCGCGAACTCGTTCGTCGTAGTGGCGAGCTGC
>JARLGS010000415.1 GCA_031292695.1 Mycobacterium sp. | reverse complement strand
CCGACGCCGCACGCCAGCCGACGAAGATCAGCCGCAGAACCAGGAAGGTGCTCAGCCCCGACCAGATGCCGGCCAGTCCCCAGCCGAAGGCAAGCGACAGCCAGATCAACGGCAGGAACCCGGCGACGGCACTGCCCAAGGTGGCAGTGCGCATGAACGCAGCGTCCCCCGCTCCGAGCAATACCCCGTCGAGCGCGAAAACGATTCCGGCGATGGGCAATTGAGCCACCATGAACCACCACGGAACGCTGATCTGGGCCCGCACCGCAGCATCGGCGGTGAACAATCCCGGCAGCACGCCTGCGCCCAGCGCGAGCACCGCGGCCAACACCGTGGCCGCGGCAGCCGAGTAGACCGTGACCCGCCAGGCCACCGCCCTGGCGGGTGCCGGTTGCTGGGCGCCGAGGGCAGCACCGACCAGCGACTGCGCGGCGATGGCCAGCGAATCGAGTGCCAGCGCAAGGAAATTCCACAGCTGTAGCACCACCTGATGGGCGGCGACGGCGGCGGCGCCGAACCGGGCGGCCACCGCACCGGCGGAGACGAAACAGACCTGGAACGCCAACGAACGCAACACCAGGTCGCGGCCCATCGTCAGCTGGGCGCGCAGCACATCGGGACGCAAGCGCAGCGGCACCCCTTCGGATAGCAGCGCACCGCCGAACAGCGCCGCGGCGATCCATTGCCCGACCAGATTCGCCACCGCCGATCCGGTCAGCCCGAGCCGCGGCAGCCCAACCCAACCGAATACCAGCAGCGGGCACAGCACCGCCGAAACACCAACGCCGAAAAGCACATAACGCAGCGGCCGGACGGTGTCCTGCACGCCCCGCAACCAGCCGTTGCCGGCCATGGATATCAAGATCGCGGGCACCGCCAGGATCGCGACCCGCAGCCATGGCAGCGCCGTCTGGGCGATGTGTCCGCCCCCGCCCGCGATCGTTGTCAACAGCACGGGGGCACAGGCTTGTACCACCACCACGATGAGTGCGCCGACAATCAACGCCAGCCAGGTGGCCTGGACCCCTTCCCCGACCGCGGCCGTCCGATCGCCGGCACCGAAGCTGCGGGCCGACCGCGACGTGGTGCCGTACGACAGGAACGTCAGCTGCGAGCCGACCAGACTAAGGATCAGCCCACCGATCGCGAGGCCCGCCAGCGGCAGCGCGCCCAGCCGCCCCACCACGGCGGTATCCAACAGCAGGTAAATCGGCTCGGCGGCCAACACCCCGAGCGCCGGAAAGGCCAGCGCCGCGATGCGACGGCCGGTCGCTTGCTGCTCCGATATCACTACGCGCACCTTCGTTGCTGACGAGCGGCCCGAAAACGCACCCTGATCACGGCGGGTCGGCGGACAAACACGGTCGCTCGCGGGAGCAGAACCTAGCGTAGGGCGGCGATGAGGCCGGAGACGACGTCGTCGGCAGAACCGTCCGCCGAGTAGCCGGCCGCCAGCCGGTGGCCGCCGCCGCCGAACGAACTGGCCAGCACCGACAGATCGATGGCCGCCTT
>JARLGS010000414.1 GCA_031292695.1 Mycobacterium sp. | reverse complement strand
GGTAGACGTCGGGCACCCACGAATGGAACGGCACCGCACCGACTTTGAACAACAGGCCGACCGACAACAGCGCGATGCCGACCACCCCGAGCGCGGTCGGCCCACCGCCTACCGCGATCTGCGCCAGGCTCAGGCTGCCCGCGTAGCCGTACAGCATCGCGACACCGAACAGGAAGAACGCCGACGAGAAAGCGCCCAGTAGAAAGTATTTCAGCGATGCTTCCTGAGACAGCAACCGGTTGCGCCGGGCCAGACCACACATCAGATACAGCGGCAGAGAGAGCACCTCGAGTGCGACGAACATGGTCAGCAGGTCGTTCGAGGAAGCGAACAGCATCATGCCGCCGAGAGCGAACATGGCAAGTGGGAACACTTCGGTCTGGGCCACACCGGCTTTGATCGCGACCTGCTCGGCTGTGCTGCCCGGAACAGTCGCCGCCTGCGGGGTGAATGCGGCCAGTCCGGCCCGGATACCGTTCGGAACCCGTTGGGCCATCAGCAGAGTGGCCAGCAAGCTCACCCCGAGCAGAGTGCCCTGCAGGAACAGTGCGGGGCGGTCGATTGCGACCGCACCGAGAACCGCGGGTCTCCCGATCGCCGAACACAGGTGCAGCGCTTGCGAAACCACGGCGACCAGCGCCAGTACCTGCCCGCCGATGGTCAGCGTGACCTGCGCGCGGTAGCGCGCAGTGCGTGGGGCGAACGCCTCCACCAGGACACCGATCAGCGCGCTACCGAACACGATCAGCATCGGTGACAGCAGGCCGTATTCGACCGAAGGCGTGGGGATGGTGGTCACCTGGCCGCCCCCTGCACAGTGCTCGATGCGGTATGCCCGACCGCGGGATTGATGACGTCGAGGGCCGGCTTCGGGTAGACCCCGAGCACCAACAGCAATGCGACCAGCGGCACCACCACGGCGAGTTCGCGTGGCACCAGATCACGGAGCGATTCGTTGCCCTCTGCCACGGGACCGGTCATCATCCGCTGGTACATCCACAGGACGTACAGCGCGGACAGCACCAGAGCGGTGGCCGCCAGCGCGGCAAACACGGGGTAGTGCACAAATGTTCCGATCAGCACCAGGAATTCGCTGATGAACGGCGCGAGGCCGGGCAGCGAGAGGGTGGCCAATCCGGCGATCAGGAACGTGCCGGCCAGGATGGGCGCCACGGTCTGCACGCCACCGAAGTCGGCGATGGCCCGCGAGCCGCGGCGCGATACCAGGAAGCCGGCGATCAGGAACAGCGCGGCGGTCGAGATACCGTGGTTGACCATGTAGAGGGCGGAGCCGGACCGCGCCTGATCGGACATCGCGAAGATACCCAGAATGATGAAGCCGAAGTGCGATATCGATGTGTACGAGATCAACCGCATGATGTCGGTCTGGCCGATGGCCACGATGGCGCCGTAGACGATCCCGATGACCGAGAGGGCAATGATCAACGGCCGGAACGTGTCGGCGGCCGACGGAAAGAGCTGCAGACAGTAGCGGAGCATGCCGAACGTGCCCACCTTGTCGACGACGGCCATCATCAGCACCGCGGTGGCCGGAGTGGCCTGCACCGCCGCGTCCGGTAACCACCGGTGCAGTGGCCACAGTGGCGCTTTCACCGCGAACGCGAACATGAATCCGCCGAACAGCGCGTTGGCCAGTCCGGGGCTGATGTTGAGCGTGCCGAGTCGGACGGCCTCGGTGATGGCGCGGAAGTCGAAGGTGCCCGAGGAGAACGCGGGACTACCCGAGGTGACTACGTACAGGCCGATAACCGCCGCCAACATGATCAGGCCACCGAACAGGTTGTACAGCAGGAACTTCACCGCAGCCTTCGATGCCGCCGGCCGGTCTGCACCGAAACCGCCGATCAGGAAGTACATCGGGACCAGCATCGCCTCGAAGAAGACGTAGAAGAGCAGGATGTCCAGGGACACCAGCGAAATCAGCACCATCGACTCGACCGCGAGGATCAGGGCCAGATAGGCGTGGGTGGATTTGGCTTGCGCGCCACCGTCATTCCACCCCGCGCCGATCAACAGGGGCACCAGCACCGCGGTCAGCGCCACCAGCGCCAGGGCGACGCCGTCCAACCCCAGGAGGTAACCGGTGCCGAAGGACGGGATCCACCGGTGGTTCTCGACGAATTGGTAGTGCGCTCCGGCTGGATCGAAGCGCACGGCCAGCACCAGCACGATGACCAGCACCACCAGTGCCACCGCGAGTGCCAACCACCGGGCCAAAGCCCTTGCCGCGGAAGGCAACAGGATCACCGTCGCGCCGCCGGCCATCGGCACCGCCCACAACGCGGTCAGCCACCACATTCCGGTCACCACATCCTCACCAAGAGAATGGCGGCCGTCAGCAATGCCGCTCCGGCCAACATGGACAGCGCATACGACCTGGCGAACCCGTTCTGCCAGCGCCGAAGTTGTTGCGACGAGCCGCGCACCAGCGCCGCCAGTTCTCGGGTGACGCCGTCCACCGCCTCGTCATCGAAGTCCACCAGATCGTGGGTCAGCCGCCGGCCCGGACCCATCAGCACCCGTTCGTTGAACGCGTCGCCGTACAGATCGTTGCGGGCCGCCACGGTCAACCCCGACACCTTGACCGGCGCGGTGACCGGAACCGGTTGCAGCGCATACATCCGGTAGGCGATCCCGACACCGACAGCCACCACGATGAGGGTCACGACCGTGATCAACCACGCGGGGACGGCGTGTTCTGCCTCTTGATAGCCCACCACCGGTTCCAGCCAGTGCTGCAGCATCCCGCCGCCGGCCAGCAGTGCGCCGGCACCGATCGATCCGGCGGCCAGCACCACCATCGGCCAGCCCATCACCGAGGGCGACTCGTGCGGATGAGCGTCGGCGCGCCAACGCTTTTCGCCGAAGAACGTCAGCAACATGACGCGGGTCATGTAGAACGCGGTGATACCGGCGCCGAGCAGCGCTGCGCCGCCGAACAGCAGTCCCTTCGCGCCGCCGGCCGCGAATGCAGTCTCGATGATCGGGTCCTTCGAGAAGAACCCGGACAGCGGCGGGACTCCGATGATCGCAAGGTAGCCCATGCCGAACGTGGCGAAGGTGACCGGCATGGCGGTGCGCAGGCCGCCGAACCGGCGCATGTCGGTCTCGTCGTCCATGGCGTGCATCACCGAACCGGCGCCCAGGAACAGTCCAGCCTTGAAGAACCCGTGCGTCAGCAGGTGCAGGATGGCCAGCGCGTAGCCGGCCGGTCCCAACCCGGCGGCCAGCATCATGTAGCCGATCTGGCTCATGGTCGATGCCGCGAGCGCCTTCTTGATGTCGTCCTTGGCGCAGCCGATCACCGCGCCGAACAGGAGGGTGACCGCCCCGACAATCGCCACAGCCAGTCGGGCGTTGGCGGATTCATTGAAGATCGGCGCGGAGCGGACCACCAGATAGACGCCGGCGGTGACCATGGTGGCGGCGTGAATCAGTGCCGATACCGGCGTCGGGCCTTCCATCGCGTCCCCGAGCCAGGACTGCAACGGAACCTGGGCGGACTTGCCGCAGGCCGCGAGTAGCAACAGCAGACCGATGGTGGTGGTGGCGGCTGCAGTGAGGTGCGGTGCTGCCGCGAAAACACCGGTGAACGAGAGAGTTCCGGTGTGCGCGAACATGGCGGCCAGCGCCAGCACCAGGCCGATGTCACCGACCCGGTTGACGACGAACGCCTTCTTGGCAGCCGCGGCTGCCGACGGCTTGTACGACCAGAAGCCGATCAGTAGGTACGACGCCAGGCCGACGCCTTCCCACCCGACGTACAGGCCGAGGTAGTTGTCGGCGAGGACCAGCAACAACATCGCAGCGACAAACAGGTTGAGGTAGGCAAAGAAACGTCTGCGATCGGGGTCCTTCTCCATGTAGCCGATCGAATAGATGTGGATCAAGGATCCGACACCGGTGATCAGTAGCACGAAGCAGACCGATAGCTGATCGAGCCGCAACCCGAAGTCGACCTGCAGTTGTGCGACCGGCACCCACGAGAACAACGTCTCGTGCACCGTCCGGGAGTCATTGGTGCGGCCCGACATTGCCGCGAATTGGGTTGCGCCGACGAGGAATGACGCGATCACCGTGGCGCAACCGAGCAGATGCCCCCACATGTCGGTCGCCTTGCCCCCGAGCAGCAGTATCGCCGCGCCTGCCAGCGGCAGCGCGATCAGTAGCCACACCGATGTCGTCATGGTCACTGCTTCAACAGGTTCGCGGCGTCCACCGACGCCGACCGACGGGTCCGGAAGATGGTCATGATGATCGCCAGTCCCACCACCACCTCACACGCGGCCACCACCATGGTGAAGAAGGCGACCACCTGGCCGTCGAGGTGGCCGTGCATCCGGGAGAACGTGACGAACGCCAGGTTCGCGGCGTTGAGCATCAACTCGATACACATGAACATGACGATCGCGTTGCGTCGCACCAGTACGCCGGTCGCGCCGATGGTGAACAGTAGCGCCGAAAGATACAGATAGTTGGCGGGATTCATGATGCGTTCCCATCAATTGCGGACACGCTGCGTCGTGGCAGGACGGCGCTGACCGACATATCCGCGTCCGAGCCGTCGGGCAGCCTCGCCGGAATGTCGACGGCGTTGTGCCGGGCGTACACGCCGGGATTGGGCCGCGGCGTCGGATGCCCGCCGTCGGCGAACCGCTCTACGGCCAACTCGCGCTGCGTCTTGCGCCGCTCGAACCGTTCGCGATGGGTCAGCACCATGGCGCCGAGGGCGGCGGTGATGAGCAGCGCGCTGGTCATCTCGAATGCCCACAGGTACCGAGTGAAGATCAGCACTGCCAGTCCTTCGACATTGCCGGCCCGGTTGGCCTGCTCCAGCCCGACAAATTTCGTACCCAGGTTCCCGATCCCCGCGATCACCGCGAAACCGAACCCGACACCGGCGACCGCCGCGGCAATGCGTTGCCCCCGAATCGTTTCCACCAGGGAGTCCGCGGAGTCGACGCCGATCAGCATCAGGACGAACAAGAAGAGCATCATCACCGCACCGGTGTAGACCACCACCTGAACGACCCCGAGAAACACCGCATCCTGGGCGAAGTACAGCACTGCGAGACTGATCATCGTGTTGGCCAGGAACATTGCTGAATAGACCGCTTTCGGTGCGGCCACCATGGCCACTGCGCCCAGCACCGCCACGGTGCCGAGCACCCAGAACGTCACGGCTTCACCGGTGGACGTGGATTGTGGTGCGCCGGCCGCCAAAGTTGTCGCTGCCCGGGCGACGAATTCTGCTGTCACGGGGCCGTCCCGGGTGTGCCCGCGGGCCGTTTGAGACCGTCCCCGGTGATGTTGCCGCGGTAGTAGTCCTCGTCGGTGCTGCCGGGCGCCATCGCGTGTGGCGGTGGGGTCATGCCGGGCTGCAGCGGGGCCAGCAGCTTGTCCTTGCCGTAGATCAGGTCGGCCCGGTTGTCGTCGGCCATCTCGTAGTCGTTGGTCATGGTCAGTGCCCGGGTCGGGCAGGCTTCGATGCACAGTCCACAGCCGATGCACCGCAGATAGTTGATCTGGTACACCCGGCCGTACCGCTCGCCCGGTGAAAAGCGCTGTCCTTCATCATTGTCCGCGCCTTCGACGAAGATCGCATCCGCGGGACAGGCCCATGCGCACAGTTCGCAGCCGATGCACTTCTCCAAGCCGTCGTCGTACCGGTTGAGCTGGTGCCGCCCGTGGTAGCGGGCGGCGACCGGTCCGGGCTGTTCGGGATACTGCTCCGTGATCGGTTTTTTGAACATGGTCCGGAAGGTGACGCCGAATCCGGCGATGGCGTCGATGAACTTGGGTCTACCGAGCATGGTCTACCTCCTTTGCCGGGATGGGCGGCACCGGGAACGCGCCAGCCGGCGGTGTCGCCGCGACGGGAACTGACCCGCGCCGCAGCGTGTTCCACACTGCACCCGCGATGGCCACGATGGCGATGACAGCCGCTACCGCCAGCGTCACGGCCCAGCTGCCGTACCCCTGCAGTCGCAGGGTGCGCACGACGCTCACCGTCATGATCCAGGCCAGCGAGAGGGGGATGAGCACCTTCCAGCCCAGCGCCATGAACTGGTCGTAACGCAATCGGGGGAGGGTGGCCCGCAGCCACATGAACATGAACAGGAATGCCCATACCTTGCCGACGAACCACAGCAGTGGCCACCATCCAGTGTTGGCGCCGGGGATCAGGCTGAGCGGCCACGGGGCCTGCCAGCCGCCCAGGAACAAGGTGGTGGCCAGTGCCGACACCGTCGTCATGTTGACGTACTCGGCGAGCATGAACATCGCGAACTTGAGCGACGAGTACTCGGTGTGGAACCCGCCGACCAGTTCGCCCTCGGCCTCGGGCAGATCGAATGGCGCCCGGCAGCACCGACGAGGACTACTACCGCGGC
>JARLGS010000042.1 GCA_031292695.1 Mycobacterium sp. | reverse complement strand
CCGGTGATGTCGGCGATGCCCACCCCGACCAGGTAGCCGGTCATGCTGGGGTCCCGGCATTGACGGTGAGCCCCAGTACCCGGCGGGTGTAGTCGTTGCCGAAGACGCCGTCGGGATCGAACTGGGCTCGCACGTGCTGGAACCGGTCCCACTCCGGATATCGGGGTCGCAGCGTTGCCGCGGTCTGGTAATGCCGTTTGCCCCAATGCGGGCGGCCGCCGAAGCTGTCCATGATGGCTTCGACGCCACGCAGGTAGCACTCGTACTCCATGCCGGTGTATTGGTGCACCGCGATGTAGCAGGTGTCACGCCGGTGCGACGGCGAGAGAAAGGCGTCGTCGGCTGCGACGAAGCGCACCTCGAGCGGAAACAGGATCGGTAGCTGACGTGAGCGCACCAGCGCGATCACTTGCTCGATCGCCGAGCGCGCGTGTATGCGGTCGATCGCGTACTCCATCTCGGTGAACCGCACCTCCCGCCGACTCGGATAGATCCGGTAGGCGTGGTCCTCCTCGTCGCCGTTGGACGCGGCCGCCGTCATCAACCGGTTGAGACGCGGCACCTGGCTCGGGAACCGCCGCCCGATCCGGCACAACGTGCCAAGGGCGCCGTCGTCCAGTCGCCCGCGCGCCTCGCGCTGCCATGCCGGTGCGGGATGTGGTTCCGCGGTGCTGCGCCGTGTGGTGCGGGTGATTGCCCGGGCGGCGTAGGGAAAGACGAAGAACTCGAAATGGTCGCTGGTAACAGTGATTTCGTCGAGCCGGTCCAGGACTTCGGGCAACGGCATGGTCTGGTCGTGCCGGTGCAGGGTGTAGAGCGGCACCGTCTGGATCGTCACCGCCGTGATCACCCCGAGCGCGCCCATCGACACCCGCGCCGCGAGTAAGGCCTCTCGATCGGTGGCTTCGCTCAGCTCCCGCACCTCACCCGTCGCGGTGACCAGCCGCATGCCGACGATCTGCGCGGAGAGGTTCGGTAGCCGGGCTCCGGTTCCATGGGTGGCGGTCGAGATCGCCCCGGTGATCGACTGTCGGTCGATGTCGCCCTGGTTGGCCAAGGCCAATCCTCGTTCGGCGAGTAGCGGGCCGAGTGCGTGCAGCTTGATTCCGCCCTCGACGGTGACCCGGCCGGCCGTCTGATCGATGTCGAGGATCCGCTGCATTCCGCTCATATCGACCATGACGCCGTCGGTGCACGCGACGTCGGTAAACGAGTGTCCCGAACCGACGGCACGAACCGTCGCGCCGCGCCGGGCGGCTTGCGTCACACAGGCACTGACGGCGGCCTCGTCGGGTGGACACTCGAACGAGGCTGGCGTGCAACGTTGTTCGCCTGCCCAGTTCGCCCACGGCTTCATGCGGGTCGATGCTAGGATAAATCCGAAACCAATTCAAGTTTCGAGTTTTGGAGGTTTGGGTGAGCACGCCGTCGCCAGCAGGGGCCCCCCTGCGTAATCGGCCACAGCAGGCGCGCAGCCGCGCCCGGTTGGAGAGCGTGTTGGCGGCTGCCGATCGGTTGCTCATCCGCGAAGGTGCCGACGCGCTCACCACGACTCGCGTCGCCGCCGAGGCCGGGGTCTCCGTCGGCTCGCTCTATCACTATCTGCCCGACCGCGACGCGATCCTGCACTCACTGGCGCTGGGCTACCTGGCTGGTTTCGAAGCGCAGATGGAGTTGTTTGTTCAAGCTGCGCCGAACCTGGAGTGGGACGGTCTGGTGGAGGCCGTGATCGACGCTTACGCCGACGCGTTCCGCAGGCAGGCCGGCTATCGTGCGCTGTGGTTCGGGCGCCACCTCAGCGAGCAGACAAGGGCCGCCGACCGCGCGCATAACCAGACCATGGCTGCCGGCTTGCGCAAGACCCTGCTGGCCATGGGCGTTGCGGACAGTGACCAGCTGCCGACCATGTGTCTTGCCGCCCAACTCACCGCAGATGCGCTGATGGTCGAGGCGTTCCGCGACGATCCGGCCGGCAACGAGGCGATGCTCACCGAATGCAAGCGGATGGTCCGCAGTTACATCGACAGTGCCGGACTCAAGCCCGCACGGTCGTGAACATCTACGGCGAGGGCTATGCCCACTTTTCGGCGCCAATATTCAGCTGAAGCTGGGCCGGATGACTGATCTCAGGGTGCCTAGTGCTGACTGGTTTAGAAGGTGTTGCAGGTGTTGACCACTTGGGTCACTTCCTGCGCTTGGGTCGATCCGAGTCGTTCGGCGATCAGCGCTTGCGCCTGAGGGTTGGCGGCCAACTGTTGGTCGATGCGTTGCTGCCGCTGGTCGGGCGGCAAAGCCAAGAATTGCTGGAGCCTCGCCTGCGCCTGAGGTCGGCCGTTGAGCAGGGACGCGAGGTCGGGTGCTTCAGCCGCCAGCGCTGCGGTGATCTGCGCGTAACTGCAGGTGGTGTTGACCAGTGGAGCAAGCGCTGAACCAGCATCGGCTGACGCCGGTGCGACCGCCATCGACAACGAGACGGCCGCGATCACGCTGCCGATCAACAGATCGCGCAGTCGGTGTGAAGAATTCATGAATCACGGGGCTTTCCGGTAGATGGAAACAGTGACGGCTGGGCCACCTGGTGCGACGCAGCCGTCACTGTTGTGCGTCCGCGCGCGGCGTTACGGAGTCAAAGCGCGAATCGGATGGGTGATCGACCAGATCGGATGTTCAGCGTCCCCGGCGTAGTGACGCACCGGGTGTTCAGGACCTGACCACCACGGTCTCCAGGGGTCCGCTGAAGCGACCCCTGGAAGGGCAAGTGCGCCGAGCATCGACACTCCCAGCGCACCCAGCAGTACCGCGGCCCGTGTCTTTTTTGTTTTTGGCATGACATCTCCTAATTTGTGTACCTCTGCGACATTTGTGTACCTCTGCGACGAAATGACATCGAACTCGCTGAACGAGGAACGACATCGCGATCAGTGCATCAGTCGGGACGTTGGACTGCCGTTAGGACAGCACCGAATTCTCAGCGGGCTTCGGTACCTCACGCCCGCCCAACGGAAGTCGCGGCACGATGGTTGGGTGCGGGTACTTGTGGTTGAAGATGAACAGCTGCTGGCCGACACCATCGCGTCCGGATTGCGCCGTCACGGTATGGCAGTAGATGTCACCTACGATGGCGACACTGCGTTGCAGAACTGCGCGGCCAACGACTATGACGTCGTGGTGCTGGACAGGGATCTGCCGCTGACCTCAGGTGACGAAGTATGCCGGTACGTGGTGCAGGCTGAGATGAGCACCAGGATTCTGATGCTCACTGCCGCAACTGCGGTAGCCGATCGTGTCGAGGGTCTGGGGCTTGGCGCCGACGACTATCTCAACAAGCCCTTCGCCTTCTCCGAACTGGTTGCCCGAATCCAGGCCCTGGCACGCCGATCCCGCCCGGCAAGCCCACCAGTACTGACCCGGGGCAACATCAGTCTGGATCTGCATCGCCGTATCGTCACGCGTGAGGCCAGCCTGATTGATCTGTCGCGCAAAGAGTTTGCGGTCTTGGCTGAACTGTTGTTGGCCCGGGGAGGCGTCGTGTCAGCCGAACATCTGTTGGAGAAAGCCTGGGATGAGAACGTCGACCCGTTCACCGGTGTCGTGCGATACACCATCATGATGGTGCGCCGAAAACTCGGCGACCCCCCGGTCATCGAAACCCTTCCCGGTGCTGGGTACCGCATCCCATGAACCGCTGGCTTCGATCAACGATCAGAACCCGCTTCACGGTGCTCTACGCGGGCACGTTCTTCGCTGCCGGGGCCTTGCTCGTGGGACTGATGTACTTCTATCTGCGCCAAGAGTTGGCCAACAGCCCGGGCAGCAGCGCTCTGGCCGCAGCGCACGATTTCTTGTCCACTCACCGAATACGCAACCATCCGTTCATCGACGACGTCGTCGACGTGCTATCAGCACAGGCAGAACAGCAACGGCGCGAGTTACTCGATTCGGTGTTGGTGTGGTCGCTGGTATTTCTGGCTGTCATCGGAATCGTCTCGGGCGGGTGCGGGTGGCTGCTTGCCGGCCGTGCGCTGCGGCCGCTGCAGGAGGTCACCGCCGCCGCGCGTCGGGTTGCCGACCGTAATTTGCACGAGCGCATCTCGTTGGACGGGCCCGCCGACGAGATCAAAGAACTTGCCGATACCTTCGATGCGATGCTCGAACGGCTGGACCGCGACTTCGACAGCCAGCACCGATTCGTGGCGAATGCATCGCACGAACTGCGTACCCCACTCGCCATCAATCGCACCCTGATCGAGGTCGCACTCGAAGACCCCGAGGTGTCAGAGTCGACGCGGCAACTTGGCGCGACACTGCTCCAAGTCAATCGCAGGCATGAGCGCCTCATCGGCGGACTGCTGATGCTTGCCACCAGCGAACAAGGGATTTCTCGACCCGCGCAAGTCGATCTCGCCGAGTGCGGGCGCCGCGCTGTGGCCACCGCTGCCGACCTAGCCCAGCGTCATGGGGTGCAGATCAGCAGCGACCTTCGATCGGCTTATGTGATGGGCGACGAGGAACTACTGGATCGTCTCGTCCAGAACCTCGTCGACAACGCCATCCGCTACAGCCCTGCGGCCGGAGGATGGGCCAGCATCGCGGTGGGGGTCGCCGACCGGACGGCATCGCTGATAGTCGAGAACAATGGAGCGGTGATCCCGGCCGACGCGGTGGATGTGCTCTTCGAACCGTTCCGCCGGCTGATCCCGCATGAACGGATGGCAGATCCAGGAGGCGGTTCGGGACTTGGCCTGTCGATCGTGCGTGCTACCGCTGCTGCCCACGGAGGCTCCGTGCGTGCCGCGGCGCGTGCCGACGGTGGCCTCACGGTCATGGTCACCCTGCCGTCATTCGTCCCAAACCCGTGAAGTCGGGCGACAGATCCAACGTCATCCTTGGTCGCGTGCGGTGGTCTGTCGCTAGTGTCGTGGTTATCAGGCAGGGCCTGGCCGGGTACCTGCGGGAACGGCGAAAGGCCGATCACGATGACTGCTACCCACACCGAACACGGCGACCACGACCATCTGCATGGTGATGGCTGCGGCCATGTTGCGGTCCCGCACGGAGATCACATCGACTATGTCCACGACGGGCACCTGCACAAGGCGCATGACGGGCATTTCGACGAGTGCGAGGTTGATGAACACGCGGTGCACGAGAGCCACGACCATGCCCACGGCCCCGGCTGCGGCCATGTCGCTGTGCCTCACGGAGATCACGTCGACTATGTCCACGATGGTTGTCGTCACGCCGCTCATGAGGATCACTACGACGAGCACTAGCGGTCGAGCACGCCCCACTCGCGCGGCTTAATGAAAATCATTATCATTAGTCGCATGCCTTCGACCTCTGCTGAGCTCATCCCAGTGACCGTGCTGTCTGGCTTCCTGGGCGCCGGAAAAACCACGCTGCTCAATCACATCCTCGCCAACCGCGAAGGTCGCCGGGTTGCGGTGATCGTCAACGACATGAGCGAGGTGAACATCGACGCCGCACTGATCGCCGGTCAAGGTCACCTCGACCGAACGCAAGAAAAACTGGTCGAACTCACCAACGGGTGCATCTGCTGCACGCTGCGCGAAGACCTGATCACCGCCGTCGCTGATCTGGCCCGTCAGGGCCGATTCGATCAGATCGTGATCGAATCAACCGGCATATCCGAGCCGATGCCTGTGGCTGCCACATTCAGTTGGGAATTCGAGGACGGCTTCATCCTTTACAGCCTCGCCCGCCTGGACACGATGGTCACGGTCATCGACGCGTGCACGTTTCTGTCCGAGCTTGCCCGCGGAGAAGCACTGGCTGATCGGGACCTGGCAGTGGCCGATGGCGATGGCCGCAATATCGCCGACCTGCTGGTCGACCAGGTCGAGTTCGCCGACGTCATCCTGATCAACAAGACCGATCTGGTCAGTGCCAAAACGATTGCGACCGTGGAGGCGGTCGTGCGGCGCCTCAACCCCAATGCGGTTATCCAGCGCACCGATCACGGGATCGTGCCGCTGGAAACAGTTTTGGAGACGGGGTTGTTCGATCCGGAACTAGCGGCCGAGGCGCCTGGCTGGGACGAAGAGATCGCGGGCGGCCACACCCCCGAGACCGAGGAATACGGCATCGGCAGCATGACGTTCCGGGCCGATCGCCCATTCCATCCGCAACGACTCGCGGGCGCGCTCGATCAGGTCCGAGGACTATTGCGCAGCAAGGGCTTCTGCTGGATCGCCACTCGGCCCACCATTGCCGCGATCTGGTCGCAGGCCGGACCCAACCTCACGATCGAACCCGCTCAATATTGGACGAGCACCGACATCGAACCCGGTCAGGAAATCGTCTTCATCGGCATCCGTCTTGAAGCGAACAAGCTACGCATGCTTCTCGATTCAGCGCTCCTCACCGACGACGAAATCGCTGCCGGCACCAGCGCTTGGCTGCGCTACGCGGATCCTCTGCCTGCGTGGACCGCAGCTCACAGCCACGTCTGACCAGACGCCTGACGAGTTGGCCCGCGGCAGACGCGCCGAGTGGATGCGCGGACCGATGGCCCCGGACGAACCGGGGCGACGCGACGAAACGCTGCGCGCTGCGGTGGGGGCTTGGACCCTCGCGCCAGGAGTTGTCACCATGTGTTGACATAGTCAACACATGGTGACGCATCCAGATCGCAAGCGTCACAGGACAGGGCGACGCGCGGGTCTACGACGACACCGCGTCAACCTACTTGAGTGCGACCACCAGCGGCTGAGGTAAGCACTTACTGTCCGATCTGGTGCGCGAGTTCGAATGCGAGTTCTGTGGCGAGCCGCGGCTACCAAGATCTCCGTGACGGTAAAACATCCGCGGGATTGTCACGCACTGACCTGCATGTTTGCTGTGAATGCTAAGTTTCAGCAATTACTAGCATGATTAATCCCGGTTGTTTACAATTCCCCGCAAATGTGTGAATTGAATATGGGTGTTTGCGATCCCGTTGACGTCGCGAACCAGCTGGATCAGACGGGCATTGCACACGTGGCTAACGCTGTGTGCTGGGAGTGGCTGAGCGATGCCCGAGAGGAAGTCGATCGCTGGCTATCCGAGCACGGTGAACAAGACCACTTCATCACCGCGCCGCAGGATCACGCGCTCGACGCCGT
>JARLGS010000413.1 GCA_031292695.1 Mycobacterium sp. | reverse complement strand
TAGACCGGCCACAGCTCGATGATCCCGCCCGCCGGCGCCGCCAGCCGCACCGGCGGCACATCCTGGCGCAGCAGGTAGTAGAACCAGTCCGGCGGCGGCTCGGCCGGCGCCGGCTTGGAGGTGGCCAGCACCTCGCCCTGCGCGGTGACCAGCCAAGCCTGCAGGTGGCGGTTGCCGTCGAAATCGGCGATCAGCGGCACCAGTTCGCGGTCCGGGTGGTCGGTCAGCGGCATCTCGGCCACCGCGCGCACGGTCTCCAGCCGGCCGCTCTCCTGAGCGCTGGTCATCTCGTCGCGCAGCCAGTGCCGCGCATGCTGGCCCGCCAGCGCCAGGCCGAAGCCGGAGCCGAACACCAGCACCAGGACGACAGCCGCAACAATCCTCAAGCGCAAGGACATGGTCTAGGTCTGTACCCGGTCGGCCACGCCGCCAAGAAGAAACGCAGATCGGGAATTTTTCCCGACGCCAACGGGAATCGCGCACCTGGGCTTTCGCGCCCGGTTCCGCCAAAGCCTGCTGCACTGCAGCATCGGAATCAGTAATGAGCCGCACCCGCCGGCGAGCGTGGTTATTCTCCGGGGTGGTGCTGGTCGCGGCGCCCACCGTGGCCCTGGCGGCCGATTCCACGGCGGACCCGAGCGCGTCGGTCTCGGAGATCGTCGTCACCGCGCAGAAGCTGGATGTCGCGCGCTCGGCGATCGAGCCCAGCCTCGGCGCCTCGACCTACAGCATGTCGAGCCAGACCGTGCTGACCTTGCCCGGGGGCGAGAACACCGCGCTGAACCAGGTGCTGTTGCAGGCGCCGGGCGTGGTGCAGGACTCGTTCGGCCAGCTGCATATCCGCGGCGACCACGGCAACATCCAATACCGCATCAACAACGTGATCCTGCCCGAGGGACTGTCGGCGTTCGGCCAGGTGCTGAGCCCGCGCCTGGCGGACAAGACCGAGCTGATCACCGGCGCGGTGCCGGCCCAGTACGGCATCACCACCGCCGGCATCGTCACCATCTCTACGAAAAGCGGCATCTACACGCCCGGCGGCGAGGTCGGCGTGTACGGCGGCAGCCACGGCGAGTTCGAGCCGAGCTTCGAGTACGGCGGCTCCAGCGGGGCCACCAACTACTTCGTTTCGGGCAGCTATCTGCGCGACGACCTCGGCATCGAGTCGCCGGACGGCAGCAGCAATCCGCTGCACGACCACACCGACCAGATCCAGGGCTTCGCTTTCCTCGACCACATCATCGACGCGCAGAGCAGCATCTCATTCATGTTCGGCACGTCGGACGAGAGCTTCCAGATCCCCAACCGCCGCGGCCTCAACGCCGCCGACCCGGGCGGCCTTGGCCTGACGGTGCAAGGCGTCACCAGCTTCCCGAGCGAGGACCTGAACCAGCGCCAGCGCGAGAACACCCAGTTCGGCGCACTGAGCTATCTGCACACCACCGATCTCACGACGGTGCAGCTGTCGGTCTATTCGCGCTACTCGACGCTGACCTTCACACCCTCGGGCCTCGGCGACCTGCTGTTCGACGGCATCTCGCAGAACGCCGCGAAGACCGACCTCGCCACCGGCGTGCAGGCCGAGGGCGTTTACGACCTGACGCCGCAGCACACGTTGCGCGGCGGCGTGATCGTCCAGGTCGATCGTTCGGTCAGCGACACGGCATCGCAGTTGCTGCCGGTCGATGCGGCGGGCGTGCAGACCACCGACCAGCCGCTGACGATCATCGACAACAGCGCCAAGAC
Source organism: Mycobacterium sp. (assembly GCA_031292695.1). Taxonomy (GTDB): domain Bacteria; phylum Actinomycetota; class Actinomycetes; order Mycobacteriales; family Mycobacteriaceae; genus Mycobacterium. Next base: position 131 of record JARLGS010000413.1, on the reverse strand, counting down.
CGAGCTGGAGGCGAGCGTCTATCTCGAGGACGAGTGGAAGCCGATCGATGGCGTCACGCTGAACTACGGGCTGCGCTTCGACCAGGTAGACGCCTACCGCAATGAGAACCAGGTCAGCCCGCGGGTGAACC
>JARLGS010000041.1 GCA_031292695.1 Mycobacterium sp. | reverse complement strand
TAGATGCCGGGCGAGGCGTGACCCTGGATGAAAATCTGGTCACCGCCGCCGGGATGGTTCTTGCCGCGGAAGAAGTGGTTGAACCCGACCTCATACAGCGACGCCGACGACGCGTAGGTCGAAATATGGCCGCCCACACCGACTCCCGGCCGCTGCGCGCGGTGCACCATGATCGCGGCGTTCCAGCGGATCCAGCGGCGGAATCGGCGCTCGACCTCTTCGTCGCCTGGGAACCACGGCTCCAGGTCGGTGGGGATGGTGTTGACGTAGTCGGTGGACGTCAGTGCGGGAATCGAGACGCGCATCTCCCGCGAGCGCTCCAATAGCCGGAGCATCAGGTAGCGGGCGCGCGCGGGCCCCGACCGGTCCAGCAGGTCGTCGAACGATTCCAGCCACTCGGCGGTCTCGTCGGGGTCGATGTCGGGTAGATACGACGCGACGCCGTCACGGATCACTCGGACCCGGTCGGGTTCGGCTGAGGTACTGGAGTTTTGAGCCAGGTCTTGGCGCACGAACTCAGTGGTCAACTGCCACTCCTTGGTATTCGATTTTCCGGTTGCTTTTGGCAGTGCCCATCGTCCCCCCATCGTCCCTCAGATCCGGCGCCGGGGTGGGCTACCGGCGAGTACGCAATCGGATGGTCGGGCGGATGGTCCGACCATCGACGGGCTGACCCTGTACGGTCTTCTGATGATCACCAGCGGGGTCGGCACGCCGCGGCTCCGGGCAGTCGGTATGACGCTCGGCAGCCTTGCGGTGTGCGCCATGGTGATTGTCAGTTGCACGAAGGCCGTCGACGGCAGTTCCACTGTCGACAAACCGGCCGCGGCGGCTTACCGCACGTCGGTATCGGTCTCCAGCGCGGCGTCGGCGAGCTCGAGTTCATCGAGCGCCTCGGCGGCGGCGACCGAGGCCGCGTGTGGCTCGTTCGTCGATACCGGCGGAACCGCGATGGATGCCGTCAATTCCTATGTGGATGCCGAGAACAACGGCGGCGCCGACCCGACCAAATCGCAGGCCGCGGTCGACGCGCTGAAGCGTGCCGCCGACGCCGTGACGCAGAGTGCGGGCACTGTGCAATCGCCCGACCTGAAGGCTGCGTTCACCGGCTGGGCGGCAGCTGCCCGGGCGCTGTCCACGGCCATCAGCGCCAATGCAGCTACCCCGGATTTCAATGCGGCGGTCGACAAGTTCAACGACGCCAAATCGGCGACCGAGAAGGCGTGCCAGGCGGGTGTGCATTGATCGCGGTTTGATCAAAGATGTGTCTTGCATCAAATGAAACGTCGCCGCGTGCGAGTATTGGGTTCCATATTCACGGGCTGCGAACAGGCAGGTTAGAGGAGGATACCGGTGGCCGCGGCGGACGCGCCGAACTACGCCCTTCGACTGGGCATTCACAATGATCAGATCGTCCAGGAGTTGGGCTGGGACGAGGACAGCGACGACAACATCCGTGCCGACATCGAAGATGCCTGCGGCGGAGAGCTTCTCGACGAGGACTCCGACGACGTCGTAGACGTCGTGCTGCTGTGGTGGCGCGATGACGACGGCGACCTGGTGGACCGTCTGATGGACGCGATCACCCCGCTGGCCGAGGACGGTGTCATCTGGGTGGTCACCCCGAAGACCGGCAAGTCCGGCCACGTTCAGCCCGCCGAGATCGCCGAGTCGGCGCCGACGGCCGGACTGGTGGTCACTTCGTCGGCGAACCTCGGGGACTGGATCGCCAGCCGCTTGGTGCAGCCGAAGTCGAAGGCAGCGGGCCGGCACTAGTGGCGGTCGGTGCTCTGGCGCCGCAGCAAGGTGGGCTCGAAGTGCCCGCCTTTGTGCGACAAATCTGGCGGGCAGCGCAGTGATTGCCGTCGGTTCGCTTGCCCCCGACTTCACCTTGAAGGATCAGCACGGCCGGGCGGTGACGCTGTCGGCGTTGCGCGGCCGCGCCGTGCTGCTGGTGTTCTTTCCGTTGGCGTTCACCCCGGTATGTGCCGGGGAGCTCGGTGAGATTCAGGAGCGGCTGTCGACGTATCGGAATGACGCGGTGGAGACTCTGACGATTTCCGTCGGCCCGTCGGCCACTCACAAGGTCTGGGCCCGCGAGTCTGGCTTCGAGTTCCCGATCCTGTCGGACTTCTGGCCGCACGGCGCGGTGTCCCAGCTTTACGGCGTCTTCAATGCCGAGGCCGGCTATCCGGACCGCGGGACTTTCCTCGTTGATCGGGACGGCGTGGTGCGGTTCGCGGAGTGCACCTCGCCCGGCGAACCGCGGGACCAGTCGGTCTGGATGTCGGCGCTGACCGCGCTGGAGTGATTTTCCCTTGACCCGCCAACCCGTGTAGCGTGCCCGAGGCGGGGCGCGTAGCTCAGTGGTAGAGCTCTGGTTTTACACACCAGCGGTCGGCGGTTCGATACCGTCCGCGCCCACCAATATCCGCGCAGGTCAGCGCATGAACGCTCGGGCTTGAATCAGCGATTTCGCAGCACTATTTATTGACTATCAGGTCAATAAAAGGACTACGCTCGCGCCAGGGAACTCAACTCGAGGAACGGCGGGCCGATGACGAGGGTGCTACGGACGGCGACGGTGGGGTTGACGGCCGCGATGATCGCGCTGGCCGGCTGTAGTGCCTCGACCAAGACGGGGGCTGGGACGTCCAGTGCGCCATCGTCACCGGGATCGACAAGTGCGCCAGCGTCTTCCAGGCCGGCCCCCGCGCCGGGACCCAATAAGACGATCAGCGACTACATCAGCGAGAACGGTATCGCTGAAACGCCGATCAAGCCCCACGACCAGGGCACACCGACCTTTGACTTTCCCTTCCCGCCAGGGTGGAGTGACGCGGGCAGCAGCACCCCGGCTTGGGCTTACGGCGCAATCGTCTACGACCAGCCCGCCGATCCCACTGATCCGCCAACCATGATGGCGATCGCCTCGAAGCTGACTGGCAATGTCGATCCGGCAATGATTCTCAAATATGCCCCCGGGCAGCTGGAGAATCTGCCGGACTTCAAACCGCTCGGCGACCCGGACAAGAGCACGCTGAGCGGCTTCCAGGCAATTCAGTCTGCGGGTACCTACACGTATAACGGCAAGCCGCGGGTCGTGGCGCAGAAAACGGTGGTCATCCCGGCCAAAGACGCCCTGTTCGTTCTGCAGCTCAATGCCGATGCGCAGCAAGGCCAGGAACAGGTCGTGATCGATGCCGCCAACGTCATCGACGCGCAGACCAAGATCACCGCGTAGGGAGATCGCCATCATGAAACTGCGCCTCCGGTCGTCTCACCTCCTGGCCGCATCGCTCTGCAGCGCGGTGGTGCTGGCGTCAGCCCCGTGGGCGGGCTGGCCGATAGCCTCGTCGGCCACGTGCCCGGGCGGATCCATCCTCGATCCTCGAACCGGCATTTGTTGGTCCGAGAATCAACCCAACAACAGCTACGGTGGTTCCGGCAACATCCCTTGCCTGCCAGGGCGAATCGGTCTTTGTCTGGGCGCGCTGCAGAACACTCCGGTACCAGGAGCCGCATTGAAGCCGGCACCTCCCGCTGGTCCCGCGCCACGCATATCGTCCTGGCCGCAGTGATACCTGAGGTCGATGCCTCGGCATAACGCCTTCCTCGCCAATCGGACTTGAAGGGTGAATCTTCATGCGGCGGAACATTTTTGCACGTTGCCTTGGCGGATTGTGCGCAGCAGCGCTGGTATTGGCGGCCGCACCACCAGCCGGGGCCTGCAGCCGGGTGACCTGGTTGGGGCCCAACGGCGCGGTGATCACCGGTCGGTCGATGGACTGGCCGTACTCATTCAATTCCCACCTCTACGTGATTCCGCGTGGGTTGACGCAGGATGGCGCCGGTGGCGTCAATTCGCTTTCGTGGACAAGCAAATACGGCACGGTTGAGGTCGCCGGCACCACCAATCCGACCGGCCCTATCGACGGGGTTTTCGACGGGATGAACCAGACCGGCCTGGTTGCCAACCTGCTGTACCTGGGTGAAGCAGACTTCGGACCTGCGCCGGCCGATAACCGCCCCCGCCTGTCTGTTACCGCCTGGGTGCAGTACGTACTGACCAGTTTTGCGACAGTCAACGAAGTGGTCGATGCGTTCACCAACCCGTCGATTTACCTCGCACCAGTGAAATTCGGGCCCCACGACGATGAACCGTCGGTAGTGCACCTGTCGGTGTCCGACGCGTCCGGCGATTCCGCGGTCATCGAGTACCTCGGTGGCAAACCGGTGATCCACCACGGCCGGCAATACCAAGTGATGACCAACAGTCCGACCTACGACGAACAGCTCGCGCTCAACGCCGCGTGGGAAAACAAGGACCGAGATGTCAGCCTGCCCGGATCCATCCAGTCTGAAGATCGCTTCGTGCGCGCCTCGTACTACCTGAGCCAGCTGCCTCAAACGACCGACGAACGCCAAGCTGTCGCAGGGGTTCTCAGCGTTATCCGCAACGTGTCCGTGCCCTGGGGTACTGCTGACCCGGCGCACCCCAACCTTTCGCCCACGTATTGGCGATCGGTCGCTGACTCAACCAACAAGGTGTACTACTTCGAATCCACCCTGAGTCCGAACATTGTGTGGATCAACCTCAATGACGTGAGTTTCGACCCGGGCTCGGGTGTCAGGGCGGTCGCCGTCGAGCACGACTACTCGCTGATCGGCAATATCGACAATGCGCTGGCGCACGCCGCCCCCATCACATTCCTTGCCCCCCACTGACCGTCCGCGCCCACCAAGCCCACCTAGTTCAACGCCGTGTCGGCTGGCGTATTGGCCGCCCTGCCTGACCTCTGGCGACTGCGCGCCCGGACGCAGGGTGAACTTGTCCAGGCGCATCTCGTACTTGCCGCCTGCAGCCAGCGGCGGAAGGTCGTCGGAGTTGATGACAACCTGGGCCGTCGGGCTGGGCAGCGCCTTGGTGCGGGCGGCTTCCGGCCGAATGCCGACGGACAGCGGCGTTGTCGGGGTGTGGTCCGGATGGCCGGGATCGGTGTACTCGACGTTGGCGAACACCCCGTCGGCCAGCGTTGTGCTCTCGAATCCCGGAACGGTCGGGGTGCCCGCGGTGGTGCTGCAGCCGCCCGCTACCAGCGCTGTGACGGCGGCCGTTGCCGCCAGCGCGCGAACAGACATCGACACCCCTCTCCGCGGTGCTAGCTCACTCTGGCGGGGCGAAGAACTCCAGCGCGATGCCGTCGGGGTCGCGGAAACTCAGGCCCGACCCGTAGCTCGCGTCCACCACGCCGCCGTGCGTGATGCCGAGATCGTCGAGTCGGGACGCCCAGTTCACCAGGTCAGCGCGAGACGCGCAGCCGAAGCCGACGTGATCCAGCCCGGCGCGGAATTCGGTGAATTCACCCGGCGCGATCGCCCGGTCATGCTGATGGATGCCGAACAGGGTGCCGCCGTCCAGCGCCCACACCACGTGGCGGTAGCCGGCGTCAGTGTGTTCGTCGAGCACCGGATCGGCTCCGATCAGAGCGTGATACCAGGGTGCGCTGATCTTGAGGTCGCTGACGGTGACCGCCACATGGTTCAGTGCCGCGAATGTCATGGAACTCCTCCTGTCTCCTGTCGAATGTTGTTTCACACCACCGGTTTTCCGCGCCCGGCCCGGAACCTTAGGTCCCACAGGTACAGCTGATAGCTGAACAACCACACCTCGCGGGGGACCACCCGGTCGGCCAGCCGCAGTGCGGTCACCAGCCGGTCGAACCAGCGCTGCTGACGGGGTGTCCAGGCCAGCTTCATGTGCGCGCGAAACTCGGCGGGCAGGAAACCCGTTGTCGCGAACAGGTTGAACGGGCCGGCCAGCTGCCGCAGCGGGGTGGGCAGGAACGCCAGCGCCGCCACGCCGTGCAGGTGTTCGCGCACCGGCTCGTCGATGCGCAATTGGTCCAGCGTGCGTTTCCAGTACTCGTCGAACGCGAGCCGGTCGGCCGGCCACATGCCGTCGCGCACCTGCAACGTGGTGCCCAGGGTGCGTGCGTCGGCGTAAATGGCATCGGCCGCGGCGGGCTCGAGCGGGCCGTACAGGAATTGGTGTTGGTCGATGTAATAGCGGTACAGGCAGGCAGCCACCCACAATTGCAGCTTCGGGTCGAAGGCGTTGTACGGCACCGGGCTTGACGCCGTCGAGCGAACCAGGGCATGTACCCGGTCGACTTCGCGGCGGATCAGGGCGCGGTCATCGTCGGTGCCGTAGGTGGCGGCGGCCAGGTAGGTACCCGTGGTGCGGGCCCTTTTGAACGGGTGCTTATAGACGTTGCCGCTGTCCACCGGGCTTTCCAGCACGCCATAGCCCACCCCCGGCAACGCCAGCTGCATGATCACGTTGGCGGCCGGCGCGAGCACCGCCGCCGGGTTGATGAGGTCGACAACCCGCTTCGGATGCCGAGGTGGACCGAACCGCATGACGCCGAGTAAAGCACCCTGTGAGACGCTCCCGGCGTGTTTGAACAACGAAGCGCACCGCGGGCGGTAGGCCTTGCACTCGGCTACCTGGCCGACGTGTGCTGGGCGGACCCGGTGCGCGGGCACCCGGTGGCACTGTTCGGTCAGGCGGCGGCGGCGCTGGAACGTCGCACCTACGCCGACAACCGGGCGGCCGGTGCGGCGCACACGGCGGTTCTGCTGGGTGGGTTGGCGGCGCTGGGCTTCGGGCTGCAGCGCATTGCCCGCGGGCCGGTAGCGACCACATTGGTCACTGCGGCGGCGACGTACACCGTGCTGGGCGGGACTTCGCTGGCGCGCACCGGAGCCGACTTGGCGGACCGGCTGGAACGTGACGACGTCGGTGCGGCGCGGGCGCTGCTGCCGTCACTGTGCGGTCGTGACCCGGCCGCGTTGGATGCTGCCGGATTGGCCCGGGCCGCACTGGAATCGGTCGCCGAGAACACCTCGGATGCTGCTGTCGCGCCGGCTTTTTGGGGCGCGGTCGCCGGGGTGCCCGGCTTGCTGGTGTACCGCGGAGCCAACACGCTGGACGCGATGATCGGTCACCTGAACCCGCGTTACACCCGGTTCGGTTGGGCGGCAGCACGATTCGATGATGTCGTCAATTACTTGCCGGCCCGGCTGGCTGGAGTGCTGACAGCCGTTGCCGCACCGGCGGTAGGCGGTAGCCCCGTGCGGGCACTGCGCGCGTGGCGGGCCGACGCGCACCGGCACCCGAGCCCCAACGCCGGTGTCGCGGAGGCATCATTCGCGGGCGCGCTGGATGTGCGGCTCGGCGGCCCGACTCAGTACGCGCACCGGCTGGAGCTGCGCCCGACACTCGGTTCCGGTCCGGCGCCGCAGCCGGTGGACCTGCGCCGGGCGGTGCGGTTGACCCGCTGGGTGCAGGCGCTGGCCGTGGCGGTGGCCGTGGGAATCAGTGCCGCGAAACTGCGTTCCGGCAGACAAAGTGCAAGAAGCGGCCTGCTGGAATGCCGTTTCGGCGGGAAGGCGGGGCCGGCGGTGGCCGTCAGCGTCGCCGGCCGTACCGGTCGGCGAGCTTCTCTTCGCGGGTGAGGGGCGCCTGTGGTTGGTTTGGATCGGGGTCGGGACCGCCGGAAGCAGGTGCGCGGGAATCGGATTGGGCCTTCTCCAGCCGGCGCTGCCGCATTTCGGCCACGATGAAGTAGCCCAGCCCGATCGGTGCGACGATGCCGAACGCGATCCACTGGATGCCGTACGACAGGAACGGCCCGGCGTCCAGGTGCGGGAGGGCGATGACGCCGAGGCCGCCGGGCTGGCCGTCGACCAGCTGTAGATACGAACCGGCCAAGGGCACGCCGGTCACCTGCGAAACCTGCGCCGGGTTGATCGAGTAGACCTGCTGGATACCGTCTTCGCGGAACGGGTTCTTCCCGGACATGACGGCTTCGGCGTCGCGCAGGCGCCCGGTGATGGTCACCTGGCCCGTCGGCGGGGCGGCGAATGCCGGCACCCCGGGGCCGTCGCCGGCCTTCACGTAGCCGCGGTTGATCAACACCGTCGGGCCGGCGTCGACGGCGAATGGGGTGAGCACCTCGTAGGACGCATCGCCGTCGTCGATCCGCAGCCGCACCACCACCTGGCCCTCCGGACGGTAGTGGCCGGTCGCGGTCACCCGCCGCCACTGCGCGTCCGGGGCCGATGAATCCTGGTGCGGCAGCACCGAAGTCAGCGGTACCGGATCGGTGTTCAACGACGATGCGATCTGGTTGTTCTCCCGCGAGGTCCGGGTGTTCTTGCCCAGCTGCCACGGCGCCAGCACCGTGAAACACAGGTAGGCGAAGGCCGCCACCACAACGAACAGCGCCAGCCACTGCGGCCGGAGCAAGAAGGCGAGACGGCGCATCAGTCGCCTCGCTCGGCCAATTGCTTGTCGACCCAGTCGTGCAGCCCTGGCAGCGAGGCCTCGATCACCACGAAGGTCTCCTCGAAGTCGTCGATGTTGCCGTAGTACGGGTCTTCGACGTCCAGCGCGTGGGCGCCCGAGCGCGGGTCGAACGAGCGCATCATCCGGACCCGATCCGGGTCGGTACCCAGGTCACGGAGGATGCGGGTGTGGTTGCGGCCCATGGCTACGACCAGGTCGGCGGCCAGGTGGTCGGGGCCGATGGCCGCGGCGGCGTGCGCGGTCGGGTAGCCGTGGGC
>JARLGS010000412.1 GCA_031292695.1 Mycobacterium sp. | reverse complement strand
GAAGCGGCGGCGGTCGACATCGCCCGAGCACCGCGCAGCATGACCGGTTAATCCAGGTCGACGCGCACCGACAGCAGGTCGGTGCCCATCACCCGCACCACCGCGCTGTTCAGCTGCGGCAGTTCGCGGAGGCGGGCGACCGGATCGTCGTCGGGCAGCGGGTGCGCCGTACCCGTGCGCCACTGGCCGTCGATCCGCACTCGCACTGCCGGATTCGCCTTGATGTTGCGTACGAAATCGGCGTGGTCGCCGTGCTCGGACACCAGCCAGAAAGCGCCGTCGATCACGCGGCCGCCGATCGCGGTATGACGCGGTTCACCGGATTTACGGCCGATGGTTTCCAGCATGGTCACCGGCAGCTGCCGGCCCACCGGATTGACCAGGCGACGTTGGACGCCGTGTACGACCCGCCGTTTGATTTCGTTGAAGTTGGGCATGTCCCCATCTAACGCGAGCAGACGCAAATGTCCCAGTGAACAGGAGCATTTGCGTCTGCTCGCGCTATTCAGAGGCTCAGGCAGCCGCGGTCGCCACCTCAGCGGCCGGTTCGAGCGCCTGGGCGACGATGTCGGCCACGTCGGTCATCGGCCGCACCTCCAGTGCGTCGAGCACCTCGGCGGGCACGTCGTCCAGGTCCGGCTCGTTGCGCGCCGGGATGAAAACCGTTGTCAGCCCGGCCCGTTGGGCCGCCATCAGCTTCTGCTTGACCCCGCCGATGGGCAGCACCCGCCCGTTCAGCGTGACCTCGCCGGTCATCCCGACGTCGGCGCGGACCTGCCGTCCGGTGGCCATGGAGACCAGGGCGGTCACCATGGTGACACCGGCGGACGGGCCGTCCTTGGGCACCGCACCCGCGGGCACGTGCACGTGGATCCGCCGGTCCAGCGCCTTCGGGTCGACACCGAGCTGCGCTGCATGCGAACGCACGTAGGACAGTGCGATCTGAGCAGACTCCTTCATCACGTCGCCCAGCTGACCAGTCAGCTGCAGGCCCGGCTCGCCCTCGTTCGAGCCCGCCTCGATGTACAGCACATCGCCGCCCAGACCGGTCACCGCCAGCCCGGTCGCCACGCCGGGCACTGCGGTGCGCTCCGCCGATTCCGGCATGAAGCGCGGACGGCCCAGGTACTCAACCAGATCCGGCTCGTCGACGACGATCCTGCTGGCCGAGTCGGTATCGAGCTTGGTGGTCACCTTGCGCAGTGCCTTGGCCAGCAGCCGCTCGAACTGCCGGACGCCCGGCTCGCGGGTGTAGTCCGCTGCGATCTTGCGCAGCGCGGCGTCCGTCACTGCCACTTCCTCGGCCGTCAGAGCGGCCCGCTCGGCCTGCCGGGGCAGCAGGTAATCCCGTGCGATGGCAACCTTGTCATCCTCGGTGTAGCCGTCGATCTGCACCAGCTCCATCCGGTCCAACAGTGCGGACGGGATGTTCTCGATGACGTTGGCCGTCGCCAGGAACACCACATCGGACAGGTCCAGGTCCAGGTCCAGGTAGTGGTCCCGGAACGTGTGGTTCTGCGCCGGGTCCAGGACCTCCAGCAGCGCCGCCGCTGGATCGCCCCGGTAGTCCGAGCCTACCTTGTCGATTTCATCAAGCAGCACAACGGGATTCATCGAACCGGCTTCGCCGATGGCCCGCACGACACGGCCCGGCAGCGCGCCGACGTAGGTGCGCCGGTGACCACGGATCTCTGCCTCGTCCCGCACGCCGCCCAGGGCGACCCGCACGAACTTACGGCCCAGGGCGCGGGCAACGGACTCACCCAATGAGGTCTTGCCAACCCCGGGCGGCCCGGCCAGCACCATCACCGCACCCGAGCCACGCCCACCGACCACGGCCATGCCGCGCTCGGCCCGACGCGCCCGCACGGCCAGGTATTCGACGATGCGGTCCTTGACGTCGTCCAGCCCGTGGTGGTCGGCGTCCAGAATCTCGCGGGCGCCCTTGAGGTCCGTCGAATCCTCGGTCTTGACGTGCCACGGCAGGTCCAGGACGGTGTCCAGCCAGGAACGGATCCAGCCACCCTCAGGGCTCTGTTCACTGGAGCGCTCCAGCTTTCCGACCTCGCGCAGCGCGGCTTCCCGCACCTTGTCGGGGAGCCCGGCCGCTTCGATGCGGGTCCGGTAGTCCGCGGGCTCCTCGGCGCCGCCGGCGCCGTTCGGGTCCAGCTCGCCGAGCTCCTTGCGGATGGCGTCCAGTTGCTGGCGCAGCAGGAATTCCTTCTGCCTCTTGTCCATTCCGGCCCGAACGTCTTCGGCGATCTTGTCGTTGACCTCGACTTCGGCCAGGTGCTCGCCGGTCCAGGCGATCAGACTGCGCAACCGTTCGGCCACGTCTGCAGCCTCCAGCAGCTCACGCTTCTGCAGATCGGTCAGGTACGACGCGTACCCGGCGGTGTCGGCCAGCGCCGACGGCTCGGTGATCTGGTTGACCGCGTCGACAATCTGCCAGGCCTCCCGGCGCTGCAGGACCGCGAGCAGCAGCTTCTTGTATTCGGCTGCCAGCGAGCGGGTTTCGTCGGTCACTGGGCTTTCCTCGACCTCATCGACCTGGACCCACAACGCACTGCCCGGTCCGGTGGTGCCGGATCCGATGTGGGCGCGATGTTCACCGCGGACGACGGCGGCCGTGCCGCCGCCAGGCACCCGGCCGACCTGCACGATCGACGCGAGCACGCCATGTGTCGGGTAGCGGTCGCCGAGACGCGGCGCGATCAGTAGCTTGCCGGGCTCACCAGCCTCGGCCGCGGCTTGTGCGGCGTCCACCGCGGCACGGGCGGCGTCGTCCAGTTCGATCGGCACAACCATGCCGGGCAGCACGATCGGCTCGCTGACAAACAACACCGGGACAGTGATGGCTTCAGACATCAATCCTCCAAAGTTGAACCTGATGGGCTCAACTCTGTGTGGCTGGTCTTTGTTCCCAGCGCGACCTCGCCGTCTTGGCCACCACCACCGTCGCCAATATCAGAATTCCGGTGACGCCCAGAGACACCACGCTGTTCACACCCTTCCCGACGTCGATGGACAACGAGAAGATGATCGCCAGACTGAGCAACATGCCGACCAACAGGCCAACTCCCCATATCGCTGACAGCAGAACGTGTACGCGGTGTTTGAAGGCGCGTTCACCGGGTTCTGGCGAGCCGTCGTCGGGCTGGACGCGTTCGGCCACCACTTGCGTCAGTGGCTTACCGACAACGCAACTGCCGAGAAAGATCAGCGCGCCGATACCGCCGACGAGGGTGTCGCCCACCATGAGCATCCGGGCATTCGAGGTCGCCAGGCCCACGGCCAGGCTCAGTCCGAAGCTGAGCATCAGATAACCGGCGAACGGATCAAGCCGGCGTGCCTTGACGGCGTCGTAGCCGACCTTCAGGCCGGCGAGCACTGTCGCGGTCAGCAGCGCAACGTACTCCGAGGTGCCGGCGGCTCGAAGTCCGTAGTACGCGATCAGTGCCGGCGCGATATCGAGCAGGATGCCCCGCATGATCGGTCGCATGGATTGTGTTCGCGCGGGCTGCTCGGCCACCGAGCCGACGCTGGGTAGAGAATCTGGCAGATCGCTGTGCAATTGGGCACCTCCGGAATAGTCGTCGTCAGTGGACGGTCTTAGTCCACGTGAGTAGAGCAGTGCAGTTCGATCAATATGGCGACATAGATGTTCTACAGGTCCGCGAGGTTCCCCGGCCCACACCCGCGGCCGGTGAGGTGCTCGTGCAGGTCAAGGCGGCGGGCATAAATCCAGGGGAGGCGATGGTCCGCGCGGGCTTCCTCCATGATCGTTGGCCGGCGACGTTCCCGTCGGGCGAAGGCAGTGATCTTGCCGGGGTCGTTGTCGAATTGGGTGCTGGAGTCGCCGATTTCGCCAATGGCGATGAGGTGCTCGGGTTCTCCCTGCAGCGATCCAGCCACGCCGAATACGTGGCCGTGCCGGCCGACCAGCTGACGGTGAAGCCGTCGGACGTTCCGTGGGAAGTTGCCGGCTCGCTATACGTCGCGGGCTCGACGGCGTATGCAGCCGTTGCATCGGTGGGGCTGAAGGCGGGCGACACCGTGGCGATCGCCGGAGCCGCAGGAGGTGTCGGTTCCATCGCAGTACAACTGGTGACCCGAACCGGGGCCACTGTGCTCGGCATCGCCGGCCCGTCCAACGACGAGTGGTTGCGCGCACACGGCGCAATCCCGGTCAATTATGGCGACCGACTCGCAGACCGGCTACGAGCGGCGTCGCCGTCCGGGCGCGTCGATGCGTTCCTGGACTTCTTCGGCGGCGGTTACGTCGCCCTCGCGGTGAACGACTTGGGCGTTGCGCCGGAGCGGGTCGACACCGTCATCGATTTCCCTGCTATCGAGGAGTATGGCGTGCAGGGTGTGGGCAGCGCGGAGGGCACGAGCGCCGCGGTTGTCGCTGAACTCGTCGCGCTGGTGGCCGGGGGCGAATTGGAGGTACCGATCGCACGGGTGTACCCGCTCCATGACGTGCGCGCGGCGTATCGCGACCTCGAGGAGCGCCATACCCGCGGCAAACTCGTGCTTCGTCCGTGACGGACCCGAGTTAGCGCGCCAAAGCAGGGAGCCTGCCGTCTCGGGGGTAACGGCAGGCTCCCTGGGTTCGGGGGTGCGTCGGGCTAGCTCGCGTCCGGGGTTCCCAACACCCGCTGAATGTCCGGCTTCATCTGCTGAAGCTGCTGACCCCAGTAGGCCCAGGTATGGGTTCCGTTCGGCGGGAAGTTGAACACTGCGTTGTTACCGCCGGCCGCGATGTAGTTGTCGCGGAAGGTCAGGTTGGTCCGCAGGGTCAGGCCTTCCAGGAACTGTGCGGCCATCAGAGTGCCGCCCGAATTGCCGGTGTCCAGGTCGCCAGGGGTTCCGGTGCCGCAGTAGACCCAAAGCCGGGTCTTGTTGTTGACCAGCTGTTGCAGGTTCACCATCGGGTCGTTGCGCTTCCACGCCGGGTCGCCGGCTGGGCCCCACATGTCCTGGGCATTGAACCCGCCGGCGTCGTTCATCGACATGCTGATCAGCATCGGCCACCAGCCCTCGGACGGGTTCAGGAAGCCGGAAAGCGTTGCCGCGTAGACGAACTGCTGCGGGTAGTAGATGGCGTAGGTGAGTGCCGAACTACCGGACATCGACAGTCCCACAACGGCATTGCCGAACTGCGAGATGCCCTTGTGGGCGGCCAGGTAGATCGGCAGTTCCTTGGTCATGAACGTTTCCCACTTGTACGTGTAGTTCTGACCATTGCCCTGCGACGGCTGGTACCAGTCGGAGTAGAAGCTGGATTGACCACCGACCGGCATTACCACTGAGAGACCGGAGTTGTTGTACCACTCAAATGCTTCGGTGTTGATGTCCCAGCCGTTGAAGTCGTCCTGCGCCCGCAGGCCGTCCAGCAGGTACACCGCATGCGTGCCGCCGCCTTGGAACTGCACCTTGATGTCGCGGCCCATTGCTGCCGAGGGCACCTGCAGATACTCGACGGGCAGTCCGGGGCGGGAGAAGGCGCCCGCTGTTGCCGTTCCGCCGGCCACGCCGATCAGCCCGGGCAGGGTCAGTGCAGCAACCAATCCCAGGAACATGCGGCCTAGCCACGTACTCCGAATCATGCCGGCGACGTTCATAGCGGCAACAACCCACCTTTCGTCTCACTGCAAGCCATCGAGTTTGCTTGCTCTGGTAGGTAGTGAAACACCTTGGGCAGCAAGGCCACGCGCGACAGCGCCGGGTTTTGAGATCGCAGTTGGCTAACGATTGCGACTCGGCCGTGACTCGGCGCCGCCGGCAATTGGGCCTGGGGTGTCAGCGAGTGTGCGGACGCGCGAGATTTCAGCAAACAGAGGCTGAGTCAGAGCGCGAAGATCGCCCAGCCGTGTGGGCGCACGTCGATCGAAGCCACGTCCCGCTCGTCCGGAGCGCCGGACCCGGCGATGATGCGGCCGGTGTCGGCGCCGACCTCGGTCATGGGTAGCTGCAGTGGACGGTCGGCCAGGTTGAGGGCCACCGCCAGCGCGTGCCGGCCGTTCTCGGCGCGGTACACGTACCGCAGGTTGTCGAGGGTGACGGCGCGGGTTCGGGCCGTGTGCAACCACGCGTGGCGGCGCCGCAGGCCGATCAGGTGCCGGTGCAGTCGGGTCACGTCATTGTCCGGTTCATCTGGGCTGCAAGGAAATTCGGGACGAACCGCATCATCGCCGCCGAAGCGCTCCTCTTTGATGCCGAGCCGGCCCCACTCGTCGCCGGCATAGATGCTCGGCGTGCCACCCACCGTCATCAGCAGCACCAGGGCATGTTCGAGGTGGCGCCGGTCGCCTAGCTGACTGGCGATGCGGGTGACGTCGTGATTGCCGATGAACGTCAGCGGGACAAAGGTGTCGAGAAATTCGTTGTGCCGCTTGAGGGCCCAGTCCAGTTCGTGGAAGTTCGCATCGTTGAGACTGCTCCAGATCGCCTTCCAGAGTTCGTACTGGGTGACCGAGTCGAAGGTCGCATTCTTGACACGGGACGGGTAGTCGCCGTGGATCACCTCGCCGACGAACCAGGCGTCCGGAAATCGCTGCCTGACCTTTGCCAGGGTGGTTGACCAGAATCGGTCGGGGACGGCATAGGCGGCGTCGAGCCGCCAACCGTCGGCGCCGCGGCCGAGCCAGTGGGACATCACCTCGGCGGTGTAATCGGCCACCTCGGGGTCGTCATGGTCGAGCGCGATCAGGCCATCGTGCCCCTCGAATGTGTCGAAGGCCGCGCCGCGCCGCCGGAACCAGCCGGTCTGCTGCCCGTCCAGCGCCTGCCGATACCGGGGGAAACCGGTGCCGACATGGTTGAACACGCCGTCGAGCAGGATTCGCAGACCCCGCCGGTGGGCCTCGTCGACCAGCTCATCGAAATCAGCGTCATCGCCCAGTCGTGGGTCGATCTGGAAGTGGTCGACGGTGTCGTACCCGTGGGTGCCCGACGTGAAGATCGGGCCCAGGGCGACCCCGGAGGCGCCGAGCCGGACTGCGTGGTCCAGCCAGGCGGTGACCCGCCGCAGTCGGTGTTCGTCGGTGCGCGGTGGTGGTTCAGCCGGGTAGGCGCCCGCGAAACCCAGCGGGTAGACCTGCCACCAGATCGCGTGCTCCACCCAACCCGTCATGGCTGCAGATCATCGGCGCTGATGGGCATGCGACGAGTTTACGTAGCGCCGACTGTCACAGATCGTCGATGCCGATGATCCGGTCCTGGATCGCTCGGGCCACCAATGCAGCTTTGGTGCCGGCCGGGCGGCCGACCGCGGCGTACTTCGCGCGGATGCGTTGCAGGTGTGTCCGCACCGTGCTGGGGGCCAGGAACAGCTGCTGGGCGACGAGCTCCTTACTGTCCGTCCGGAACCACGCCACCAGCACCTGCTGTTCCCGCGGCGCCAACGCCGGACGTTGGACGACATCGTCACCTCGCATGGCGGCGGCCATGAGAGGCCCCACATACGGTGTCTCGGTGACTGCCGCCTTGATGGCATCGAGCAGGTGCTGACGTCCCTCGGATTTGGCCAGGCAGGTCAGTGCGCCGGAGTCCATGACGGTACGGATGACGTCTCGGTCGGTGAGGTGCGAATACACGACGACGCGATGGCCATGGGACGACAGTTCGCGCACAGCGGCGAAATGGGGCGCCGCATCGGCATTCAGCACAAGCAGCACCACCTCGGAACGGTTCCGGTGGGTCGGGTGGTCGCGAAGGAACTGTTGGGCGTCGGGGTAGTGGCCCGCGGTGGCACCGTGCAACGTCTGGTCGTCGTTGAGCCAGGTCGAAATACCGGTGTAGACCACGTCGTAGGCAGCCACGACGGCCACGTGCGACACCGGACATCCGGCGAGCGCATCCATCCGCATCAGCCCAGTTCCTCCCCCAACAGGAGCTCCCCGCTGCCATCCCACGTCGCGGAGATCACCTTGCCGCATCGCCGATCTTGATTTGCTGACCAGTGGCGCGGCGATTCCAGATCAGACTCTAATCCGCGCGCATATCGATGTACAACGTTTCCGAGAAGGTGGTACGAAATTCGCATCGACTGCGCCGACAGTTCCCGCATGTGTCCTTGGCGTCCTGAAGTCATAGCAGGTTAATTGACTGGCTTCCCAATTTTGGGAGGCCGCTGTCCAGTAGGGTTGCGGTGGTAGCTGCTGCTGCGCGTGAAATGTCGGTCGTTTGGCGGCGCTCACGACGGTTGCCGGTCGCGTCTTTCGGCGGACCGATCAAAATGGCTATTTAGGTTTGCTGAATAGCGCGTGTTCGGTAGCTGACGTGGTCTGGTCGCCGGCGTCGCCTCCTGCGTTATGCGGTAATCGGACCCCTCCCTCGACAGTCGCACTAGAACGTGTTCTAGTTCAATGATGCTCGAGTACACGTTTCAGGACCTGAGCGCCGACGAGGTGGCGCGGCTGCGGGCCGTTTACGAACCGTTGACGCAGTCCGTGCGGGAGCTCATCGACGCAACCATTCGAACCGAGGCCGGCGCCGATACCGTCGCTGCGGCCAAAGCCGAGATCGACTCGCTGACGGCCCGGCTGCGGGTCGCCCAGTTGGAGGGTTCCTTCGGCGTCCGGTTCGGGGAGCGGGGCAGTGAAATGCCTTGGGGCAACGCGGTCATCGGAGTGCGCAATCCGATCGCTCCGCCGGTGGAGCTGCACCGGGCTGACGACGGCAGTGTGTCTGCCGACTTCCACCTCGGCGCCGCCTACGAAGGGCCGCCCGGTCACGTGCACGGTGGGGTTTCGGCGATGGTGCTGGATCACGTGCTCGGCGAGGGCGCCAGCGTACCGGGCCAGCCGCGGCTGACCGGGACCATCACGATTCGGTACCGCCGGATGACGCCGCTGGGTGACCTGCGCACGGAGGCACGCATCGTTCGGACCGAAGGCATCAAGACCTACGCCGTCGGGCACATCGCCGATGCCGAGGGCATCACGGTGGAGGCCGACGGCGTATTCATCACACCGCGCTGGGCGCGGGGCTAGTTCGTACTGCGGCAAGGAGGTTTCGTGGAGAAGGTCATGGTCACGCTGCGGCGCGACAGTGCGGACGATGCGTGGTCCGAGCGGTTGCGCACCGAGGTCGCCGACGAGCTGCTGGCGCTGGGCGTCCCAGGATTGACGGTCAACGTCAAGGACGCGGCAGTCCGAGATTCGTTGATGCTGTTGACCACGCTCGACCCGCCGGTGGTCGCGGTGGTCAGCGTGTGGACCCAGCAGTACTACGGCGCGCAGATGATGTCGGCGCTGGAGCGGTTGCGATCCGAATGCACCGAGCTGGCCGCCTATCTGGTGACCGAGTCGGTCCCGATGGCCGGTCCGGCGGTCGTGCCGGGCGAGCACACCCCGGGCCTGGCCAACGTTGCGCTACTGCGCCGGCCGGACGGGATGGACGAGCGAGAGTGGTTCCACCGCTGGCACATTGACCACACGCAGGTCGCCATCGACACTCAGTCGACATTCGGTTACACGCAGAACACGGTGGTGCGCTCGCTGACACCCGACGCCCCGCCACTGGCGGCCATCGTCGAAGAGCTGTTCCCGATCGAGGCGACCGCCAGCCTGCATGCGTTCTTCGGGGCGGCCGACGATGCCGATCTGGTTGACCGGATGACCAAGATGGCCACCAGCACCGCGGCGTTCGGCGCCAATCAGAATGTCGACACCGTGCCGACCAGTCGTTACGTGCGACGCACACCTTTTGGGGAGACGCTGTGACCGACCCGGCCGCACTCGTTCAGATCGACGACACCAACCGGGTTCGCACCCTGACTCTGAACCGGCCCGATGCGCTCAATGCGTTCAGTGAGGCGCTGTACGACGCCACCACGATCGCCCTGAACGATGCTGCTGCGGACCCCGATATTTCTGTCGTGCTGCTGACCGGTGCGGGCCGCGCGTTCAGCGCCGGCAACGACCTGGTCGAGATGCGGGAGATGGTGACCAATCCCGAATATCAGATGGGGGAGTACGGTTTTCCCGGACTGATCCAGGCGCTCACAGCGTTCCCGAAGCCGCTGATCTGTGCGGTGAACGGGGTTGGTCTCGGCATCGGCACCACCATCCTGGGCTATGCCGATCTGGCGTTCATGTCGACGACTGCGCGGCTCAAATGCCCGTTCACCAGCCTTGGCGTGGCCTCTGAGGCGGCGTCGTCATACTTGTTGCCGCGCTTGATCGGACGGCAAAACGCCGCATGGCTGCTGTTGTCGTCGGAGTGGGTGGGCGCCGAGGAAGCGCTGCAGATGGGGCTGGTGTGGCGGGTCTGTGAGCCCGAGGCACTGCTGCCCGAGGCCCGGCGGTATGCGGAAATCATTGCTTCCCGGCCACTTTCGAGCCTGATGGCGGTCAAGCACGCGATGGTCGAGCCGACGCGCGAGGCGATCGTCGCGGCAACGGAGCGGGAGGCCGGTCAGTTCGCCGAGCTGCTCGGTGGCGCGGCCAATGCAGATGCGTTGGGTGCGTTCGTGGCGCGGAAGAACTAGCGGTGCGCCCGGCTTGGGTTCGCGGCGCGTCGGCTCCCGCTGAGGACTCGACCTAGCCGGCCCGGTGCACGGGGCAGTCGGTGCGGGCTGCGGCGATGATGGCCCGCACGGTGCGCCGGCAGCGGCCGCAGTCCAGGCCGGCGCCGCACTTCTCGGCAATCTCCTTCGAAGACGTTGCCCCGTCGGCGACCAGATCGGTGACGACCTGGCTGGTGACCCCGGTACACAGGCAGACGAACATCAGTTACCCCGTCCGTTTGGGGTGTCGATGGACCAGAGGTAGGCCAGGGTGCCGACGAAAACCGTTGGATAGGGGCCGAATCCGGCTTCCGACATCCATTCGGCCGCGGCGTCCGGATGGTCGATCCAGTTGCGCGCGGCGGCCTCGCTCTCGATCTGCTGCAGGATCAAGACCTCGTGGCCGTCGTCGAGGGCTCTGTATACCCAGACCTTGCGCACCCCGGATTCCCGGAAGCGGTCGGCGGCATCGTGCACCTTGTCCATCAGCGCCGGCACGTCCTGTACCGCGGTGACCACGCCGACAACCACCGAGGCCACCGGGGCGTCGTCTGCACTCGGTTCGAACAGGTCGATCTTCTCCACGACCTCACCGGCGAAAATCGCCGGGATATCGTCTACGCCGGATGCGTCGAAAAATTCGAATATCGCGGGCGACCGCAGCACTTCACGCACCGAATGCGGATTATGGATACCGACGGTTGCCAGTACCCGGCCCGGTTCCCAGATCGATGAATAGACGACGACGTGATGTGCCGAGATAGCGGCCAGGGTTGATTGATGCGTCTTCAATTGAGCCCACATCGTCTCGACATCGTCGACGCGATAATCGGCGGCCAGAATAAGCGAGTGCAACGGGTGCTCGCTCATCGGTTCTGCCATTCTCGCTCGATCGGCGCAGCGGACGGCCCCGCAGCGGTTAGTGCAGTCTAACCTTAGTTAGGTCAGCCAGTCCATAGCGGCTGGCTAGCGGTGGAGTCGGTGGCGCGGGCGGACGAGCGCGCCGGTGGAATCCAGCCAGAAACGCCGCCGAATCGGGTCGCCCGTGGCGGGCCGCTCGACTAGGTTCGTCTAAGGCACGTTGTTGGTGCCGCGCCAGTGACACTTGACCAGCCCCGATGGTGTTTAGGAGCCGCAATGCAAGGCGATCCCGAAGTTCTGAAATTGCTCAACGAGCAATTGACCAGTGAACTCACCGCGATCAACCAATACTTTCTGCATTCAAAAATGCAGGACAATTGGGGTTTCACCGAATTGGCCAAGCACACGCGCGCCGAGTCGTTCGAGGAAATGCGCCACGCGGAGGTGATCACCGATCGCATTCTGCTGCTCGACGGCCTGCCCAATTATCAGCGGCTGTTCTCGCTGCGAATCGGTCAGACCCTGCGGGAGCAGTTCGAAGCCGATCTGGCGATCGAGTACGAGGTTGTCGCGCGGCTGAAGCCCGGCATCATCATGTGCCGCGAGAAGGGTGATGCGACCAGCGCCAACATCTTTGAAACCATCCTCGCTGACGAGGAAGGGCACATCGACTACCTGGAAACACAGTTGGAACTGATGGACAAGCTCGGTGAACAACTCTACGCGGCACAGTGTGTGTCGCGACCGCCGCAGTAGATCGATACCGCTGTAGCGCAGTCGAGCACGGCCTCGCCCCGTCTGGGGCGGGGCCGTTGTCGTCGATCCGGTTGGTCCGATGAAAAACTGAAACATGTTCCAGTTTGGTGCGGTTCCGGCGTACGATTCGGCCATGAGCCGAATCGGAGATTTCGCCGACGACGACGTGGCGGGCTGGGCGCTGAAGTCGCCTGACATCGGCGCCGCGATGGCAGGTTTCACCCGCGCCGTTTACACCAAGGGCCGCTTGCCTTTACGGGTTCGCGAACTGGCCCGCGCGGTGATCGCCGTGGACAACGAGTGCGTGGTGTGCCAGAACACCCGCGACTCGGGGGGTACGGCGGCCGGCGTCGACGAGGACCTGTACGAATACGCGGCACAGTGGCAGACCTGGCCGGGTTACAGCGCGCAGGAGCGCATTGCGGCCGAGTTCGCGCATCGGTTCGCCACCGACCACACCGGTCTGCGCGACGACGAGGACTTCTGGGCCCGTGCCGGAGCGCTCTTCGACGACCAGCTGCTGACCGATCTGGCGCTGTCCTGTGCCATGTGGCTCGGCATGGGCCGCGTGCTGCGCACCCTGGACATCGGTCAGGCCTGCAAGATCACGCTCTGAAAGTCTGCGTTGACCCTCACCTGAGGGCGGAGTGCACTCGCGCTTTGGCGCCGTCACTACAGGGTCAACGCAGACGCGCGGCACGTGCCGCTACACCAACCCGGTTGCGTCGAAAACCCACGACATGTCTGCGGTGGCGAAATTCTCCAGCCAGGTCGGCGGTGCGAAGTTGGCCAACGCGCCCATGTCCCAGTAGTCCTTCCACAACGTCACCTTGCCATTCTCGACCCGATGCACGCTGACGAACTTGAGCACTGCGGATTCGCCGGTCTCCCAATGCCATTCCTCATGATGCTCGTACATGGCGTTGGTGCCGTCGGTCAGCAACAAGCCGTCGAAATTCTCGTACGAGGCCAACGGCTCCAGCCCGATCTTCAGTCGCTTCACGATGTCTTCAGGTCCGCGCGCCGCGGCAGCTGGCCCGACCGGCATGTCCAGGTAGATACAGTCATCGGACACGAAGTCCTTGAGCCGGTCCCAGTGCCGGGCAGACAGCGCATGCCATAAGCCGTGGACCGTATCCTCAACTGACACTGACGAACTCACCTTCCTTTGCGACGGGGAGCGCCGGGGCTCGGTGTGCGAACCGCAGGAACCTGCCGGTGCGGGTGCGGCCCACCAGGTCGGTCGGTACGCCGCCCTGGACCACCATCCGCCCGCCGACGAACACCGCCGCGACAGTGCCGTCGTTGCGGTTGACCATGCGGGACAGCCCGCCGTAGTGCTCGACACGATCCTCGGCGTAGCCATCGAGCGAATCGTCCAGCCGTTCCGGGTCGATCACGACGACATCGGCCCGGTCGCCAACGCGCAGGTGTCCGGCGTCCAGGCGGTACCAGTCGGCGAGCTCGCCGGTGAGCCGATGCACGGCCTGCTCGACGGTGAGGAACGGGGTGCCGGCGCGCTCGGCGTCCCGCACGTGCCGCAGCAGCCGCAGGCCCATGTTGTAGAAGGCCATGTTCCGCAGGTGCGCCCCGGCGTCCGAAAATCCCAGCTGGATGCCCGGGTCCTGGGCCAGCTTCTTGAGTATCTCGGGTCGGTGGTTGGAAATGGTTGTACGCCAACGCAGATCGCGGCCATGCTCCAGGGCCAGATCCAGGAACGCGTCCACCGGATGCAGGCCACGCTCGACGCCGGCCTGGCCGAACGTCTTGCCGATCAGCGACTCATCGGGGCAGCCGACGATCTCGGCGTCGAAGAAGTCGCGGTGCCACACCCGCACGCCGAATTTGTTCTCATAATCCTTGCGGAACCGGCGGCGGTATTCCTCGTCGCGCAACAGATCGTTGCGCTCGACGTCGTCGCGCAGGTGCAGAGCTGCCGCGCCCGAACCGAATTCTTCGAACACCACCAGATCGATGCCGTCGGCGTACACCTCGAACGGAACCGGCAGGTGCTGCCACCGGAAGTCTCCGCCGAGCTTGTTCACCAGCCGGGCCACCGGACCCATGATGAGAATCGCGTAGGGGTTGGCCTTGATATCGGCGGCCGACAGCAGGCTGGTCTTCAGCTTGTTGCGGAACAGCCCGAGCGACTGCGCCAGCTGAGACACCAGGTTGAAGGGATTCTCCAGGTCCGGACCGGACTGCAGGACCCGGCCCGAGCGGCGCAGCAGCGACTTGAGCCGGCGCAGTTCGCGCGGCTTGGCGTAGGTGGACGGCAGCGTGCGCGACCGGCAGGTGTCCCCGTCGATCTTGTCGAAAAGCAGTTGCTGTGAAGACAATCCGACGAATCCGGCATCCAGCGCGGAGGTGAGCATCTGCTCCATCTCGGCTTGTTCGTCGCGGGTGGGTCGCACGTCCTTGCGCGTCGCACGGTCCAGTCCCATGACGGCGGTCCGCATGTCGGAATGGCCGATGAACGCGGCCAGATTCGGGCCCAGCGGCCGAGCTTCGAGCGCTGCGACGTACTGTTCCGCGGTGTTCCAGGTTTTGTTGTCGTCGACGGCTGCGATCACGTGGTCGCGGGGGATGGCCTCGACGCGACCGAAGAGGTCACCGGCGTCCTCGCCGCCGACATGAACGGTGGACAACGAACACGAACCCAGCATCACGGTGGTGACCCCGTGCCGCAGCGATTCGGCCAGCCCCGGCCCGTTCAGCACCTCGACGTCGTAGTGGGTGTGGATGTCCAGCATTCCGGGCAGCACCCATTTGTCGCTGGCGTCGACGACCTGCGGGCACCCGCCGTCATCCAAGTGCTCGGCGATCGCGACGACGTGTCCGTCGCGGATGCCGATGTCCCGGACGGCCGAGGGAGCGCCGGCCCCGTCGAACCAGCGTCCGTTGCGAATGATCGTGTCGAACGTCGTTGCGGAGGTCACCTAACAATAGAACCGTGCCGGTCAGACCGATGTCAATGGAAAAGTGAACACTTTTTTAAAAATGTCTACTGGATGATCTGTGCGGGTCGGGGTCGGGTCGGTCAATCCTCACCCAATGCCCAGGATCGGGGCGGATACTGGCTCGACGTGACCCCGTTGCAGCGTTACATCGCCGAGGAAATCGCCACCGATCACGCCGACGGGCTGCTGTCCCGGCGGGAAGCCATGCGCCGGCTCGCCCTGCTGGGCATGGGCACCGCCGCCGCGACCGCACTGATCGCCGCGTGTGGGGACAACACGAAGCCGGCGCCCATTGGTACCTCGACCAGCGCATCCATCGCCAGTGGGCCACCGCCGGGCATGGAGAACGCTATCCAACCCACACCGATCACCTGGGATGCAGGCAAATTGCAGGGGTCGTGGGCCGCGGCCGACCAACCGCGCGGCGCCGTGCTGGTGATCCACGAGAACAAGGGGCTCAACGACTGGGTTCGTTCGGTGGTGGGTCGCTTCGGTGGCACCGGATATTCGGCGCTGGGCATCGATCTGCTGTCCGGCCAGGGCGGTACCGCGGCATTCAAGGACCCGGCCGAAGCCACTGCGGCGCTGGGAAAGATTCCCGAGGACCAGTTCATTGCCGACCTGCGGTCGGGTCTCGACGAGCTCGGCCGGCGCGCCCCGGGGGCCAAGCTGGCCGTTGTCGGCTTCTGTTTCGGCGGCGGCCTGACTTGGCAACTGCTCGCCGCCGGCGAGCCTCGGCTGTCGGCGGCCGTGCCGTTCTACGGGCCGTTGCCGGACAGTCACGACTTCGCCGGCTCGAAACAGGCTGCGGTACTGGCGTTTTACGGTGCCAAAGATGCCCGCGTCACCGCGGGCAAGGACGCTGCAGCCGCTGCGTTGGAGCAGGCCGGCATGGCGCACCAGATCGTCGTCGAGCCTGATGCGGATCACGCTTTCTTCAACGACTCCGGGCAGCGGTACAACGGCGCCGCGGCGGCTGATGCGTGGAAGCAGTTGCAGTCCTGGTTGGAAAGGTACCTGGCATGACGATGACGCGGATATCGGCGGTGGTGGTGGCAACGGCGCTGGCTGCGACAGTGACGGCCGGGTGCTCGGGGATGGCGACCAAGCCGGAGACCGCGCAGCCGAGCAGTACTGCGCCGGCAAACGGTCCAGTGCAAGGTCCGGCGATCACCATCACCGCACTGAATTTCGGCGACCCTCTCACGGTGCCGCCCGGAGCGCAGATCACCATTGTCAACAACGATGATGTCGCACACACCGTGACCTCAAAGGTCAAGGGCCAGTTCGACGTTCAGGTGGCCGGCAACGCGCGGACAATCTTCACCGCGCCCACTGCGCCGGGCCGCTACCCGTACTACTGCGTGTACCACCCCGGAATGACCGGCGTCCTGGTAGTCAGATAGGCATCAGTGCACACAGAGTCGGTCATCGAGGCGTCCAACTGACCGGCAGCCGCTTGATGCCGTGGATGAACGGTGACCACAAGCGGTCCGGTTCGTCGGTGGCCGTCAGGTCGGGCACCCGCCGGTGGATCTCCTCGAACGCCACCGCGATCTCTCGGCGGGCCAGGTTCGCGCCGAGGCAGAAGTGTGCGCCGCCACCGCCGAAACCCAAGTGCGGGTTGGGGTTGCGGTGTACGTCGAACAGCCAGGGCCGGTCGAACTTCGCCTCGTCTCGATTGGCCGAGCCGTACCACATCGTAACCTTCTGCCCGGCTTGCATTTTGGTGCCACGAAGCTCGAAATCCCGGGTCAGTGTGCGGCGCATGTAAACGACCGGTGACGCCCAGCGAATGATCTCCTCGACCGCGGTCGGCGCCACCGCGTCGTAATCGGCCCACCAGTGGTCGCGCTGCTCTGGGAAACGGCTGAGCGCCAGCACGCCGTGGCTGATCGCGTTGCGGGTGGTCTCGTTGCCCGCTACCACCAGCAAGATGAAGAACGACGCGACCTCGGCCGAGGTCAGTCGTTCGCCATCGACCTCGGCCTGCACCAGGTTGGTGGTCAGGTCCTCGCGGGGATTGCTGCGGCGGTCGTCGGCCAGTGCCGTGGCATAAGCGCCGATGTCCATCGCGCACTGGAAGAAGTCCTCGAAATCGGTGGTCAGATCGGGATCGCCGAATCCGAGAATGACGTTGGTCCAATGAAAGATCCGGTGGTGGTCTTCGTCGGGGATACCCATCATGTCGCAGATGATCTGCAGCGGTAGCGGGCCCGCGAATTCGGTGACGATCTCGCCGTGGCCATCGGGATGGCGCTCGATCATGGACTCCACCAAGCGGCGGGCGCGGGTCCGCACTGATTGTTCGGTACGGGCCACCACCTTCGGGGTGAATGCGCTGCGCACGATGTTGCGCAACCGGGTGTGCCGGGGGTCGTCCATCACAATCATCGAACCGAAATGCTCGGCCAGTTCCGGGTTCTGATCGGCAATGGTCATGCCCTGCGCGGAACTGAAGATGTCCGGATGCCGGCTGGCGAAGAACACGTCGTCATAGCGCGTCAATGCCCAGTGGCCAGGGCCCGATGGCAGCCCCTCCTGCTGCAGTTCCGGTTGAAACGAGATCGGGGCTTCCCGCCGCAGAGTCGCGAACGCGCCGTCCCGGAACGGATCGCCCCGACCCCAGAACCGGACCGAGCTCATGTCGACGTCGGACAGTGCGATGTCTGGCGGCGGTGCACCATTGTCGAGTAACGCGAAGGCCATCTTCTCAAGACTAGAGTGTGGCCGGGACTTGCCGGGGCGGAATCGGCTGCGAAGCGGCGGCCGGACGTGGTAGCACCATTGGGTGCGTAACCCACATGCCGGACAACCATTTACGACTTCCGACGAGGAAATCGCCGATGCTTTGCTGGACGTCAGCATCCCCACCTTGATGCTGTCGCTGGTGCACATGTCAGGCGACCCCGAACTGATCCGCGGCACACTTCGCCCTGCCGGACTGTTCCTCAACGAGGTCCAGGGTTACCTGTCCGAGGACGACAAGGCGGCGGTTCGTGCGCTGGCGCTCGGCATCATCGCCGGCTATCGCGACCGTGGCTGCCCGGAACCCGAGCCGATCGGTG
The DNA here is from genome assembly GCA_031292695.1 of Mycobacterium sp. Lineage (GTDB taxonomy): Bacteria > Actinomycetota > Actinomycetes > Mycobacteriales > Mycobacteriaceae > Mycobacterium. The sequence goes on along the minus strand of JARLGS010000412.1, from coordinate 7,890 downwards.
CAGAGCTCGTCAAGGAGATGATGGAGTGGCTGGTCTGCGAACCGGTACCGGACGAGTACGTACCGATGGTGTTGGAGGAGATGGAACTCGACGGCAGAGATATCCGCGCCGTGCAGTCGACCCGAACCGGCTCCGGTGACCCGGCCGCCGAATTTCCGGTCGTGGTGATCGGTTGCGGGGAGTCGGGCCTGCTGGCCGGAATCCGCTTGAAAGAGGCGGGACTTCCGTTCACCATCGTCGAACGCAGCGCAGGCGTCGGTGGCACCTGGTGGCACAACAGCTATCCGGGTGCGCGGGTTGACGTGGGAAACCATTTTTACTGCTACAGCTTTGAACCCAGTGACCACTGGACCCAGTTCTTCGCCGAACAACCTGAATTGCAGACCTATTTCGAACGCGTCGTGGACAAGTACGGCATCAGGCCGCACGTCCGCTTCTCCACCGAGGTCACCGGCGCCACCTGGGACGAGGACACCGCGACGTGGCAGGTCGCGGTCCGGGGGCCGCACGGCACCGAGGAGATGCTGTCCGCCCGGGCGGTGATCAGCGCCGTCGGGCAGCTCAACCGCCCGTATCTGCCGCCCATCCCGGGACAGGACGCCTTCACCGGGCCGTGGTTCCATTCAGCGCAGTGGGATCACGACGTGGATCTCACCGGCAAACGAGTCGCCATGATCGGGGCCGGCGCCAGCGGATTTCAGATCGCGCCGACGATAGCGGACAAAGTGGCTTCGCTCAATGTCTTTCAGCGAACTGCCCAATGGATGTTCCCGAATCCCAACTACCATGCCAAGGTTGGCGCCGGCGTGCAGTGGGCGCTCAGGCACCTGCCATTCTATGGCCGGTGGTACCGCTTTCTGCTGTTCTGGCCCGGCTGCGACAAGGGCCTGGCGGCGGCCCGCGTCGATCCGGACTATCCCGATCAGCAACGCGCGGTCAGCGAGATCAACGAGATCACCCGAATCATGTTCACCGAGTGGATCACTGGCCAGATCGGCGACAACCCGGAGCTGCTGGCCAAGGTGATTCCGGACTACCCGGCCACCGGTAAACGAACCTTGCAGGACAACGGCAGTTGGCTGCGGACGCTGACCCGGGACCACGTCGACCTGATCCGGACACCCATCGCCCGGATCGAAGCCGATGCGGTGGTGACGGCCGACGACGTCCGGTATCCCGCTGAGGTGATCGTCTATGCCACCGGGTTTCACGCCGGAAAGGTGCTGTGGCCCATGACGATCGTCGGCCGCGACGGCCGGGTGCTGGCCGAGCAGTGGGGCGAACGGCCCACTGCCTACCTGGGTATCACCGTGCCGGGGTTCCCGAACTTCTTCTGTATGTACGGGCCCGGCACCAACCTGGCCAGCGGGGGTAGCCTCATCTTCCACTCGGAGTGCCAGATGCGTTACATCTGCGCCTGTCTGGACCTGCTGCTCGCCGGTCGCGGCAGCTGGATGGAACCGCGGACCGAACGGCTGGACGACTGGGTGCAGCGCAGCCAGGCGGAGATGCGGACCATGGTTTGGTCGCAGCCTTCGGTGCGGCACTCGTTCTACAAGAACGCTGACGGTGACGTCTACACCCTCAGTCCGTGGCGCCTTGTCGACTACTGGACGTGGACGCGCGATATCGACCCCGAGGACTACACCTTCGGTTGAGCGCGCGGCGGGTCAGCCGTTGACGACCTCGTCTTCCGGCAGGTCGTGGCGGACCACGCGGACGCGCCCGTGGGGTAGGCACGCGGCGTAGCCGTGGTACTTGCCGTACAACTCCCACGAGGTGTGTTCCTCGTCGACGGGCACGTCGATCCGGTGTCCGTCGGAGAATTCAAGATGCAGGTTGCCGGCGTCGTCCCATTCGGCGTGCGTGCACCTCTGGCCGGCGAAATCGAACAACGGCTTTTCCTGGTTTCTCACCTCGATCGGATTGATCGTGACTACTTCTTGCGGGTCGGTCTCGGTAGCCGGCAGCGTCAACGCCAGCGGCGCCGAGATGACGAGCTCGTTGTAGTCCTCCATGTTCAGCACGAGTCCGTCGCGGAAAGCGATCCGCTGGACGGCGCATCCTTGAATCCACTGTTCGGTCATAACCCACTGTGTAACGCCCCGGGCTGTCGCGCAAGGAGTCGTGACCATCGGTTTTCGGCGACATCCGCGCCTTGGTGGGTGAACTTCGCCGGTGCCGGGTACGTGTTTGCAATACCGGCAAACTCGCCGCGCGAAAACTGGAGGATTGAGGCCATGGTCACCGCTGGAACGCATTCGAGTCATCGACCTGTGCACGCCCCGGTGTGGCGCGCTGCCGCCCTGCTCATGGCGATGCTCGCAGTGCTCGTCGTGACCAGCGTGGGCGTGCCCAAGGCGCGGGCCGACGACCGGCTGCAGTTCACGGCCAATCTGCTCGGCGGCGGCACCTTCAACGGCGCCGGCCTGGTGGGCCGGCCTGCGGTGCTGTGGTTCTGGACCCCGTGGTGCCCGTTCTGCAACGCCGAAGCGCCCAGTGTGCACGAGGTGGCGGCGTCCCATCCGAACGTGGCGTTTGTCGGCGTGGCCGCGCACGCCGATCCCGGGGCGATGAGCGACTTCGTGGCCAAGTACGGCCTGAACTTTCCCGTGATCAATGACGCCGACGGGGCCATCTGGGCGCGGTACCAGGTGCCGTGGCAGCCGGCCTACGTGTTCTACCGGCCCGACGGTTCGTCGACGTTCGTCAACAACCCGACCTCAGCGATGCCGGAGTCAGAGTTGTCTGACCGGGTTTCGGCACTGACCAGGTGAACGGTCTGGCGCTGGCCTTCGTGGCCGGCGTGGTCGCGGCGCTGAACCCGTGCGGTTTCGCGATGCTGCCCGGCTATCTGGCGCTGGTGGCCGGCGGTGACCGGGTCGGGCCGGGGCGGGCCCTGATCCGGACGGTTGCCGCGACCGTCGTCATGGCGCTCGGGTTCGCCACCGTGTTCGCCGCATTCGGCGTGCTGGCGATATCGGTGGCTGACCTGGTCCAGCGACTGCTGCCGGCGGCGACGGTGGTGATCGGCCTGGCGCTGGTGGTTGTCGGTGGCTGTCAGTTGGCGGGCCGGCCTGTGGTGTCGTTGCGGCTGGCCGGGCTGGCGGCGCGCGGCGCACCCGATGGCCGACTCGCCTCAATGTTCGGATACGGAGTCGCCTACGCACTGGTCTCGGTGTCCTGCACCATCGCACCGTTTCTCGCGGTGACCGGTATCGGGTTGCCGGGGACGTCGCTCGGTGCGTTTGTGGCCTACGTCGCCGGTTTCGCCGCCCTGGTCGGGCTGTTGGCGGTGGCGACCGTTCTGTCCGGCGCCGCGGCGGCCGACCGGTTGCGCGGTTGGACTCGCCGGGTACCGGCGATCAGCGGCGCGCTACTGGTGATTTCGGGCCTGTATGTCGCGTACTACGGCGGCTACGAACTGCGGCTGCGGGGACGGGTCTCTACCGATCCGGTGATCGAGTGGGCCGGTCGACTCCAGCAGGAACTCGCCGGCTGGGCGTATCGGTCACCGTGGCCGATCGCAGTTGCCGCGGCCATCGTCGTGGCCATCGCGGTGGGTCTCGGCACTCGAAATCGGTTTCGGCGCAATAAATCTCGAGTCGGTGCGGCCGCCGACCACTGAGGCCACTGGGGCCGGTTGAGCGCTACCGGTTGACCAGGGGGAAGGCCAGGTCGCAGCCGGACTCTATGGAGTGGGCCCAGGCATCCTGCTCAGCAGATGCGCGCAGATGCCTGCGGCGCGCGGTCCACCCGCAGGTGCACGTCGCGTAGGACCAGCCGAATCCTCGGACGTGCACACCGACCTCACCGCTGGCGTCGTTCTCGAACACGACAGTGGGCGGGATGAGCAGCGGTGCTGTCATGATGGTGACCTCCTGGCCGAGCCTCTCGACCATTGTCACGCCGCCTGGTCGCAGGTTGGCGCAACGACAGGTCACAACTACGCAACTGCCGATCGGCGACAGTGGCCGATGTTGACTCAGTGCAGCCCGGGCATGAGTCGGCTCACCCGATTGGACAGCGCGAACATCGCGGCACCAACCGCGATCGTAAAACCGCCCAGCGCACCGAAATACGCGGTCTCGTGCGCGGGGGAGTAGTAGCGGGCCAACACCCCGGACAGCGCGGTGCCCAGCCCGGTGGACAGGTAAACCAGGCCGCCATAGGCGCCGACGAGGCCGGTGGCGGTGTGCTGCGGCAGGCCCAGACCGCCGTCGGCCGCGGAGAAATACAGGTAGTAGCCCAGGATGGTGAGCATTCCGTAGAACGAGAACCGCTCCCAGAGTTCGACACCGAACAGATTGGCCAGCGCGGCGGGGTGGCCGAAGAACGTCCGGTTCATGACTCACCCTGGCACGCCGACCCGGGAAAAATGGCGGCAAACGCCGATAACGAGTTGATCTCAGTAGCGTGGTCTGATGGCAAATCACCGCAGGTCGGCGCGCCACGAACGGATGCGTTGACGCCAGGTTAACGGGTATGGTCAGCGGTCAAAGGGTGGCTGATATCACCACGATTGCGGGCCAGTTCTTGGCTGCTCGGCTGGCAATAGGCAGACGTCGTCAGGTTGTGGCGCGCCGCTATGCGGTTCTGAAGGGGTTGTTTGCGTGGACGCGGTGCTCGGTTTGGCCATGACTCCGTCGTCTATCGGTCTGGTCCTGGTGGAAGGTAATGACGCCGACGGTTTCGCCATGGGCCACAACGCCGTCGAGATCGTGAGTTCCGAAGACGCCACCGCTGCTGTCCTGCGCAGCGAGGCATTGGCTGCGACCCGGGGGCTGCGACTCAAGACGATCGGGCTCACCTGGAGCGAGGACGCGGACGCGGAAGCGTCGATGCTGCTGCAGTCGCTGTCGGAATCCGGTTTCGACAATGTGGTGCCCGTTCGCATCCCGGAGGCGACCGAAGCCGTGGCCCGCGGCATCGCCGACGCACTCGGCTGTGCTACCACCGCGGTGTGCGCCATTGAGCCCGATATTGCGATCACGCTGATCGTGCACGCCGCCAGTGGTGCCGTACACACCGCTGTCAACCACACCATCGACTCCGACGCCGGCCTGACCAGCTGGCTCAGTGCGGTGTTCACCCGCGCCGACTGGCAGCCCGAGGCGCTGGTGGTGATCGGGTCGGCCGGCAACTTCGACCACATGTTGGCCGGGCTGCAGGATGCCCTGTCCGTTCCGGTGTTCACGCCGGAAGAAGCGGAGTTGGCCCTGGCCCGCGGCGCGGCGCTGGTGTCCGTGCGGGGTGGAGATGCTTGGCTGCCCGCGCCGGACTACGCAGCCGCCACTGGCACGCGCCAAGAGTGGGACGGCCTGGACGACAGCTGGGACCCGGACTTCGTGCCGTTCGACCGGGTCGAGCCGGCGGCGGTCAGGCTCGCCGGTCGGCATCGCTCGGGCGGTTCGGCCCGGAGTCGCCAGTTGTCCACCTCGCCGGCGCTGCCACTGACCATGCTGGCGGTCGGGTCGATGGCCTTTGTGGCATCGGTGTCCGCCGCCGTCACGCTGCAGTTCCTTCCTGGCCACCGCGCCGAGTCCGCGCCCGCGGCCCAGACGCCGCGGCCGGCCGCTGCCGAGCAGGCGGTGGCACCGGCGGATCCGGCCTCGACGATCCGGGTGGCACCCGCCGCAGAACCATTGGTGCCGGAGCAGGCGCCCGTGGAATCCGGGCAGCCGGCCGAGGCGCCGGTACTCAATCAGCTTTCCGCGCCGGTCGTCGCGCCTGATCCGGCCGCACAGCCCGATAGGCCGCAGTCTGTAACGGACATCCCGCCGGCCGAGGTGCCGCCGAACTCAGTTGCCGTCGCAGTGCCTGCGGATGCCGTACCTCCCGCCGCCGTGCGGCCTGCGGAGGCTGTTCGACCGGTCGACCCGGCCGCGCCGGCGCAGTAAACCGCCAGGTGGCGCCGTTTTCAGCGGGTTGCCAGGTTGCGGCTAACAAAAGTAGTTCGGTTGTCGAACTACCATGTAGCCAACGTATCTCGGACCTGAGGATGGACCCCTTGCCTAAAGCTGTTCGATATTTAGTGGCCATCGCCTCCAGTGCGGTGATGATGCTGAGCGGTCCGGTCGGCACCGCCGTCGCGGCGCTGCCCGAGTCATCGCCAGTGGCGATGATCACGCCAGGCAGCGGCGACGTGGTCGGTGTCGGGATGCCGGTGACGGTGACCTTTGCCCAGCCGGTGGCAGACCGGGATCGGGCCGAACACGCCATCGCGTTCTCGTCTCCCAAGATGACGAACGCGCCGGCGGGCACGTTCTCCTGGCTGGCCGACAACCGGGTGCAGTTCACCCCGAGTACCTATTGGCCCGCACATTCGACCATCAAGGTGTCGGTGGGCGACGCCAAGCAGAATTTCCAAACCGGATCGGCCACGCTGGGCGTCGCGAGCATCAGCCAGCACACCTTCACGGTGAGCATCGACGGCCAGGTGGTCAAGACGATGCCGGCATCGATGGGCAAGCCCAAGCACCCGACGCCGGTGGGCTCGTTCACCGCCCTGGAGAAGCAGAACCCGGTGGTCATGGATTCGCGAACTATCGGCATCCCGCTCAATGATCCCGAGGGCTACAAGCTGACGGTGTACAACGCCGTGCGGGTCACCTGGGGTGGTGTCTATGTCCACGCCGCGCCATGGTCGGTTGCGCAGCAAGGCAATTCGAATGTCAGCCATGGCTGCATCAACCTCAGTAACGACAACGCGTCCTGGTACTACAACCAGGTGAGCATCGGTGACCCGATCATCGTCAACGCCTGATTTTCTTGCGGCACTGCCGCGAGAGACATGTGCCCCCAGCGCGCCTCGGCGTGTTGGGGGCATCTGCGTTGTGTTACCCGCCGGCGATAGCCGACGACACCCTATCCAGCCCAGGTATCCCAGGAACCCCGGGCATGCCTGCCAGCAGTGGAGCGGTCGGAGCAGGGGATGCGGGGGCTGGGCAGTACGCACCCTGCGCGGCGTCCACGAATTGGCCGACCTGCGCCATGTTCAGATGCAGTGTCGTGATGACGTAGCCCATCGGCATCATCCGGCCGAGGCCGGCCGGTACCGTCGATCCTGCTTGGCTGCCGGCGGTGCATACCATGTGGGCGGTAGAGATCAGTTTGCCTGGGTCTCCGGTAATTCCTTGGTCCGCAAGGTTGTTCACAAAATCGTCGTCCCGCGGGTCGGCGTGTGCGACTGCGGGTGCTGTCAGCACGATCAGTGCTGTGGTGAACAGTGCCGGTATTCTGGCCCGCATTCTGGCCTCCTCACGACGTCGCATGCTTGAACCTGTCGACGATGTCAACCATCCGAGGCTATAGCACCAGGACGCCACCTGCAGTTCGAATGCTTGTTGCCAAAGATCAATGGTCACCTGTGAATTGCCGTGCCCGGGTGAAGGGTCGATTCGGTGCGGCGTGGGAGGTGCGCGGTGGGGTGTCGACGTGCCCCGGTGGTGATCAGTCGGTGAACTACGTTTAGCGGTGCGGCAACCGCGGGATAACAATGCAGTAACAGAGTTTTGGCTAGATGACATTGCGGCATTGACCGGACGGGCAACATGCGCGTTGGGCCGCTACGAAAGCCGAGGCGACGCATGCCAGTTCTGTCTTTGCTGGGCGGAATCACCCTGTCTCCCAAACGGATTGCGGTCATGGCTGTGGCGGCGATCGGTGTGCTCGGTGTGGTGGAATCGGCGCCGTCGCACGCGGATCCTGCGGAGATGGCGCCGCAGGTGTACGACAAGGTCAGCCGGGATGGGTGGCATCTGCAGATCAAGATTGATCATGAGTCGATCAATTCGGTGCCGAACCTGGCTGCCGCGGTGAACTCGCGGGAGGGTTTTGTGACGGCGTCGGGGACCGCGAGCGCGTTCGGTGGGTCGAGTCCGATCACGG
>JARLGS010000411.1 GCA_031292695.1 Mycobacterium sp. | reverse complement strand
TTCGTGGCTGGCATCGGCGACGAACTGCCGTATGCGGGTCTCGCTGGCATGGCGCGTGGTCAGCCCGTCCGCCACCCGGTCGACCATGCTGTTGAGCGCGGTACCCAACCGGCCGACCTCGGTGTGGGCGGCGTCGGCGTCGACAGGCTCGATCTGCGACGGGAGGTGTACGTCGCCCTCATGCAGCGGCAGACCGGCGACGTGTTGCGCTGCCTCCGACATCCGTGACAGCGGGATCAGTTCGCGCCGGATCATCACGGTGCCCGCGGTAATCGCCGCCGCCAGGGCCAGTGCGGAAAAACCACCGATCATCCAGGTGACGGACCGCAGGGTCTGCTGCACTCCGGACAGTGGCAGACCCGATACCACCACCTCGTTGCGGGACGGCTGCGCGATGAGCCGGTAGGAGCCCAGACCATCGAGGTCGACGCTGACGGTGTGCCCCTGCGGAACCTGTTCCAGCTGTGTCAGCGCGGTACGGCTGACCGTTCGGCGGTCACCGCTGGTCAAGATGACCGCCGCCTGACTTGGCCCGGGCTGCGAGATGATCGCGCCCACCGTGCCCGCCGATTGGCCGGGCCCGTCGAGGAACATCGGTCCGGGACCGGAGAATCGAAGGAACGGCGGTGGCCCGAACTCGAAGAACATGATCGACCGGGATTGGGCATCGACAACCTGGTCGTCGAGTTGAGCGATGAGGAAGTGTCGCAACGCAATCAGCGTGCCGGCGCCGACTGCGGCACACAGCCCCGCACCGAGCACCGCCACCACGACGATGAGGCGGCTCCGTAGTGTCCAGGTGCGTGGCGCGAACTTCCGGCCACGTCGTGGTGGCGCGGTGGTGTTCGCCACCACGACGTCACTGGGGCTTGAGGACATAGCCGACGCCGCGGACGGTGTGGATCATGGGTGTACGGTCCGCGTCGATCTTCTTGCGTAGGTAGGAGATGTACAGCTCGACCACGTTTGAGCGGCCCTCGAAGTCGTAGTCCCACACGGCGTGCAGGATCTGGGCCTTGGTCAGTACGCGCCGAGGGTTGTGCATCATCAGTCTGAGCACCGCGAATTCCGTTGCCGTCAACTTGATTTCGGTACCGCCGCGGGTGACTTCGCGACTGTCGTCGTCGAGCACCAGATCGCCGACGACCAATTGCGTGCTGTCGGCGGCCACGCCGACTCCGGATCGGCGGATCAGTGCCCGCAACCGCAGCACCATCTCCTCGACGTTGAACGGCTTGGTGACGTAATCGTCTCCGCCCGCGGACAGCCCGGCGATGCGGTCCTCGACGGTGTCCTTGGCGGTCAGTAGCAGTACCGGCAGCTCGGGACGGATCCGGTGTAATTCGTGCAGCACTTCCAGCCCGCTCATGTCGGGCAACATGACGTCCAGCACCACGATGTCAGGCCGGTTGGCAGTGGCCTTCTGGATGGCCGATGCTCCATCGCGGGCAGCGGTAACGTGCCAGCCCTCATAGCGCAGCACCATGGACACCAGGTCGCCGAGTGCCGGTTCGTCGTCGACCACGAGGACCTCGATCGGGCTGCCGTCGTGACGAGTCATCGGGGCCGGAGCTGCGGGTCCGGTGGCGTGGGGCCGACGGGCCACGTCATGGCCTTCTGGCGCTTCTCGCATCGCGACATTGTCGCCAATCGGACTAGCGGCGTTCTGTGGTTAACCTATGGATAACCTATGGATGTGGGCATTCTCGCAGGTAGGTGCGCTATTTCTGATGTCGCGGTAGGTCGCGGCAGGCCGACCGATTTGGCGCCCACGGTCAGGTGGTGCCGATACGGTACTGACATGGTGGATTTCGCCCTGCGTTCCTGTGGCCTGCGCGGCCATGCAACCTTCGCCCCGGACGAACCCGAACTCGCGGCCCGGCTGCATGTGCAGACGCCGGTCGGTGAGGCGTGGCGATGCCTGCGGTGCGAGACGTTCGTGGTCGGTCCGCCCCGGGGAAAGGGGCCGGCTGAATCCGCCCCGGAGGTGCCTCGCGGGCGACTGCTTCGCGACCGCGTGCTGATGCGGCTGTTGGCCGTTGAGCGGGTATTCCGGTTCTTGCTGCTGTCCGCCATGTCCTACGGCGTCTTCAGGGTGCGGGCCGCCCGGGCGCACCTGCAGGAAATCTTCAACCAGGACCTGCCACTGCTGCGGCCCCTGGCAGACCAGATGGGCTGGGACTTGGGTAGCTCCAAGATCATCCGCCACATCAACGATGCGTTCACCATGTCAGCCACGACCCTGCTCTGGGTCGCGATCGGCATCGCAGTGTACGCACTGATCGAATTGGTGGAAGCTGTTGGCCTGTGGGGGATGTGGCGTTGGGGCGAGTACTTCGCGGTGGTCGCCACAGGCATCTTCCTGCCGCTGGAGATCTACGAGCTGACCGAGAAAGTTACCGCACTGCGGCTGGCCATGTTTCTGGTGAACGTCGTGGCCGTGCTGTGGCTGTTGTGGAGCAAGCGGCTGTTCGGGCTCAACGGCGGTGGCACGGCTTATCGGCAGGAGCACGAGACGGAGAGCCTGCTCAGTGTGGAGCGGGCCGGTCTGGCCCAGGCTGCGTCCCCGGCCTGAGCTGTCGGTCCGCTGAGGCGGTCCTAGCCGGAGAAGCGTTCCCGAAGTTGTTCGCGCAGCACCTGTTTGGCGACTTTTCCGTTGGTGGTGTGCGGCAGTGCATCGACGAACACCACGTGTCGGGGACGCTTGAACCCGGCCAATTGTTCGCGTACGTGGGCGATGAGGGCGACAGCGTCGGGCTGGGTGTCGGCGCCGGCCACCACCACGGCGCAGATCGCCTCACCCCAGTACGGGTCCGGAACTCCAACCACTGCAACCTGATCCACGTCCGGATGAGTCGATAGGACGTCCTCGACTTCACGTGACGACACGTTCTCGCCACCGGTGATGATGATGTCCTTCAGCCGGTCCGATATCACCAGCCGGCCGTGCTCGTCGAGATGTCCGACATCGCCGGTGGGTAACCAGCCGTCGTCGGTCGCCGGCGTGTCCGGCCAGTACCGGGCCGCCACCTGATCGCCGCGGATCAGGATTTCGCCGTTCGGCGCGGTCCGCACCTCGACCTCGGCGTGCGGGCGTCCGGCGGTGGCCAGCACTGCGGTGTCGCCGGCGGCGCCGGCCCGATGGTCGTCGGGCCCGAGAAACGTGACGTTGCCGCCGGTTTCGGTCATGCCGTAACCCTGGTGAAAGCCAACATCGAGGCGTTCGAGAGCGCGGCGCAGCAGGTCGGCGGGAATCGCTGATGAACCGTAGGCGATGTCCCGCAAGCTCGGCAGCCGGGCGCCGGTTGCATCGAGGTGGGCCAGCAGGCTGTGCAGCATCGTCGGGGCCAGCGAGCACGACGTCACGTGGTATCGGTTGACCGTGGCGGCGAAGATGTCGGGCTGATACGACGCCACCGGCAGCACCGTCGACCTCGCGCTGTGGTGAACCAGCATGTTGTACCCGGCGATGTGGCACATGGGGAAGGGCAGCAAGTAGACCCCGCCGGGGCGGATTGACCTGCCCGCGATAGTGCCCCGAACTGCCGTGGTGATCGAACGGTGCGTGTGGACAACACCTTTCGGAGTGCCGGTCGAACCACTGGTGAACAACAGCCAGACCGGTTCGTCGGGATCAGGCTCGTCGGGGACCGGCCAGCCTTGCGATTGCGTTGCCGCAGCCCACTGTTCGTCCAAGGCAACGGCGTCGGCGCGGTTCAGCGGCGCCAGATAGCGGGCATCGCCAAGGACCAAAGTCGGCGCGGCGGTGGCCAGTTGCGCACGGTGTTCGTCAATGCCGAGACGCTGATTGATCAGGACCAGGATGCGTCCGGCGCGGGGCACCGCGTAGTACAACGTGGCGTAGTTCGGTCCGTTGTCGGCAATCACCGCGACCCGGTCACCGCGGCTGGTTCGCGACGCCACCCAGCCGGCCGCGGCAGTGATCGCCCGGTCGAACTGTGCGAACGTCGTCACGGTGCCGTCTTCGGCGATGATGGCCGGCCGTTCTGGAACTGACTCAGCCGCAGAGGAAACGATTTGATGGAGCAATTGCGGGGCGGTGCCGGCTTCTCCGTGCCCCACAACACCTCCCAGGTCTGGCTCGAATGTCCGGATCACGCTACCAGAAACGTGTGCGCTGATCCGTGGATAGTCAATCGCGCCAAGTATTTTGGGCCTCCGCGGTTCGAAATACACTGGTCACGTTGTCTCCCCGGCCCGACGGCGGTACACCGAAGGTGATTCCCCGCTGAACTGGGTGAAGCAGCGGGTGAATGCGCTGAGGCTCTCGAAGCCGACCGCGGTCGCGGTAGCCTGCACCGATTGGCCCGGCTCGGTCAGCAACGCCATCGCACGGAGCATTCGGGCGTTGAGAAGGTAAGTGCGCCAAGATAATCCGATATATTCCTGGAAGAGTCTGCGCAGCGTTCGTTCGGAGACCGAGACCGTGCGGCTGACCTGTTCGACGGTCGCGGACGCCAGATGTTCCTTTGTGTAATCCATTGCCGCAGCAACGATCGGGTGTTCGGAAGTCGGCAGGCTCAGCGGCGCTTCGTGATCCAACGCTTCGGATACCAGATGGGCCAGGGTGCGGAAGAAACCGTCCGAGACATCGTCGCCGTTCGGCCGGTTGATGGGCCACCGCAATGCGTAAACCATCATCTCGCGGACCAGCGGGGAAACCGCGATGATGCGCGCTCGGTCCGACCGGTCCTGGATCAGGCTGGGGTCGAACATCACCGCGATGGTCTTCACGTCCGGGTTCATCACCGCCTGATGCGGCAGGCCGGCCGGTATCCAAGCGGCCTGTTGCGGCGGCAACAGGTAGTGGGCGACGTCGGTTTCGACCTCGACCAGGCCGTGTAGTGCGTACTCGATCTGGTGCACCTCGTGTGAGTGCCAGCCGGTGATCAGTCCGTCACCTTGGTAGAGATAGCTGCCGGCCACCGCCTGGCCGCCGTTGCGCAGCTCGATCACGGGCCGGTCCGGTAACTTGGCCGTTCGGGATAAATCTCTGTCCGAAAGTGCAGAGACGGTCATGCCTCTAGACGGTACTACTGAGGGCATGCAGACCGACGACCTGATCCTGGTGAGCATCGACGACCACGTGGTCGAGCCGCCCGACATGTTCTTGCGCCACGTTCCGGCCAAGTACAAGGGCGAGGCGCCGATCGTCGTCGCCGACGACAAGGGGGTCGACCAGTGGATGTATCAGGGCCGGCCGCAGGGGGTCAGCGGCTTGAATGCGGTGGTGTCCTGGCCGGCCGAGGAGTGGGGCCGCGATCCAGCCGGCTTCGCCGAAATGCGCCCGGGCGTGTACGACGTCCACGAGCGCGTGCGCGACATGAACCGCAACGGCATTCTGGCCTCGATGTGCTTCCCGACCTTCACCGGGTTCTCGGCACGCCACCTCAACATGCACCGTGAAGAAGCCACGCTGGTGATGGTTTCGGCCTACAACGACTGGCACATCGACGAGTGGGCCGGTTCCTACCCGGACCGGTTCATCCCGATAGCGATCCTGCCGACCTGGAACCCCGAGGAGATGTGCAAGGAGATCCGCCGCGTCGCCGCCAAGGGTTGCAGTGCGGTGACGATGCCGGAACTGCCGCACCTGGAGGGGCTTCCGAGCTACCACGACGACGAGTACTGGGGCCCGGTGTTCCGCACTCTCGCTGAGGAGAACGTGGTGATGTGCCTGCACATCGGCACCGGTTTCGGGGCGATCAGCATGGCGCCGAACGCCCCGATAGACAACATGATCATCCTGGCCACGCAGGTCTCGGCGATGTGCGCACAGGACCTGCTCTGGGGTCCGGCGATGCGCAACTACCCGGATCTGAAGTTCGCCTTCTCCGAGGGCGGCATCGGCTGGATCCCGTTCTATCTGGACCGCAGCGACCGGCACTACACCAACCAGAAATGGCTGCGTCGGGACTTCGGCGACAAGCTGCCCAGCGACGTGTTCCGCGAACACTCACTGGCCTGCTACGTCACCGACAAGACCTCGCTGAAACTGCGTCACGAGATCGGTATCGACATCATCGCGTGGGAGTGTGACTACCCGCATTCGGACTGTTTCTGGCCCGACGCACCCGAGCAGGTGCTGGCTGAGTTGACCGCCGCCGGCGCCGATGACGCTGATATCGACAAGATCACCTGGGCCAACGCCTGTCGCTTCTTCGGCTGGGATCCGTTCGCGCGGACTCCGCGGGAGCAGGCGAATGTCGGTGCGCTGCGGGAAAAAGCGCGCGATGTCGACATCTCGATCCGGCCCCGGGCCGAATGGGCGCAGCTTTACGCGCAGAAGCAGATGACGCGCGCCTGATCCGGCCTTGGCCGGCTCGGGTGGAGTTGGTTTTGCGTGCCGAACTCGTCGCCGCCGAACTCAGCCGCGGGTCAGTTTGGCGTATCGAGTCACGTGATAGTCGGTTGAGCCGTATTCGTATTGGACGGCGGTGAGCCGTTTGAAATAGTGCCCGATCGCGAGCTCCTCGGTCATGCCCATGCCGCCATGCAGTTGTACCGCGTTCTGGCCGATGAATCGGGCGGCCCGGCCAACGGTCGCCTTGGCCGCCGATACCGAGCGGGCCCGGGTATGCGGGTCGGCGCTGAGGTTCAGCACGGCGAGATACACCGCGGAGATCGACTGCTCCAGCTCCATGTGCATGTCGACCATCCGGTGTTGCAGCGCCTGGAAGGTGCCGATCGGCTGGCCGAACTGCTGACGCTGCTTGGCGTATTCGACGGTGTCGGCCAACACCTTTCGCATATTGCCTACGGCCTCGGCGCACACCGCCGCGGCACCCTCGTCGCGCGCTTGCGCGAGCGACGGCCAGGCCTGACCCTCGACGCCAAGCAGGGCGTTGCCGGGCAGCCGCAGTTCCCGTAGCTCAAGGTCCGCCGCGCGCCGGTCGTCCACCGTGCGGTAACCGTGCATGGCCAGTCCGCCCTGAGATTCGGCGCGGGCGGCCAGGAACAGCGAGATGCCGTTGGCGGTCCGTGCGGTGATCAGCAGGTGTGTGGCCAGCGGCGCATTGACCGCCATGATCTTGGAGCCGGTCACCACCCAGTCATCGCCGTCGCGCGTGGCCGTGGTCTGGACGTCCTGCCACCTGTCGCCGGACTGCGCTTCGGCTGCCGCGAGCGCGACAATCGCTGTGCCGTAGGCGATTTCCTCCAGAACGGACTGGGCTGCCGGGCTCTCGGAGCGCTGCAGCAGGCCGGCGGCCACCACCGCGGTATCGACGTACGGTTCGACGGCCAGGGCGTGGCCAAGTTCTTCGGCGATCAACATCACCTCCACGGGGCCGCCGCCGATGCCCCCGACTTCTTCGAGTAGCGCGGCGCCGAGGATGCCGAGTTCCTCGGCGAACGAGCGCCAAATCTCAGGCTGCCAACCAGGGCCGGTCTTGGCGGCCGCGCGACTGGTTTCCAGGTCGTACCGGGTCGCCAGGAACTTGGCCAGGCCGTCGCGCAGGAGTTCCTGTTCCTTCGAGAATGCGAAGTCCATCTACAGCCCCAGTTCTGCTTTGGCGAGGATATTGCGTTGGATTTCGTTGCTCCCGGCGTAGATCGACCCTGCCCGGTCGTTGAAGTAGCGCAGTGGTGCGACCGCCTGCCATGGTTCGCCACTGACGTAACCGTCTGCGGGAGGCGAGAATTCGGCGACGGGCCCGCCGGGCCGGGTGGCGTGTGGCTGGTACGCCCGACCGCGGGGTCCGGCAGCCTCCATGGCCAGTTCGGTCAGCGCTTGGCTCAACTCGGTCGACAGAACCTTGAGCATGGACGACGCCGCGCCCGGATGTCCGCCGCCCGCCAGTGCGGCCAGCACCCGGTATTCCAGGATTTCCAGGACCTCGGTGCGGATCTGAGCGTCGGCGAGCTTGCGGGAGAATGCCGCGTCGTCGATCAGCAGACCGCCGTCCGGACCGGGCGCCTGCGCGGCCGCAGTGGCGATGTCGTCGGCAAGGACCTGCAGTGCCGGAGCGGCGGCGCCACCGCCGCGCTCGAACTCGAGCAGATACTTCGCGACCGTCCAACCATCGTCGATCTGTCCGATGACGTTGCCCTTGGGCACCCGGACCTCGTCGAAGAACACCTGGTTCTGGACTTCTTCGCCGGAGGTCATCACCAGCGGGCGGATCTGGATGCCCGGAGTGTTCATCTCGATGAGCACGAAGGTGATGCCCTGCTGTTTCTTGGTGGTGCGGGTCGTGCGCACCAGCGCGAACATCCAGTTGGCCTCGGTGGCATGGGTGGTCCAGATCTTGCTGCCGGTGCACACCAGGTCTTCGCCATCCGACACCGCGGCCATCGTGAGTGCCGCGAGGTCGGATCCCGCCTCGGGTTCGGAGTAGCCCTGGCAGAAGAACACCTCGCCGGTGAGGATGCGGGGCAGGAAGTAGTCCTTCTGCTCCTGGGTGCCGAACCGGACGATGGCGTGGGCCACCATGCGGATGCCCATCGGTGACAGCGAAGGCGCGCCGGCCAGGGTGGACTCCCTGCTGAAGATGTAGTGCTGGGTCAGGCTCCAGTCGCAGCCGCCGTACTCGGCCGGCCAGGCCGGCGCGGCCCAACCGCGTTCATGCAGGATGCGCTGCCATTCCAGGCTGGCCTCATGGTCGCTGTAGACGCTGGTCATCAAGCGGCCGGCCTGCCGGATCTCCGGCGTCAGGTTGTCCTGCAGAAATGCGCGTACTTCATCGCGGAATGCCAAGTCGCTGGCTGACCAGTCGAGGTCCATGCCAATACCTCCATTGCTCGGGCTGGAAGCAGCCTAGCAATAGAAGTCAACTTAGTTAACGATGTGGATCACCCGAGTGCGACGCTGCGAGGCGCGACTTGTTTGTCGATTCGGTCACTGCGAAGGCCTGATAACTGTCGAGAGATTCGTGGGTGGCGATCGCCGGCATCAACACCCGCCACTGTCGGGTGAACCGGTCCCGTAGGTCTTGGCCATCTGATACCGAGCTGGACAACAGCTCCGCACCGAGGATCCAAGCGACCAGGGTCTCGGCGACATCGACGGGATCGGTGCCCGGACGGAGGTCCCCTTCGTCCTCGGCTCGCTTGATGTCGGAGGTGAACTGGTTTACGAAATTGAGATAGCTGTACCTCGCGGTCGGATTGAACCCGGCGAATGTGCGCAGCAGTTTGGTCCCCGCCTGCGCGGTCCGGTTCGTGGCGAGCAGGTCGCTGGTGGTGAACGTACCGACGATCAGTGACTCCAGGGCGCGATGCTCCGAGTCCCGCGCAGACTGGAATACGTTGTGCAACAAGACCAAACCCTCTTCGATGATGACGGTGGCCAGCGCTTCCTTGGAATCGAAGTGGTAGTAGAGCGCGCCCTTGGTCAGTTCGGCGCGTTCGATGATGTCAGCCAAACCGGCTGCGGGATAACCGATCTCGTTGATCAAATCGACTGCGGAGTCGATGATCTTACGTCTGGTCACTGCCGATCGCGGCTGGCGTCCCATTCGTTGATTACCTCCGTCGGCGCGGTCTGGGATAGTGCCGGTGATCATAGGGTGTCGAATGCTCAGGCGCTGATGGTGTCATTGATTCCGAGAGTATGTAAAGTGGTCATGCGGCGAGAATCGATCTTCAGTTACCGGATTGTTGCAATTCGCTGACCTCGACGCAGGGAATTCAGGTTGGATTGGGACGCAGAAGTTGACGTGCTGTGCGCCGGCGCCGGCATCGCTGGTTTGGCAACAGCCATCGCCGCAGTCGATGCGGGCGTGGAGGTCATGGTCGCCGGGGCGTTGCCCTTCGCGGATGACCGCTGGGTGCGGGATCGTGTACCGGGATCGTCTGGTGGTTGCGCAACTACCCTGGGCGCTGTGCTCCGGTCCCGAATCGAAGCGTCCGGGGTGCTGCGGGTCGCGAAGGATCAGGGCGATGACGACGTCGCTGAAGCCGCGGCTGATGATCACCCGTCCGAGATAGCCGATGACGACGCGGTTGCGGCGATGACCGGTCATCACCGCGGCGATGACCGGTCCGCCGATCAGGTCGATGCCACCGCGGTTTATTTCGCTGCGCTGACCGAGGACTCGGACGTAGACCCGGAGTCGATCGAGCGGCAGGTCACTGAGCAGTACGTGTCGACGCGCACGGTGCACGAGTTGTCGGAGTCCGAACGCGACAGTCGCACTGTCGAAACCTTTTTCGGCGCTCGCCTCGCCGACTGGGCTCAGGAGTGCCTGGGTTCGGCCACGGCCGCGGTGTACAGCACGGTTCGGGGTTGGTCGGCGAGCACGGTGCAGGACGTGGCCGGCCGGAGAGTTCGGCTGGCGCCCATCGGCACCATCGACTGGGGTGTGGACGACGGTCCGGGCGAATTGTTCGACTGGCTGGCAGCGGCCGTCGCCGAACGTGACATTGCCGTCAGCCCGGCAAGCACGCTGGCTGCTCTGGTACTCGAGGACCGACGGATCGTCGGCGCCGAATTGCAGACATCGGATGGCCCGTACCTTGTGCGGGCCAGGCACGGCGTGACCATATCCCCGGACTTCGTCGATGCGGTTGCTGTTCCGAGCCGAACGGGGGGTGGGGGAGCCCCACTGACCGGCGCGTTGCAGGTTTGCCTCGTCGGCTACCCGGCCAGCCGGTTTGCCCGCGTGGAACTCGTTGCCCGGTAGCGCCGTTCGGGATCAGGACTCGATGCTGAAGCGGACCGGCACCCGGCCCTTTCGGAACAGTGCCGCCATCTGATCGCCGGGCAGCGGCCGCGACAGCAGGAACCCTTGGGCCCGGTGGCAGCCATGACGTAGCAATGTCGTTGCGGCAGATTCGGTTTCGACTCCTTCGGCCACGATCTGCAGCCCGAACGAGTCGGCTAGGGCGATGATGGCCCGCACGATGGCCAGATCGCCGGGATTGGCACCGAGGTCGGTCACGAAGCTGCGGTCGATCTTGAGGATGTCGACCGGCAGTGACTTGAGGTGCGACAGCACGCTGTACCCCGTGCCGAAGTCATCGATCGCCAGCCGCACGCCTGCACGGCGCAGATCGGCGAGCGTGGCACGCGTGGACTCGCTGTCCTGGACGACCACATTCTCGGTGATCTCCAGGCATACCGAACTGCGGTCCAGGCCGAATTCGTCGAGGATGCCGGCGACCGACTCGGCGAACCCGTCGGTGACCAATTGGACCGGGGACACGTTGACCCGCAACTCGAAGTCGTCCATGTCGTCCGAATTGCCACTGGCACTGTTGGCTTTTCGGTACTCGTCACGCCACCGCGCGAATTCGCCGCACGCCGTGCGCAGGACCCATCGGCCCAATTCGCCTGCCAGGTTGATCGATTCGGCGATACCGATGAACGCCGCCGGCGGGAGCAGCCCACGGGTGGGGTGGTCCCACCGCACCAGTGCTTCGGTGGCCAGCAGCTTGCCGGTCCGCATGTCGATCTCGGGTAGGTAGTTCAGTAGCAGGGCGCCGTTATTGATCACATCCTGCAGATGCATTTCGATGTCATTGCGGTAGGCCGTCTCCAGGGACATCGCGTCCGTGAACACTGCAATGCGGTTGCCGCCCGCAGATTTTGCACTCAGGACTGCCTGGTCGGCTCGCCGCAACAGGTCGGAGGTGTCGTCAGAGCCGGGCATTCCCGAGGCGACACCGACGCTGACGGCGCGCGTGAGTCGTTCACCGTCGATCCACACCCGACGGCGCAGCGAGTCCTGTAGTCGATATGCCAGTGCCTCGGCCTCGACCGAAGACACCGGCTCGGCCGGGACCACCACGAACTCGTCACCGCCGAGCCGAGCGATCAGCGTGTTGTCGTCGACGCCTTCGGTGAGACGCTGCGCGAACACGCGAATGAACGAATCGCCGGCGCTGTGGCCGAGGTAGTCGTTGATGGTCTTGAGCCGGTCCAAATCGAAAAACAGCGCGGTCACCGGGCCTGGTTGTCCCGCTTGCAGTCGGGCATCGAGGTGGGCGATTAGCGCACGGCGGTTGTTCAGTCCGGTCAGGTCGTCGTGCTCGGCCAGATACCGCAGTTGCTCCTCTGCGAGCACTCGCGACTGGGCTTGGGCCAACAGTGAAGCGACGGCCTGCAGTGCGTTGATCTCTTCGACGAGCCATTCGCGGTTACCGTACTTGACGAATCCGAGAGCCCCGGTGGTCTGGTCGCCGGAGACCAAAGGCATTGCTGCCAGTGATATCTGGGGCACCTTGCGGTCTGCCTCGATACGGCGCTGGTAGGCGTCCGGTTCGGGGTCGGGGCGCACGACGAGCGGCGTCTTGCGGTGTTCGGTTTCGGCGAAGACTGGGTCGGCGTTGGCGAAGTACACCACTCGCAGTGGGTCGGGGTCCGGGATCTCCGCTCGCAGTGGCCATTCCGTGACGAGAATCGATGCGCCGATCTCGTGGTCGTTGCGGCGCAGAAAGCTGACGTCGAGGCCGAAGTAGTTGACGAGTATCTCCAGCACGTCCGAGTACACCGCGGTGTGGTTGGTGGCGTCCGCCGCCATCAATCGCGAGGCAACGTCAGTCACAACGCGATCGAGGGAAGGGGGAGACTCGTCGATGGACATCAGGCGATCAGCTTAACTTGCGGTGACGTCGAAACCGGTGCTCCGTCGGCTCGGTATCGAAGCCGGTGCCGCCACCGACATCCGCAGCACGAGCACGATCGACTCGTCGTGTTCTTACCCGGTCCGGTGCGCTGCTCGCCGATAGGGGGTTGGGCCGCCGGCGCGGCCACTGTACCGATGGATAGGGGTCGAGTTCGGCGATCCGGCGGAGAGATCGGGATCGAGGATCGTGACGGCCTGGGCGTCGGCAGCTGCCATCAACTGGCAGCCAGCGTGGTGGAAATCGCACTGATTTCGCGCAGCGCCTTCGAAACCTGTTCCGGTTCTGAGTGATTGACCATAGTTCGACGATCCCACCACATCATCTTTGTGCGGTAGCGCTCGTCGGGGTACGGCGTAGCCGGGATGTGTGCTACCACACCACCACCGGATTTCCACAGCTCCAAGACGTGTTGTGCCGCGGTGGCCATCACGAACTGCACACCCATGATGCTTGTCGCGTGATAGGCGGCACGGGCCAGCAGGCCGGTGATGGCGTGCCTGCTAACGCGGTTGTCGGACACCCAGGCGGTCTTCATCTCGATGACGCCGAAGGGGATGCGAACATCGATCATCTTGCGCACCATCGCCAGACCAGGTTGGTCGGCCCACTCCACCACAGCGTGCGAGTCGTCGGCGCGGTTCAGCGGGGCTTTCGCGCGCAGCCCGCCGACCATGTTGTCGCGATGGTCCAAGACGGTCCAGAACAAAGCGGTGTCCGCGCCGTGCCGGATTGCGGCGGCGTCGACCGCGGCCTCGACGCCGTGCTGGCGATAAGTCTGCTCAGCCGTGTCTAGGTAGCGGTTCCACAGTTCGAGGTCGGTTCCCGGTTGGGAAAGCACGACGGTGCATTCCGTGTCTGAGTCCCACCAACTGATGTTTTCGGTGAGCGAAATATCGTCGCCTGATTCGTATTCGACATACTCCACCGACATCGTCGCCCCATTCGTTCTCCGCAGTCGCTGCAACGTCAGTTGGCAGTCGATTGCGGCATTCGCATCTCACGTGCACTGCATTACCTAATTCAGTATCAGGGTTGTCGGGGTCCGGTATCCAGCTAGTGAGGAAACGTTGTCTGTCGACCCCTCTGATGGCGGAGGAATTGGTCGACAGAAGCGTGCTGGCGCGATGGATGATGGCAATCTCTGATACCGGTATTTTTGCAGGTGAGCATTAATGGTATGCGGACTTGGCGAACTTTGCGACGGCTTGATGGTGGCATTGGCCGGAATCTGTCCATTGTGCCGCCCGCGGTCGACGGGTTAGAAGTATTACTGGTGCGGCCGAGACGCGGCCCAGTTGAGAGGGATCAGCGTGAGAGTCTTCGACAACCTGTCCGAGTTCGTCGCAGCAGCAGGCAGCGAGCTTGGTCCGTCCGACTGGATGGAGATCACCCAGGACCGCGTCAACCTGTTCGCCGAGGCCACGGACGACCACCAGTGGATTCACGTCGACCCGGACAGGGCCGCTTCGGGGCCGTTCGGCGGCACCATCGCCCACGGTTTGCTGACGCTTTCACTGCTACCGCATTTCAACCATCAGCTGTATCGCGTCGACAACATCGCGATGGGCATCAACTATGGCTACAACAAGGTGCGGTTCATCACGCCGGTGAAGGTCGGAGCAAACGTGCGGGCGCGTGCCGTCATTTCGAAAGTCGACCAGCTCGACGGATCGGTTCAGGCCACGATGACGGTCACCGTCGAGATCGAGGGTTCGGACAAGCCGGCCGCCGTGGTCGAATCGATCGTGCGCTATATCGGGTGATACAGCGACCGGTCGATAGCCGGGGAGAAACGGATCACTTAGCGACCGGCAGAGGCTCGCTGCGCGGCCTTGACCAGCCCGCCGCCGATGATCAATCGCTGAATTTCGCTGGTGCCCTCATATAGGCGCAATAGGCGCACATCTCGGTAGATCCGTTCCACGGGCACATCCCGCATGTAACCGCTGCCGCCGTGTACCTGCACGGCGAGGTCGGCGACCTTGCCGACCATCTCGGTGCAGAACAGTTTCGCGGCCGACGGTGCGATGCGCCGGTCTTCGCCGCTGACCCACAGCCGGGCGGCATCGCGGACGAGCGCCCGGCCGGCCATCACACCGGTCTGCATATCGGCCAGCATCGCCTGCACCAACTGAAATTCACCGATCGGGGTCCCGCCCTGGGTGGCGGTCGCGGCGTACGCCACGGACTCGTCGAGCGCGCGTTGGGCGGCGCCCACAGACAGCGCCGCAATGTGCACGCGGCCGCGGGCCAGTGAGGTCATCGCCGCGCGGTAACCGATGTCCTCGTTGCCGCCGATCAGCGCATCGGAGTCAACGCGGACGCCGTCGAAGGTGACGTCGGCGGTCCAGGCGCCCTCCTGGCCCATCTTGGCGTCCTTGGTCCCGACCGTGACGCCGGGCGCGTCGGCCGGCACCAGGAATACCGCAATGCCTGGGCCGTCGGCATCGGCGGGTCGGGTCCGGGCGAACACCACGAACAGGTTCGCGGTGGGGGCGTTGGTGATGAACCGCTTCTGCCCGCTGATCACCCAGCCGCCGGTATCGCCCGCGCCGTCCCGCACCGCCTTCGTGCGCAGGCCCGCCGGGTTGGAGCCGGCGCCGGGCTCAGTCAACGCGAACGAGGCGACGACGGCACCGGAGGCGGTGCCCTCCAGCCAGCGTTGTTTCTGCGCGTCGGTGCCGAACCCGACGAGTACCTGGCCGGCGATCCCGTTGTTGGTGCCGAACATCGAGCGCACCGCCAAAGTGGTGTAGCCCAGCTCCATTGCCATCTCGACGTCCTGAACCAGATTCAGCCCGAGGCCGCCCCATTCCTGGGGAATGGCGTAGCCGAACAGGCCCATGTCTTTTGCCTGGTCGCGGATGTCGTCCGGCACCCGGTTGTCGTTCATGATTTCCAGCTCACGCGGCATCACCACGGTGCGGACGAATTGCCGGGTGGCCTCGAGAATGTCGCGGAAATCCTGCTCGCCGACTTCGGGGGCGGCGGTGATTGATGCACCGGTGGGGTCGGCCATACCTGGGGTCTCCTTGTGCAACGCCGGGGTGCTTCTGGTTTGATGCAAGAAATATCATATTTTATGTATGAAGCCGGTTGCAGGCTCGGTCGCCGGCTCAGTCGACGAAGAGGGAGTGTCCACCCATGCCGCTGCTTGACGGACGTATCGCGGTGATCACCGGCGGTGCCCAGGGGATCGGATATGCGATCGCCGAGCGATTCATCGCGGAAGGGGCCCGGGTCGTCATCGGCGACCTGAACCTTGACGCCACCGAGGCTGCCGTCGCCGCGTTGGGCGGACCTGAGGTCGCCAAAGCCGTGCGGTGCGACGTGACCTCGGCCGCGGACGTCCAGGCGCTGGTCGACGCCGCCGTGGCCGTCGGCGGGCTGGACGTCATGGTCAACAACGCCGGTATCACCCGCGACGCCACCATGCGGAAGATGACCGAGGAGCAGTTCGATCAGGTCATCGACGTCCATCTGAAGGGCTGTTGGAACGGCACGCGGCTGGCGGCCAACGTCATGCGGGAAGCCAACAGCGGTGCGATCATCAACATTTCGTCGATCTCGGGCAAAGTCGGCCTCATCGGCCAGACCAATTATTCGGCCGCCAAGGCCGGCATCGTCGGGCTGACCAAGGCGGCCGCGAAAGAGGTCGCCCACCTGGGCGTACGGATCAATGCGATCCAGCCCGGGCTGATCCGATCAGCGATGACCGAGGCCATGCCGCAACGGATCTGGGACCAGAAGCTCGCGGAGATCCCGATGGGGCGGGCCGCGGAGCCCAGCGAAGTGGCATCGGTGGCGACCTTCCTGGCATCGGACATGTCGTCGTACATGACCGGCTGCGTGCTGGAGGTCACCGGCGGACGGCACATCTAGATGGTGTCGATCACCCCTGTCATCTGTGAGCCGGTGCGTACCCCGATCGGGCGGTACGGCGGCATGTTCAAATCGCTGACCGCGGTCAACCTCGGTGTCGCGGCGTTGCAGGGTCTGTTGCAGCGCACCGGGATTCCGGCCGACGCCGTGCAGGACGTGATTCTCGGGCACTGCTATCCCTCCAGTGAGGCCCCGGCGATCGGTCGGGTGGTCGCCCTGGACGCCGGGCTGCCGGTCACCGTTCCTGGTATGCAGGTCGACCGGCGGTGCGGCTCGGGCCTGCAGGCCGTCATTCAGGCCTGCATGCAGGTCGCCAGCGGTGCAAACGATCTCGTGGTGGCCGGCGGTGCGGAGTCCATGAGCAATGTGGCGTTCCACAGCACGGACATGCGCTGGGGTGGCGCCGGCGGCGGTATCACTGTGCATGACGGGTTGGCCCGCGGCCGGACGACGGCGGGCGGCAAGAACTACCCGGTGCCCGGCGGCATGCTCGAGACGGCTGAGAACCTGCGGCGCGAGTACGGCATCTCCCGTGTCGAGCAGGACGCGCTGGCTGTGCGTTCGCACCAGAAAGCGATTGCGGCGCAGCGCAGCGGCGTGCTGTCCGGGGAGATCGTTCCGGTCACGGTATCCACGCGCACAGGCGACGAGGTGATCGACACCGACGAGCATCCACGCGCCGACACGACGGTCGAGGCGCTGGGGAATCTCAAACCTGTTCTGGGCAAGAGTGATCCAGATGCCACCGTGACGGCAGGCAACTCCAGCGGGCAGAACGACGCGGCCTCGATGTGCGTCGTGACCACGCCGGAGCGGGCCGTCGAACTCGGGCTGCGGCCTTTGGTGCGACTGGTGTCGTGGGGCGTGGCCGGGGTGGCGCCGAACATCATGGGCATCGGGCCGGTGCCGGCCACCGCCCTCGCACTGGCGAAAGCCGGTCTGTCCCTGGTCGATATCGACCTGATCGAACTCAACGAGGCATTCGCGGCCCAGGCACTGGCCTGCACCCGGGAATGGAAGTTCACCGACAGCGACTGGGAGCGCGCCAATGTGCGCGGGTCGGGTATCTCGCTGGGGCACCCGGTCGGTGCCACCGGCGGCCGGATGCTTGCCACCCTGGCGCGTGAACTGGAACTGCGGGACGCCCGCTTCGGGCTGGAAACCATGTGTATCGGTGGCGGTCAGGGGCTGGCCGCGGTATTTGAACGGATCACGATATGACGCGCCTCGCCCAAACCGCCGGTCTGACTGAAGTGCAGGCCGAAATCGTCGCCACTGTGCGGGAATTCGTCGACAAAGAGATCATCCCGAACGCCCAGGAGCTGGAGCATTCCGATTCCTACCCGCAGCACATCGTCGATGCGATGAAGGATATGGGCCTGTTCGGCCTGATGATCCCCGAGGAGTACGGCGGACTCGGTGAATCGTTGCTGACCTATGCGCTCTGCGTCGAGGAACTGGCGCGTGGGTGGATGAGCATCTCCGGTGTGATCAACACCCATTTCATCGTCGCGTACATGATCCGTCAGCACGGCACCGACGAGCAGAAGCAGCGTTACCTGCCCCGGATGGCGACCGGCGAGGTGCGTGGGGCCTTCTCGATGTCCGAGCCTGAGCTTGGTTCGGACGTGGCCGCGATCCGGACCAAGGGCGTGCGCTCGGGTGACGGAGCGGACGGCTATGTGATCACCGGTCAGAAGATGTGGCTGACCAATGGCGGCAGCTCAACTTTGGTTGCGGCGCTGGTGAAAACCGATGAGGGCGCGGACAAACCGCATCGCAACCTGACGGCGTTCCTGGTCGAGAAGCCGGCCGGCTTCGGCGAGGTCAAGCCGGGTCTGACCATCCCCGGCAAGATCGACAAGATGGGCTATAAGGGCATCGACACCACCGAGCTCATCTTCGACGGCTACCGGGCCGGAGCCGACGACGTACTCGGCGGTGCGCCGGGGCAAGGCTTCTTCCAGATGATGGACGGCATCGAGGTCGGCCGGGTCAATGTGTCGGCACGGGCCTGCGGTGTGGGTATCCGGGCCTTCGAACTCGCGGTGCGCTACGCCCAGCAGCGGGAGACGTTCGGCAAGCCGATCGCCGACCATCAGGCGATCGCCTTCCAGCTCGCCGAGATGGCCACCAAAGTCGAAGCGGCACATCTGATGATGGTCAACGCCGCCCGGCTCAAGGACTCGGGCGAACGCAACGATGTCGCGGCCGGGATGGCCAAATACCTTGCCAGCGAGTTCTGTTCGGAGGTCACCCAGCAGAGCTTCCGAATCCACGGCGGCTACGGCTACTCCAAGGAATACGAGATCGAACGTCTCATGCGTGATGCACCGTTCCTGCTGATCGGCGAGGGGACCAGCGAGATTCAGAAGACCATCATCAGCAAGAACCTGCTCAATGAATACCGCATCTGAGCCCGCGTTCGCCGCGCCGGCGCAACTGTCCGACGACGTGGCGCGGTTCGTCCGACGGCGGATTTTCAACGGGACGTTTCCGGCCGGGGAGTACCTGCGGCTCGATCAGTTGGCCACCGAACTCGGCGTCAGCGTCACGCCGGTGCGGGAAGCGCTGTTGAACCTGCGGGCCGAGGGACTGCTGGTTTTGCACCCGCGGCGCGGGTTCATGGTGCTCGAGGTGACGGCCCGCGACGTCTCGGATGTGGCCATGGTGCAGGCGTTCGTCGGCGGCGAGTTGGCGGCTCGCGCTGCGGCGAACATCACCGCAGACCAGGTCGCCGAACTCACCCGGATCCAGGATGCGTTGGAGCAGGCCTATCAGCACACCGATGTCGATCGCATGGTGCGGCTGAATCATGAGTTCCACCGGCTGATCAACGTGGTCGCCGATTCGCCCAAACTGACCCAATTCATGTCCGGGATAACGCGTTACGCGCCAGAGGCGGTGTTTCCGACGCTGGCGGGTTGGCCGGATCTGTCGATCCGGGACCATCGCCGCGTGATTGCGGCGCTGACGAGCGGTGACGCAGCGGCCGCCCGGGCCGCGATGGCCGAGCACTTCGAGGTGGGGGTCGAGCCGCTCACCGCGCATCTCTCCGAGCGCGGAGTGATTCGGGACGGCAGCTGAATCACCGCTCGTACAGAGCGGCGACGTCGGCCGGCCGGACTTTCATCGTGGCGTTGCGGGGCAGTTCGGCGATGATCGCCACTGCGACGGGAACGTGGTGAGCGGGCAGTGCCTCGTGGACCAGCTGCTTCAGTTCGGCTTCGCTGGGGCTGACTGCACCGGAACGCAATTCGACCGCGGCGAACGGGACTTCACCGAGGCGATGGTCCGGCACCCCGACCACGAATGCGTCCAGCACGGCCGGGTGGGCCAAGAGTACCCGGCGCACCGTTTCCGGCAGGATCTTGAATCCGCCCCGGTTGATCGCGCCATCGGCACGACCGTGGATGGTGACGAAGCCGTCGTGGTCGACCGACGCGATATCCGTGGTACGGATCCAGTCCGCGCCTATGACCTCGACCCTGGCTTCGAGCAGTCCTTCAGTGCCGGTGGGCAATTCGGCGCTCGTGTCCGGGTCGACGATCCGGACCTGCACCCCGGGCAGCGGACGTCCCGAACTGTCGGGTTTTGTCGAACCGTACGACCGATGGAGGTCAGGGGTCCACGCGCACACCGAACCCGCGAACTCGGTTGCACCATAAGCCCATAACACCGGTATGCCGAAGCGCCGCTCGAATTCTGCCCGCGTCTGCCTTTCCAGTGGACCTGATCCGCCGACGATGAACTCCAGGGACTTCAGGTCTGACGGCTGGACCTCGGGGTCGTCCAGCAGCATCCGCACGACCGCCGGGTGGGCGCCACTGCGCCGGATCCGGTAGGTCCGCACCGCCCGGACCCACTCGGCGACGGTGAACTTCTCCAGCAGCACCATCTGCTTGCCGACGAACGCTGCGGCCAGCAGCTGGCACACGCCGACACTGCCGAAGGGCCAGAACACCACGTCCGGTGGATCGTCAGGGTGCGGCATGGACCCGTGGGTGATGCTGTTGACCGTGTGTTGGAGCACCGCGGTAGGGATCGGAATTCGTTTGGGCGCGCCGGTGGTACCGCTGGTCAGGATGTGCACGCCGGGTTGAGTCAGGTTCGGGGCGGTCGCGGCCGCGTCGGTGCGGTCTGACAGGCAGGTGATTGCGTTGAGCGACAACGAGACCGCAGCCGATCCGACAGTTGTTGCGGCCGCCAGCACGGGCCCAGCCCAGTCCTGATGATCGGCGAGCACCGCCGGCAGCCGCAAGCCTTCGATGTCGGCAGCGATCGCGGTCGCCGATTGGTACGAGTAGATCATCACCACCGGCCGCGCCGTCGCGATGAAGCCGAGGATTGCCGCTGCGTGCGGTACCCGATTGCGCACCACCACACCGACGGGCTCCCCGGGCTGTACTCCGCTGTCCTGTAATGCCTTTTCGATCCGATCGTGCAGTGTCGCGATGTCGGTGCCGGAGTACCAGTGCCGCTCGAACTCAATGAACGGGCGCGGGCCGTAGCGAGCCAGCCCCGCGGCGAGGGTGGCTGCGAAACTCCCCGTCCCGGTCATGGCTACCCCTTCGATTCGGCTGATTGCGAAATCAACTTCCGCAGCGCGCGGTTGTCGACCTTTCCGGTGCCGCCTCGCGGTATGGCGTCGTCGGTTTCCAGGACCAGCCACAGTGTGGGCACCTTGAACGAGCTCAGCACCGCGCGTGCGGCGGCCCGGAGTCGGGCGGGGCCGTGACCGGCCGGACACACCACGGCGGCGCCAACGCGGTTGCCCTGTGGCCCCGGCACATTGGTGACGAAGGCGGCCTGAACGCCGTCCAGGGTGCGGAGCGCCTGCTGTACCTCGCTGGGGTAGACGGTGGCGCCGCTGACCTTGAACATGTCATCGGACCGGCCGTGATAGAAGAGGAAGCCCAGGTCGTCCAGTCGTCCGAGATCGCCTGTCGGATAGTAGCCGTCCGGGGTGAACACTTCTTCGCGGCTGCGTCGGCAGATGCCCCGCAGGATGTGCGGACCTCGGATCTGAATCATGCCGATGACCCCCTCGGGCAACGGTCGGCCGTCCTCGACGTCGACGATGCGGATCTCCATCCCGTCGAACGGGTGGCCGCAGCTGCCCCAGGCGGATTCGGGCATGTCCATGTCGGCCGGGTACCCGCAATACGGGCCGAAGGACTCGGTCATGCCGAACAGGTTCGCCCGGGAGCCAGGTCGGGGCCGCTGATCCGGTGGCAGCAGCGCCTCCAGGCTGCCTGACTGCAACGAGCTCAGGTCGATCGACTGACGTTGCCGGGCAAGCGCTTCGGCCTGATCGGGCCACCCGCGGAACAGGGTGACGCGTTCTCGTTCCAGCAGTCTCAGGGTGGTGACCGCCTCGGGCGATGGCTCGGTCACCAGAGTGGCGCCGACCAGCAGCACCGACAGCACTCCGCTGCCGAAGCCGCCGACCCAGAAGAACGGCATCGGCAGGTACAGGCGGGTGTCGGCGTCGATGCACCGCGCCCGCAGACCAGACCGCACGGCCGCCAGCGCGTTGCCGTGAGAATGCCTGACTCCCTTGGGCATTCCACTACTACCCGAGGTGAACATGATCAGCAGCGGATCGCTGGGTGACACTCCCGCGCCCATCGGGCCCACCAGCACGGCGGCGGCCTCAGTGGCCGCGTGTCGGTAGATTTCATCGGGGCGCTGTACCTGCCGGAGCGCCGGAAGTGCGGGGTGTGCAACCGTGCCGGGTCCGAGTTCGACGTTGAGTTCGGCGGCCAGGTCATCGAGGTATCGATGTCCTCGGAACTCGTAGACCGAGATCAGTACCTGGACCGCGGCCACTCGCAGCTGTGCGGCCAGCTCCCCGGGAGCCAGCAGCGTGCTCAGCGGCACCAGCACGCCGCCGATCCGGGTGACCGCCAGTGCGAGCTGGACCCACCGCACCCCGTTCGGCATGATCAATCCGACGCGGGTGCCCTTGCCGATGCCGGCCTGCACGAGCACAGCTGCCAGAGCCCTTGTGCTCGAGTCGAGTTCGCGATAGGTGATGCGCTGCTCTGGGTCGACGACCGCTACCTTGTCCGGGTCGACGGTCGCGCGTAGGCGCAGCAGCCCGTCGATGGTGTCGGTCATGCGAAATGCTCGTGTAACCGCCGACGGTCGACCTTGCCGCTCGAGAGCAGCGCGACGTCGGCCTCCGGCACAACTGCGAATCGACGTGGAATCTTGTACGCCGACAGCTCTGCGGCCAACCCGGCGCGTGCCGCGTGCTCGTCGAACCGCTGCCCGTCGCGCAGCGCCAGCACTGCGACGACAATCTGGCCACGCATCTGATCGGCCAGGCCCAGCACATGAGCTGTGAGGCCGCCGGTGACCCGGCTGATGGCGTTCTCCACTTCGGCCGGCGAGACGTTGGCCCCAGCCGACTTGATCATGGCGGTGCCGCGCCCGAGGAAGTAGAGGAAGCCGTCCAAGTCGGCGCACACAACGTCGCCGGTGGATAGCCAGCCGTCGGCATCGAACGACTCCTCCCGGCTGCACCGGTGGTATCGCTGCATCAGATACCGCCCTCGGAAACACAAGTCACCGGAATCTCCGGCAAGCACCGGCTCGCCGTCGGCGCGAGCCACTTTGACCTCGAACCCCGGTGCGGGACGGCCGAACGAGCCCCGCCGGAACTCGGGCTGGTCGGTTTCGTCGGAGCTGAGTAGCACGGTGCCACCGGTCTCGGTCAACCCGAGCATGTTGTGCCGCAACTCCGAGTCTGCGGGCCGGGCGTCCGCGGCCATGATCGGGTACAGGTTGCCCCGGCGCATCGACGACAGGTCGCGCCGAGCGAAACTCGGATGCTCGGTCAGCCGGGCGACCGTGGCCGCGAAACCGTTGGTGACGGTTGGTCGTTCGGCCTCCAACAGTTCAAGGGTCTGTCCGGCATCAGTGGCGTTCGAGCACAGCAGGGTGCCGCCCGCCACCAGGGTGGCCAGTAGAGCGAAGGCGAAGCCGCCGACCCAGAAGAAGGGTGAATTGCAGAACAGAATGTCGTCGGGGGACAGCCCGCGGATACCGTTGAGGTTGCGCTGGTGGCCGATCAGTGTCCCGTGGGTGTGGATCGCCCCCTTGGGCGCTGCCGTCGATCCGGAGGTGTAGATCACGGCCAGCGGATCTTCCTCACCGACATCGGATTCCAGTGCCGGTAAAAGGTTTTCGTCGACGTTGCCGGCGAGGGCAGCCAGCTCTGCCAGGTCGAACACCACGTGCCGAAGTTGCGGCGCCGCGGGGGACATGAGTGCCGTGCCGGAGCCGAATTCGTCCTGCCCCAGGGCCTCGGCCAGCCGCAGGTCGTACTGATGGTCCCGGTACGACCGAGCAGTGAGCAGGATGCGGACATCGGAATGCCGGAGCTGCTGGAGCAGCTCCGGTGTGGTGCCGAACGTCGTGAACGGCACCACGACAGCGCCGATTCGGGCCGCGGCCAGCATCGCCACCACAAAGGAGGTGCCGTTGGGGAAGAGCACCCCGACGTGGGTGCCCTTGCCGACCCCGAGTGCCACCAGACCGCGGGCCAGCGATGCCGAGCTGCGCGCGGCGTCGGCGTAGCCGATCCGGTCGCTGTCGCAGATCAACATCGGGTGCGCGGACCGGCTCCCGGCCTGCTGGGCCAGCACCGCCGGCACCGTGTCAGTCATGCCCGGTCGCGCCGATCGCTTCGAAATGGGCACGTACCGCGCTGAGATCGGCCTTGCCGGACGGGGTTCGGGGGATGGTGTCGACGATGGCGATATCGGTCGGAATCTCGTAGGGCGCCAGCCGGTTCCGCAGATAGCTCAGCAGCGCCGCGGTGTCACAGTTCCCGCGGAGCTCGACCATGGCGACGGGGGTTTCCCCCAGCCGGTCGTCGGTGCGCCCGACGACGGCCGCACCCTGCACGTCGGGGTGAGCTTCCAGGGCGCCGCGCACGTCGTCGGGCATCACTTTGAAGCCGCCGCGGATGATCGCCTGGTCAGCACGGCCCAGGATCCACAGGAACCCGTCGGTGTCGATCCGGGCCAGATCCGTGGTGCGCAGCCACGGGGTGCCGGGTCCGAGTTGTCCGGGTTTGACCTCGAGTAGCCCGGGCTGGTCGGCATCCAGCGGTGTGCCGTCCTCGCCGACGACCCGGAGCTGGGCGCCAAGGCTGGCCCGGCCGACGCTACCGCGCTTGGCGGGCCAGTACTGCTGGTAGTCGGCCAGTGTCCAGCCCGCCACCCCGCCACCCAATTCGGTGGCGGCGTAGGACGTCAGCACCGGAATGCCGAACTTCGCGGTGAACGCGTCGGCGTCGTCGGCGGACAGTGGCGCAGTACCGGAGGTGACCGCACGAACACCGGACAGGTCCTCGGCCGTCAGGTGGGAATGCAGCACCGTGCGCAGCGCTGCCGGCACCAGTGACACCGCCTGGGGGCGGTGGGCGCGCACCGCGGCAGCCCAGCGGTGCAGCTCGAAGCGGGCCAGCAGCACGAAAGGCCTAGCCCCACAGACGTTCTGCAGGACCCGATAGATCCCGCCGATATGTACCAGGGGCGCGTTGACGATCGCCACCCCGCGCCGAGGGCGCTCGGGTACCGGACCCAGTACGCTGTGCGCCAGCATGTCGTAGGTCAGGTCGATCCGTTTAGGTGGACCGGTGGTGCCGCTGGTGAGCATCCGGACCGCGACACCGGGCCGGGAACCGGCCGATCCCGGCACTGTCGCCGTTGCCACAGCAGGGGTTTCGGTGACAGCGCCGATGGTGATGACGGTGGTCGACGGTGCCGGCGTCACGTACGCAGCGATGTCCTCGGCATCGCCGACGACGACGGGCAGCTCCAATGCCGCCAGGTCGGCTTTGATGCGGTCGTCGCCGCGGGCCGGGTTGACCACCACCAGGGTCGCCCCGGCGAGCAGTATGCCCAGCACGGTCGCCACGTGTGGTGGCCGGTTGCGCAGCAGGACGCCGACTTCGGGCCGGGACTCGCCCAGCGCGGCGCTGATCTGCCGAGCACAGGCGGCCAGCTCGGCCCAGGCGATCCAATTGCCGTCGAATTCGATTGCCGGCTCGCTGGGTTGGAGCTCCAGGACGGCGGCGATGCGGTCGGACAGGCGGTGGCCCATCACCGAATCCTCGGCGCCGACTTCGCCGCCGGGGGCCGGGACGCTATCTCGGCCTGGCCGATCGGATTGCCCAGCCGGGTGTAGATCAGGCCCTGATCGAGTGCGGCCCGATAGGGCTTGTCCAGCGACTCCCAGATGGCCTTGACGGTGCCCTGGGTGGCCGCCGGTGGAAACGCTGCGATCACGGCGCCGATCTCCTGGGCGCGGGACCACAAGTTGCCGGCGGGGACCACTTCCGAGACCAGGCCGATGCGCAGCGCGCTCTGCGCACTTACCCGTTCGCTGTTGCCACTCAAGGCGATTCGCAGGGTCTCGCCCAATCCGATGCGGCGCATCAGGCCGACCGGCTCCAGGGCGCTGACCAGTCCGCCGCTGACGTGTGAATCGAAGAAGGTGGCGTCCTCGGAGCAGATGACCACATCGGCCTCGTTGACGAAGTAGAACGCGCCGGCTGTGCACATGCCCTGCACCGCGCAGATCACCGGTTTGAACATCTTCTGCCATTTCGGGCTCAGCGCCTCGCCCGGGTCCTCGTGGTTCCAGATATTGTCCGGCTGCCCGTAGGACTCCTTGACGTCGAGGCCGGCGCTGAACGCCCGGTCGCCGGCGGCCCGCAGTACCACGGCATGGACGGTGTCATCGAACTTGACCATCCGCCAGGCCCGCACCATCTCCTCGCACATGGTGCGGTTGAATGCGTTGAGCCGCTCGGGGCGGTTCAGCGTGATGGTCGCGACGTGGCTCTCCGGATCGGTTTCCAGGAGCAGGGTTTCGAAGTGTTCGCTCATCGGCACTGCCAGTTCGGGACGCGCTTCTCCATGAAGGCCAACGGACCTTCCTTGGCGTCGTCGGTGCGCACCACCCGTTCCCGGAACGCCTCGGCGAGGATTTCGGCTTCGTGCAGCGGTAGGTCGAGGGTCTTGTGGATGGCCAGTCGGGTGCCCCGAACGGCCAGCGGCGCATTGGAGTTCACGATGTCGGCGATCTCGTGCGCGCGCTGCAGCAGGAGGTCATGCTCGACGACTTCAGTGATCATGCCCAGGTCGTAGGCCCGCCCCGCGCTCATCCGTTCGTGCTTACCCATGATCGCCATGCGCAGTGCCACCGATCGGGGCAGCACCCGCGCCAGCCGGACCACTTCGCGGCCGGCGACCAGACCGATGCTGACATGCGGATCGAAGAAGGTCGCGCGGTCAGAGGCGATCACGATGTCGCCCGTCGTGACCCAGTCCAGCCCTGCGCCACAACAGATCCCGTTGATCGCGGCCAGTACCGGCTTGGCCATCCGGCGGAACGGCGGGGTGCCTTCTTGCGGCGCCTCCCACTGGTCGTAGGTGGACAGGTAGGGGCGCTCGTAGATGACCCGGCCGTCTTCGGGGATCTCGCTGACGTCGGCGCCAGAGCAGAATGCCCGGCCGGTACCGGTGACGATGACGGTCCAGACGTTGTCGTCGTGCTCGGCTTCGGCGTAGGCGGCCCGCAACTCGCCGACCATCTGTGGGCTCAATGCATTGAGTGCCTCCGGGCGGTTGAGAGTGATGGTGGCTTTGTGCCCGTCCACCTCGTAACCGATGGTGTCGTAGCGCGCCGCACCGGGCGAATCAGTCATGTCGGTTTCCTTGTGCGTGGTCATCGACCGGTGAACCCGGGATCGCGACGGTTCTTGAAGGCGGCCAGCCCTTCTTTGAAATCAGCGGTGCGGCAGGACAGTTCAAGGTTGTGCAGCTCTTGGTTCATGGCCTGGGGCAACGTGGTGTGCTGGCCGAAGGCCAGGCCCTGCTTGGCCAGGCCGAGGGCCACCGTAGGGCCGTTGGCGAGCTGACTCAGCAACTGGTGGGCGGTGGCGGTGACGGTTTCAGGCGGGACTGACTGATGCACCATGCCCCAGCCCGCGGCATCGGCGCCGGTGACTTTCTCGCCGAGCAGCAGCATGCGGCGGGCGCGGGCGACGCCGACCAGCCGGGGCAGCAGCCAGCTGGCGCCCGAGTCCGGGCTGAATCCGCGGGTGATGAATGGTTCCCAGAACACCGCGTCATCGGCGGCGACGGTGAAGTCGGCCGCGAGGGCCAGATTGCAGCCGAGGCCGACCGCCCAACCGCGTACCGAGCACACCACCGGCACGGCGATGGTGGCGATGAGTTCGACGATGCGGTGACTGGTCAGCGGGATTCGGCGCAGGAGGTCGCCCGCGCGGGGCCGGGTGCTCGAATTGTTCGTCGTGACCCAGTCGGCGCCGGAGCAGAAGTTGTCGCCGGACCCGGTGATGTGGACCGCCCGGAGTGTGTCGTCGGTGGCCGCGTCGGTAAGGGCACTGACGAACTGGTCGATCATCCTGTGGCTCAACGAGTTCCGGTGCTCCGGACGATCGAGGACCAGCCGCAGGATGGGCCCGTCGCGGGTGATCGCCACTGTGCCGTCCGGGCCCGGTGCGGCTGTCGGATCGGCCTGTTCGGTCACGTTGATCCCGCCTCTCCGGAACTATATGGTGAACCATACAGTAGGCAATACGATTGCTCTGCTGAACAAGCTAGCAAGGAATATAGGTCCAGGAAAGGCGGCCGTATGGACCCCGTGCGGTTCGGTGAGAAGCCACTGGCGCAGACGGTCGAGGCAGCGGCCGCGATCCGCCGGATTACCGGGCTCCTCTTGATTCAAGAGCATGACCACTCGGCTGTGGCCGAAATGCTGGAGCGGTTCGCGGGGTGGGAGGGCCGGCTGGCCGCCACCGCTCCGACCGACCTGGCACCGCGCGTCGGCGAATTTCCCGATGACGATCGCCGGCTCTATCTGGACCACGCGTTCGATGTCGGCGCCTACAACGCGTGCTTCCCGGAATACCGGTTCGATCACCTGGACGGCGACACGGCCTCCGGCGCGGTGAATTTTCCGCTCGCCTATGAGGGGCCGCCGGGGCTGGTCCACGGTGGTTTTCTCGGGGTCTTCTTCGATTGTGTTATCCAGCAACATAATTGCGCGACCCGACTGTCCGGCAAGACGCGGTCGTTGCAGGTGCGGTATCGGCGGCCGACGCCGCTGCTGACGGATCTGCGCTTCGACATCATGCGAGTGGCGAACGAGCGCGGGCTGACCTCGACGGCGCGGTTGCTGGCCGATGACGAGGTGCTCGCGACTGGCGAGGCCGAAACCGTTGCCCTACCGCCGGAGAAGCTCACCGGCTCGACCTTCGGGATGCGCCGACCCGCCGACAGGAGAAGTGAAATATGACCAGCGATGACGACCGGGTGTTGTTCGACATCGACCCGGAGGGACGGATTGCGACCATCACGCTGAACAACCCGACGCAGCGGAACTCGTACGACGCGAGTATGCGCGATGCACTCGCCCGGCACCTGGACGCCGTGGCGGACAGCGACGACATCACCGTGGTGCTGCTGCGCGGGGCTGAAGGGGTGTTCAGTACCGGTGCGGACATGAACAATGCCTACGGCTGGTATGGCGAGGAGCGCTCGCACGAAGGACAGCGTGCCGACGCGCGGCCTGCCAAGGGCCGGCCCAGTCAGCGTCGCCGACTGACGGTGGACCGCAGGACTTTTGGGTTCTACCACAATTTCTTGGGCTTCCCGAAGGTGACAGTCGGAGAGATCAGCGGCTACGCGCTGGGCGGTGGCTTCGAGATGGCGCTGATGACCGACATCTCGGTGATCGCCCGCAATACCCGGATCGGCATGCCCGCCACCAGGTTCCTGGGTCCGGCACTGGGCAGCCTGCACATGTTCTTTCATCGCCTCGGGCCGGTGCTGGCCCGCCGCTTGTTGTTGACCGGTGACATCGTCGAAGCTGCCACGGTCGAGCATCTCGGGGTGTTCACCGAGACCTGCGGGCCGGACGACGTCACCGCCCGGGCGTGGTACTGGGCCGAGAAAGCGTCCCGGATGCCGGCGGACGGAGTGGTGATCGCCAAAGAGGCATTCCGGCTGGTCGAGCAGAGTCAGGCGTATCAGGGCGAGGAAGTGGCCAGCTACCTGTTCCATGCGTACGGCACCAACCTGCAGTTCGCGCCCGGCGAGTTCAACTTCGTCAAGACCCGCGCCCAGCACGGGACCAAAGAGGCCTTCCGGCTGCGTGACGAACACTTCGATGTGCCCGAACCCGAGTGAGGTGGGCCACCCTGCCAATTGTGGACGATACAGTATCTGCTATTTTTGTAACGTTGTGAACGTTAGGCCACAACGCCACGCTGCACCCAGCAGCCCGACCATCTGAGGTTGAAGAATATGCCCACACCCGTCATCGTCGGTGCCGTCCGGACAGCGATCGGCCGTTCCTTCAAGGGCACCCTCGTCAACACGCCGCCGGAGACCCTGATCACCACCGTGCTGCCCGAGGTGATCCGCCGGTCCGGCATCGACCCGGCCGACATCGACGACCTCATTTTCGCCGAATCGAATTACGGCGGTGGCGATCTGGCGCGGTACGCGGCCGACGCCATTGGGCTGAAGCATGTTCCCGGGCAGTCGGTGAATCGGCACTGCGCAGGCAGCCTCACCGCGATCGGCAACGCCTCGGCGCAGATCGGCTCAGGTATGGAGCGGGTGCTGATCGCCGGCGGTGTGCAGTCGCTCTCGATGAGCCCGCTGGTGAGCTGGCGGATTCCCGGTCCCGAGCTGAAGTTCGAGGAGCGGTGGATGACGCCGACCCACGTCGAGACCCCGGATGCACCGATGCGGGACATGTCGATCACGGTGGGCTGGAATACCGCGCAAGCGGCGGGCATCACCCGCGAGGAGATGGACGCCTGGGCCGCCCGCTCCCATCAGCGCGCGGTGGCCGCCCAGGACGCGGGCAAGTTCGTCGACGAGATCGTGCCACTGAAGGTCACGCTGAATGACGGTTCGGTCATCGAGTTCACCGTCGATGAGCACCCCCGCCGTGACACCACCGCCGAGAAGCTCGCGGAACTCAAGGTGCTGCACCCGGAGATCGAGGGCTTCTCGATCACTGCCGGCAACAGCAGCGGCACGAACGACGCCTGCGCCGCTGTCGCGGTGGTCGACCAGGCCTATGCGGCAGCCAAGGGGCTGAACGTGATGGCCACTGTCCGTTCCTGGGGCGCGGTCGGTGTGGACCCGCGTGACACCGGTCTGGGTGGCGTGAAAGTCATCGGCAAGGTGTTGGACCGGGCCGGCCTCAAGCCGTCGGATGTGGCGCTATGGGAGATCAACGAGGCGTTCGCCTCGGTGCCGATCGCCGCGGTCAAGGAGTACGGCCTCGACGAGGCCCTGGTGAACTTCTCCGGCAGCGGCTGCAGCTTGGGTCACCCGATCTCGGCGTCGGGTGCGCGCATGGTGACCACTCTGATCTACGAACTGCAGCGCCGCGGTGGTGGCATCGGCGTCGCCGCGATGTGTGCCGGTGGTGGCCAGGGCGGCGGCCTGGTGATCGAGGTCTAGCCGCTAGCGGCTCTTGCCGGCGGGTTTGGCGTTGCCGCCGATGAGCTGCTCGGCGTGGTCCAGGATGCACTGCAACAAGTACTCGAAGTTGTGATCGTCGGCCGCGCCGATGCGGTGTGCCTCATCGGTGACCTGCGCCAGCAGTGGCGTCGCCTCGGTATCGATCACGAGTGTCTCCTCGAAATCGCCGGGGCTGCCGTCGGAGGTCCGGTTCTTCTCGTAGAGGCGGTGCAGCACAACCGATCCGCGGACGTGAACCGAGACCGCGGAGTAGGTGTTGAAGGCGTCTTCAGCCGACAGGCCGGCCTCGACCAGCCCGGCGATGGCGCGCTCGACCTCCTGCACCCCGACGCGTGCGGCGCGGGGGCTCAGTGCCGATCGAATGAGGATGAGGTCGCACAGGATCGGGTTACCCATGAACGCTTTTCGCATTGTCCTGGCGTGGTTGGCCAGGGTTTCGCGCCAATCCCTGGCTTCGACATACGGTGTGGCGACCGCGAATTCGCGCAACGCCCGGTCGGTCATGGCGTTGAGCAGATCGTCCTTCTTGCGGAAATACCAGTAGATGCTGGTGACTCCGACACCGAGGTGCTTGCCGAGCAGCGGCATGCTCAGATTGTCGATCGAAACCTGTTCGGCGAGTTCGAATGCGCCTTTGATGATGTCGTCGGGATTGATGGATCCCCGTTCGCGCCGGGGACGCTTCTCAGCGGTTTGTTGCTTTGCCACTAAGGCACCTCCATCGAATTCCGGTTGCCGCTACGCGTGCGTGAGCGGCAGTCAACCCTACCGGTAGCACCACTGCCGATCATGCTCGCACGTATACTGTAATACGTATAGTAAGCATTTCTGGCGAGCTGGACCCGAGCTGAAGGGCAAGAAGTGTCGGACGAAATCCTGACCGAGCGCCGCGGGCGCACCCTGGTTATCACCATCAATCGGCCTGATCAGCGCAACGCGGTGAACTTGGCGGTCGCTCAGGGGCTGGCCGATGCGATGGACGAACTGGACGGCGACCCGGCGCTGTCGGTGGCAGTGCTCACCGGCGCCGGCGGCAACTTCTGCGCCGGAATGGATCTCAAGGCCTTCGCCAAAGGTGAGATCCCGGTAGTCGAAGGGCGCGGACTCGGGTTCACCGAGCGCCCGCCGCGCAAGCCGCTCATCGCGGCGGTGGAGGGGTTCGCGCTCGCGGGTGGCACCGAAGTGGTGCTGGCCACGGATCTGGTGGTCGCGGCCAAGGGCGCGAAGTTCGGTATTCCGGAGGTCAAGCGCGGTCTGGTAGCGGGCGGCGGTGGTCTGCTGAGGTTGCCCAAGAAGATTCCGTATCAGAAAGCGCTGGAACTCGCGCTGACCGGCGACAGCTTCACCGCCGAGCAGGGCGCCCAGTGGGGCTTCGTCAATATCCTGACCGAGACTGGTGGGGCACTGGACGGTGCACTGGCGCTGGCCGACCGGATCACCGCGAACGGTCCACTGGCCGTTGCGGTTACGAAGGAGATTCTGGTGCGGGGCGCAGAGTGGAGCACGGCCGAAATGTGGCGGAAGCAATTGGAATTGATGGCCCCCGTCTTCGGGTCCAACGACGCCAAGGAGGGCGCCGCCGCATTCGCCGAGAAGCGGGCGCCGGTCTGGACCGGATCCTGACGTTCAATGGATCTGGGCTTCAGCGGCGCGACCGCCGTCGTGGTCGGCGGTGGTCGTGGCATGGGGCTGGCGACCGCCCGGTGCCTCGCGGAGGACGGGGCCCGGGTGGCGATCGTCGGACGCTCAGCGGAGGTGCTCGACAGGGCCGCAATCGAACTGGTTCGGTGCGGCAGTCCCGAGGCCTTCGGCATCGAGGTCGATGTCACCGATGCCGCCGCGGTGGACGAAGCCTTCGCCGGCCTGGGGCGGCGCTGGGACGGCGGGCTCAACGTCTTGATCAATACCGTCGGGCCCAGTGCCGCCGGGACGTTCGAACAGCTGACCGACGACCAGTGGCGAGCCGCGGTGGACGACGGTGTCATGAGCATGGTGCATTGCGTGCGGGCGGCAATTCCGTTGCTGCGCAATGCTGGGTGGGCCAGGGTAGTGAACTTCTCCGCCCACTCGACGCAGCGGCAGAGCATCATGTTGCCGGCCTATACGGCGGCGAAGGCGATGGTGAACAGCGTCTCGAAGAACCTCTCGCTGCTGCTGGCCAAGGACGAGATCCTGGTCAACGTGGTTTCGCCGGGCAGTATCGCGTCCGAGGCGTTGGTCGGCTGGGCCGACTCCGTCGGCGTCGACGGTAGCGACCCGCACAAGCTGATGGACGCCATCGCCGAGCACTTCGGTCATCCGGCGCACCTGCCACGGGCCGGTCTGCCCAATGAAATCGGTGCGGTGGCAGCATTTTTGGCCTCCCGGCGCAACTCGTACATGACCGGCGCCAACGTCAACGTGGACGGCGGATCGGACTTCATCTGATGCGGGAGGCGGGGGTTGAAGAGGCTTGGAATACCGCCGTCTTGGCCGGTCTGGACACTTGCGGCGGCCGATACTGATAGGTATACAGTAAGTACACACAGTTGGTCGGTCCCGACGGGTCGGCGGTGACGGGAGGTCTGGTGTCGGATGAGTGCTGAAGCACCTGTCGGAAGTGCCGAGGCGCCGGTCGGCGATGCCGTGCTCTACGAGGTCCGCGCCAGTGGCGTCGCGGTCATCACCCTGAACCGTCCGGAACAGCTGAACTCCTGGGGCCCGGACATCTCCCGCGGTGTGTACACCGCATTCGATCGTGCCGAGGCGGACCGCGACGTCCGGGTGATAGTGCTGACCGGTACCGGCCGGGGCTTCTGTGCCGGGGCGTACCTGGGAACGATGGCCGCCCTCGGCGAATCGATCACCGAGGACACGGATGTCAGCAAGATCGTCGGGGAGCGTCATCCGCACTTCCTGACCGAACTGCGCAAGCCCGTCATCGCCGCGATCAACGGGGCCTGCGTGGGCATCGGGTTGACCCACGCGCTCATGTGCGACGTCCGGTTTGCCGCCGCCGGAGCGAAATTCGCGACCGCGTTTCCGCGCCGCGGATTGGTCGGCGAGTACGGCATCACCTGGATCCTGCCCCGGCTGGCCGGCTGGGGCGCCGCCGCGGACCTGCTGCTGTCCGGCCGAACCTTTCGCGCCGAGGAAGCCGCGCAGCTCGGCTTGGTGAAAGAGGTTGTGGCACCTGAAGATTTGTTGACGCGCGCGCTGGAATACGCGGACGATCTCGCACAGAATTGCTCGCCGGCATCGATGGCCATCATCAAGCGACAGCTGTACGGGGATGCGAACCACGAAGTCGCGGACGTCAGTTCGCGAGCGGAAGCCCTCATGCACGAATCCATGCTCCGGCCCGATCTGGTCGAGGGCATCACCGCGTTCTTCGAGAAGCGGGCGCCGAACTTTCCGCCCCTGAAAGGTTGATGAAATGACCGGCACACCAGAGCGTCTGCCCTACCTGGCCGTCGACGTCGACAACCACTACTACGAGCCGGTGGACGCCTTCACCCGGCACCTGCCCAAGGAGTTCAAACGCCGCGGGGTGCAGATGGTTGCCGACGGAAAGCGGACGCTGGCCATGATGGGGGAGAAGGTCAACCACTTCATCCCGAATCCCACCTTCGACCCGATCATCGAACCGGGCTGCCTGGACTTGCTGTTCCGCGGCGAGATCCCGGAAGGCGTGGACCCGGCGTCGCTGATGAAGGTGGACCGGCTCTCGGAGCATCCCGAGTACCAGAACCGCGAGGCCCGGGTGACCGTGTTGGACCGTCAGCAGCTGGAGACGGTGTTCATGCTGCCGACCTTCGCCTGCGGCGTCGAGGAGGCGCTCAAGGACGACATCCCGGCGACCATGGCCTCGGTGCATGCGTTCAACCTGTGGCTCGACGAAGACTGGGGTTTCGACCGGCCCGACGGCCGGATCGTCGCCGCCCCGATCGTCTCCCTTGCCGATCCCGAAAAGGCTGTGGAGGAGGTCGAATTCGTACTTGGTCGGGGCGCGAAGATGGTGCTGGTCCGGCCTGCCCCGGTACCCGGGGCGGTGAAACCGCGTTCGCTGGGCGACCCGCTGCACGATCCGGTATGGGCCCGGTTGGCGGAAGCCGGTGTGCCGGTGGGCTTCCACCTCTCCGACAGCGGCTATCTGGCCATCTCGGCATTGTGGGGCGGCAAGTCGACCTTCGAAGGTTTCGGTAAGCGTGATCCGCTGGACAACGTGCTCCTCGATGACCGGGCCATTCACGACACCATGGCCTCGATGATCGTCCACCAGGTCTTCACCCGGCATCCCAAGCTCAAAGTGGTCAGCATCGAGAATGGTTCCTACTTCGTCTACCGCCTGATCAAGCGGCTCAAGAAAGCCGCCAACAACGCGCCGTACCACTTCAGGGAAGACCCGGTGGAGCAGTTGCGGAACCAGGTCTGGATCGCGCCGTACTACGAGGACGACGTGTTGGTGCTCGCCGACACCATCGGGGTCGACAAGATCCTCTTCGGCTCGG
The DNA here is from genome assembly GCA_031292695.1 of Mycobacterium sp. Classification (GTDB taxonomy): domain Bacteria; phylum Actinomycetota; class Actinomycetes; order Mycobacteriales; family Mycobacteriaceae; genus Mycobacterium. The sequence continues at coordinate 10,935 of JARLGS010000411.1, read as the reverse complement.
ACTGGCCCCACGGTGAGGGCCTGGCCGATCCGATGAGCTTCACCGCGGACATTCCGCAGTTCCCCGAGTTCAGTGCGGCAGACACCCGGAAGGTGATGCGGGACAACGCACTTGAACTTCTCGGCGATCCCGGCCGACTGGCTCCCGGTGTTCGTGCAGTATCTGCCTGATGGCTGAATGGACCATCGGCGCAGTCGTCGACGCGATCGCCACCGCGGTGCCCGATCGGGTGATGACGGTCTGTGGTGATCGTCGCAGCACGTATGCCGAGAGTGCCGAACGCACCCGCCGCCTCGCCAACTTCCTGGCCGGTCGCGGGCTCGGCGCCCACATCGAGCGGGACCGGTTGCGGCGCTGGGAATGCGGGCAGGATCGGGTGGCGCTGCTGATGCACAACGACCTGTACCCGGACCTGGTGATCGGTTGCCTGAAGGCCCGGACCGTGCCCGTCAACGTCAACTATCACTACTCGCCGGCCGAGGTCGCGGACCTGCTGGCGTACCTGCGCCCGCGAGCGATCGTCTACCACCGGTCGTTGGGCGCGAAGTTCGCTGAGGTACTGCAAGCCGAGCTGCTGATTTCGATCGACGATGGCGACGGAGCGGAAATTTCGGGCACCATCGCATTGGATGAGGCGCTGGCGCAAGGTGATTCGGACTGCGCCCCGCCCGGGTCGCCCGACGACGTGCTGATGGTGTGCACCGGTGGCACCACCGGTCGGCCCAAGGGGGTGATGTGGCGCCAGGGCGATATCTATGTGTCGTCGATGAACGGCGCCGACCACGAGGTTGCCGACGAGATCCACCAGAAGGTGGCCAACGCAGGGGCGCCGTGGTTCGCGGTGTCACCCTTGATGCATGCCGCCGGGATGTGGACGGCGTTCTCGGGGCTGTTGTCCGGGCAGACGGTGGTGCTGCACGACACCAAGGCCGGCTTCCGTCCGCGTGCGGTGCTCGAGGTGGCCGAACGCGAGAAGGTCTGTCTGATGACGATGGTCGGCGACGCTTACGCCGGGCCGATCGTCGAGGAACTGGGGCGCCGGCCGTATGACCTGTCGTCGCTGTACGCGATCGGCACCGGCGGGGCGGCCACCAACCCGAAACATCAACAGGCCCTGTTGAATTACCTACCGCAGATCACCGTCATCAACGGGTTCGGGTCATCGGAGACCGGCAACATGGGGTTCGGGCGCACCCAGCGGCAGCTGCCGACGGCGGAGACCTTCCAATTGCGGGCCGGCGGACTGGTGGTGTCCGAGGATTACCGCCGCTTCCTCGATCCCGGCGACCCGGAGGTCGGCTGGGTGGCGCGCAGCGGCCGAATCCCGTTGGGGTACTACGAAGATGCCGCTGCCACCGCCAGAGTATTCCCGGTAGTCGACGGGCAGCGCGTGGTGATCTCCGGAGACCGCGCGGCGCTGGAACCCGACGGCACCCTCAGGCTCTACGGGCGGGACTCGCTGGTGGTGAACACCGGCGGCGAGAAGGTCTTTGTCGAAGAGGTCGAGGAGGCGCTGCGGGCCTGCGCCGATGTCGCCGATGCTCTGGTGGTAGGGCGTCCGAGCGAACGATGGGGCGCCGAGGTTGTCGCCGTCGTAGCGGTCCGCGCCGGCGCCGAAACCGATGCGACCGCGCTTCGCGAGCATTGCGCGACCCGGCTGGCGCGCTTCAAGATTCCCAAGGACGTGCTGTTCGTCGACGAGGTACGGCGGCTGGGCAACGGCAAGGCCGATTATCGGTGGGCCGCGCAGACGGTGCAGAAGGTGGAAACCGCATGACACACAAGGCGAACAGGGCGATCGACTGCCTGGTCAACGTGCACTTCGGTGAGACGGAGAACCAACCGGCCTTCATGCAGAAGGTGCGTGACGACTACTTCAAGGGTCCGAAGTCGATGTACGACCCCATCGAGCTGCCGGCACTGCTCGACGAGATGGATGTCCACGGCGTCCGGCGGGCAATCCTGATGGACAACCTGACCAAACCGTCGGTGACTGCACGCAAGTTCGCCGAGGCACACCCGGAGCGCTTCTCGTTGGCAATAGGTGGGGTGAACTTGCTGCGGCCAATGCCATCGCTGCGTGAGCTCGCCGCCATGGCCCGTGACCTTCCGGTGTCGTATGCCGTTGTCGGACCGAGCTTCTGGGGCGACGGGCAGTATCCGCCCAGTGATGCCGTGTACTACCCGCTGTACACCAAGTGCGCTGAGCTCGAGCTGCCGCTGTGCGTCAACACCGGGCTGCCCGGCCCGCCGATTCCGGGTGAAGTGCAGAACCCCATCCATCTGGATCGCGTATGTGTGCGGTTTCCCGAGCTCAAGCTGTGCATGATCCATGGCGCAGATCCCTGGTGGGACATTGCGATTCGGATGCTGATCAAATACCAGAACCTGCGACTGATGACGTCGGCCTGGTCGCCCAAGCGGTTGCCGGACAGCCTGCTGCACTATATGCGGACCCGCGGGCCGGAGAAGGTCATCTTCGCCTCGGACTTCCCGGTGCTCCGGATGAGCCGGGTGGTGCCGGAGGCACTGGCCCTGGACTTGCCAACCGAGGCACTGGACAACTATCTGTACAACAACGCCGCGGAGTTCTTCTTCGGCGAACCCCGCGAACAGGAGAGCTGACCTCATGGATCGCTACGAACTGCGCCGGTTGGATTACAGCTTGTCCGAGGACCATACCGACCTGCAGGCTGCCTACCGGCAGTTCTTCAAGACCCACTGCGACATCGAAACCGTTCGGGCCGCAGAGCAATCCGGATTCGACAAGAGCCTGTGGGAGCGGTTGTGCGGCATGGGCGCCACCACGATGGGCATGCCCGAATCCGCCGGCGGTGATGGTGCCACCCTGGTCGACCTCACTCTGGTGGCGGAAGAGCTCGGACGCTCGCTGGCGCCGGTCCCGTGGATCGACCATGTCGTCGGTTCGCGGCTGCTGGCCCGGCTCGGCGTACTCGACGCGGCCCCGAATTCATCGGAGATCGTCAGCGGGACAAGCATTGTGGCCATCGACCCGCAGCAGGTAGCCCCGAGCGGGCCCCGGCTGATCGCCGCGGGCTCGGTTGCCGACCAGATCATCGTCCGCGACGGTGCGGAAGATGGGGCTGTGGTGCTCCTGAGTTTTGCCGGCCATCCGGCGAAGGTGGACAACATCGGCAAGCTGCCGATGGCCTGGGTGGATCCGTCAACCGCGGACACCCGCGTCGTGCTGGCGAGCGGGCCGCAGGCCCAGGCGGAATATCAACGCGCCCTGGATGAGTGGCGTCTGCTCTGCGCTTCGGCGCTGGTGGGCCTGGTCGAGGAGAGCATGACGATTGCCGCAGAGTTCGCCAAGACCCGCTACACGCTGGGCGTGCCGATCTCGACACTGCAGGGCATATCCCACCCGCTGGCCAACATCGCGATCACCGTGCAAGGTGGGCGTGGTCTGGCGCGCCGCGCGGCCTGGTACCTGGACAACGAGCCCGATGAACGGCCCGAGCTGGCGCCGTCGGCGTTCGTGTTCATGGCCGAGGAGGCCGCCAAGGCGGCGACCATGGCCGTGCACATCCAGGGTGGTCTGGGCGTATCGGCCGAAGCGGCAGCCACCGCCTACCTGGTGCGGGCCCGGGGCTGGCCGCTGGCTGCCGGCGATCCAGGTGCCACCGCCGTGCATATCGGCCGCATCGTGGCGGATCGCGAGAACCGTCTGGCAGCAAGCGTTTAAGGAGACGACGGCATGGATTTCTCCCGAGTCGAACTGTCTGTGGCAGATGCGGCATTTGCCGCCGAGGCGCGTGAGTTCCTGGGTGGACTGGTCACCGAGGAGGTGATCCGGCGCGACCGCGAGACCGGCGACAACTTTCACGAGGGTGTCCATCTGGCGCTGGGGGCCGCGGGATACCTTGAGGCGGAATGGAAATCGGAGAGCGAAGGCGGCTTCAGCCGGGTGCGGAGACGCATCTGGGAGCTGGAGAAGCGACGCGCCGAGGTGCCGTGGGTGACCTGGGGGACCACCGCGATGATCGCACGCTCCGTCGCGAAGTTCGCCGCACCGGACATCCGAGATGAGGTGATGCGCGGCGTCTTCGATGGCACGGTGCGGATGTGTCTCGGCTACACCGAGCCCGAGGGTGGTTCGGACGTCGCGACCTGCAAGACCCGTGCCGTCCGAGATGGGGACGACTGGGTGATCAACGGATCGAAGATGTTCACCACCGGGGCGCACAACAGTCAGTACGTCTTCCTGATCACCAACACTGATCCGGACGCGCCGAAACACAAGAGCCTCACCATGTTCCTGGTGCCGCTGGACACCCCTGGCATCGAGATCCAGGGCATCCGGACCGTCGACGGGGACCGCACCAACATCGTCTACTACAGCGATGTACGGGTGTCCGACAACCACCGGCTCGGTGAGGTCAACGGCGGCTGGGCGGTGGTTCGCGAACCGCTCGATGCCGAGCACGGCGCGGTCGCAGCTGCACCGGACGGGCTGGCCGACGTGGCGATCATGATGCACCAGGCCGGGTTCATGGTGGCGGCCGCCGACAACGTGGCGGCCGTAGTCGGCGGTGCTGACCCGAGTGGCCGGCGGCCGGTGGACGACGCCTCGGTGGCCCTCCGACTGGGCCGCAGCATCGCCCGGATGGAGGTGGCGATCTCCACGCCCAGCATCTTCGGCAGAGTCGCCATCGCCCAGACCATGCGAGACATAGCCCCCGACCTGATGGACATTGCCGGGCCTGCCGCGACGTTGCCGATCGGGGTCGAGGGCGGATTCAACGACCGCAGCGAATACGTCTACCGGTTTGCGCCGCTGGTCGGCATCTACGGTGGCACCCTCGAGGTGTTTCGGAACATGATCGCGCAATATGCGCTGGGCCTGGGAAAACCCAACTATTCACCGGTCAAGAAGGCTTCCTGACAGAGCCGGACGACCGCTAGGCGTCTGCCGGTGGGACGGACTGCAGTTCGGCCAGCTCGGTCGACTCGAGCTCGAGATACGAGCGGCGGGACGTCTCACCCATGAACACATACACCAGTAGCGAGATCAGCGCACAGCCCGAGACATAGAAGAAGAACCACGGCTCGTGCCCGATGTGCTTGAGCCACAGGGCGACGTATTCCGTCGAGCCGCCGAAGACGGCGACGGTGAGCGCATAGGGAAATCCGACACCGAGGGCTCGGATGCGGGCCGGGAACAGCTCCGCTTTCACCACCGCGTTGATCGACGTGTACCCGGATACGATGATCAGCCCGAGCATCATCAGTCCGAAGGCGCGCACTGCGGTGTGGGTGGCTGCCACCGCGTAGAGCAGCGGGACGCTGAACAGCGTTGCGCAGACACCGAATCCGATCAGCAGCGGCCTGCGGCCGATGTGATCGGACAACGCGCCGAAGACCGGCTGCAGCAGGACGAACAGCACCAACGCCACAAAGTTGATCCAGGCGACCTGTTCCTTGGGGAGGCCGGCGGTGTTGATCATGAACTTCTGCATGTAGGTGGTGAAGGTGTAGAACGCGATGGTGCCCCCCAACGTGAGGCCGACCACGGTCAGGCATTCGCGCGGGTAGGACAGCAGGACCTTCAGGCTGCCTTGCTGTGTTGAATCCCCCTCGGCGGCAGCGTCTTCCGCCGCCAGCTTGAAGTTCTCCGATTCGTCCATGGTGCGGCGCAGCCACATGACGGTTACCGCGGCCGCCGCACCGATGGCGAACGCGATGCGCCAGCCCCACGCGTACATCTGGGCCGAGGTGAGTAACTGTTGCAGCACTATCTGCACGCCCAGGGCCAGCAGTTGTCCACTGGTCAGGGTCACGTACTGGAACGAGGAGTAGAAGCCGCGTCGATGCGGGGTGGCGACCTCACTCAGATACGTTGCGGACGTGCCGTACTCACCGCCCAAGGACAGTCCCTGCAACAGTCGGGTGGCGACCAGGAGTACCGGAGCGAGCGCCCCGAGTTGCGCATAGCCCGGCAGTACTGCGATCCCGAGGGAACCGACACCCATCAGCGTCACCGACAGGGTGAGTGCCGCTCGGCGGCCGAACCGGTCGGCGTAGCGACCGAAGAGCCAGCCGCCGAACGGACGCATCAGAAATCCGACGGCGAAGATGCCGGCGGTGTTGAGCAGTTGCGCCGTCTGATTCCCGGACGGAAAGAACACGCTGGCGAAGTAGACACTGAATGCCGCGTAGGTGTACCAGTCGTACCACTCGATCAGATTGCCGAGCGATCCGCGGATAACGTTGCCCGCCACCGATTTCGTCGGCAATTCGGCGGCAGTCCGCTGCTCTGGTGACATGGTGGGCGCTCCCGTTTCTCGTCCTCGGTGCACCCATCATGCCCTGCGGCCTTCGCGATGTGCGCTGATCAGTCCAGCGGGTCGAAGCGGAAGACCGCGAGTGTGCCTGCCAGCGCCTCGAATTCGTCGGGGGTGCCGTCGGTGACCATGCCGGAGCTTTTGGCGAACTTGACGCCGACCGGGACCTGCACCGGGAACTCGCGCAGCACCGGCCTGGCTTGGTCGACGGTGAGCTCGGTGATCTTCACCGGCCTGGCCGAGCGGCCCCGGGACAGGGTGCCGGTGCCGGCGGCACGGGCATTTCGCGCCCATTGCGCGCCCGGGTAGCCGGCCACCACGTACAGTCCGCCGTCGAAGTGGAACGGCGTCATCGGGGTACTGCGGGGAGCGCCGGACTTTCGGCCGGGCACGGTCAGCACCATGGCGGGACCGACAGGTATGCCGAGCTTCTGCACCGCGATGACAGCCTTGTTCATCGATTTGAGGTAGCGGGGCGGTCGTGGATCAGACATGTGGTTCTCCTGTGTTGTGGTTGGTCAGTGCTGTGGTTGAAGTGCTCGGGTGAAGGCGGCGCGGTACTGGCCCACCCAGTCGGCGAAGGCCTGCGCCGGACGGCCGAGGATGCGCTCGACCTCATCGGTGACCTGCGCCGGCACCTCGACGGTTTCGGCCAGCAGCGCGGCGTAGGCGGTGCCGAATTCGGCCGGGAAGCCGATGGCGACGAAACGCTGGCATACGTCCTCGATCGGTATCTCCCGGTAGTGCAGGTTGCGGCCCAGTACCTTGCCGACGATGGCCAGCAGTTCGGTGTTGGTGTAGGACTGCGGCCCGGTCAGCGGAATCTTGCGGCTCACGAGGTTGTCGGTGAGCAGGGCCTGGGCGGCGACCGCCGCGATGTCGGATTCGACGATCGGTGCGTTGGCCGCGGATGCGTACGGTCCGGCGACCACATCGCCGGCCTGCAACTGTCCGGCCCACATGCCGATGAAGTTGGTGGCGAACAACGATGGCCGCAGGCTGACCCATGGCAATCCCGACTCGACCGCCAGTTGCTCGACCTCCTTGTTCCGATCGCCCCGGAACCGGGACGGTTGTCGGGAGAAGTCGTCGTCGGCGTTGATCGCGGACAGCGCGACCAGTTTGGTGGCTCCGGCGTCCTTGGCGGCACTCACCGTCCAGGCCAGGTCGGATCCGAGCGCGCGGGAATTGAGGAATACCGCGCTGACTCCGGCCAGACCGTCCCGCACGGACGACACCATTTCCACTCCAGGCGGGAAGTCAGCAGTGGGATTGCGGGTGACGGCTCGAACCGGTACGCCCGCTTGGTGCAGAAGAGCGACGAGTGGACGTCCGACGTTTCCGGTCGCCCCGGTGATGAGAATGGTCATGATGCATACCTCCTGGTGATGGTTACGAATCAAGGACGGGCTGCGGACCGGGAAAGTTACCGAGCGCGAAGAGTGCGGGGAATCTGCGCGGTGCGGTAACTTTTCATCACACCGAATCGTCGTAATTTCATGACAGATTTCACCGAAGCCTGGCACCGCCATCATCCGTATCTGGTCAACCTCGCGTACCAGATGCTCGGTGATGTCGGCGATGCCGAAGATGTTGCGCAGGAAGCGTTTTTGAGGCTGTCTCGCACTGAGCCCGGTGAGATCGAGGAGGTCCGGGGGTGGCTGACCACTGTGGCCGGCCGGCTGTGCCTGGATCAGGTGCGCTCGGCGCGGGTACGTAGGGAACGACCCACGGACCTGGAGCGCGGCGAGATCCCGGCACCACCGGCGCGAGACCCGGACCCGGCCGATCGGATCACCCTGGACGACGAGGTCTCGGGTGCGTTGCTGCGGGTGTTACAGCAGTTGAGCCCCGGCGAACGCGTGGCGTTCATCCTTCATGACGTGTTCCAGCTGCCGTTCGATGCCATCGCCGACACCGTCGGCCGGCCCGTCGGCACGTGCCGGCAGCTGGCCCGTCGCGCGCGGGCGAAGGTCGCCGGTACCGACGTTCGGTCGGATGAGATCGCCGTTGCCGAACACCAACTCGTCACCGAGAGGTTCATCACTGCCTGCGCCGGTGGGGACGTGCAGGCACTCGCCGCGGTGCTCGACACGACGGTGTGGGGGGTCGGTACGGTGCTGACCGATCCGCCGTTGCCGCCGCAGGTCAATCACGGGCCGAAGCAGGTCGCCGAGAACCTCATGCAGTATCTGGGCCCCGGAACCACGTTGGTCGCCGGACCACTCGGTCAGCCTGTCCTGCTCGCGTTCGCCCAGCGCAGGCTGTTCGCGGTGGTGGTGCTGACCATCCGGGACGGCCTCGTGGCCAAGATCGAGGCGACCGCGGATCCGTTCGCCCGATTCGAGCGGTGAGCCCTCGGCTCACACCTCGGCTCACAACTCGGCTCACACCTCGGCGAGCGCTGGGGGATGCGCCGCTCGCGGATCCGGGTTGGCGAGCGGCAGACCCATGAACCTGCGGGCGTTGTCACCCATGAAGTCGTAGGTACGCCGGACGTCCATGCCCTCGGCGTACTTCCAGAACCCGTTGGGTTCGGCAAGCCCTTCGGGATGCGGGTAGTCCGAACCGAACAGCACCTTGTCCCAGCCCACGGTGTTGACCACGTCGGATACGCAGCCTTCCCAGAACGGGCTGACCCAGATGTTGCGGCGGAATACGTCGTGTGGATGTTCGGGGAAGTTCTGCGGCATCTTCTTGTACAGGTCGGCGAAGTCGTGGAACAGCGGGGTGATCCACGCACTGCCGTTCTCCACGCTGGCGATCCGCAGCTTCGGGAAGCGCGTCAGGGTGCCGTGGCAGATCAGGCTGGTGATCATGTCGGCAATCTCCCGGTGTCCCAACACCATCCAGCGAAACGCGCTCTGCGCCATGAAGTTCTGGGTGCGGGGCGGCTCCCAGGCGTTGACGTACGAGTCCAGCGGGGGATAGCTGGCGTGCAACACGATCGGCAGACCCGCGGCTTCGACATCACGCCAGAACGGGTCGAACTCTGGCAGCGCCGGCGAGCGCCAGCCGCGGATGCCGTTGACCGGCCCGGGTTTGATGAGCGCGACCTTGGCGTTGTTGGCGAGCAGATATTCGAGTTCGCGCTGCGCGGCGTCGACTTCCGACAGATTGATGATCGGGGTGGAGAACACCCGGTCGGCGTAGGCGTACGTCCAGTGTTCGGCCATCCAGACGTTCAGGGCGTGGATGATCGCGAGGGTCAACTCGGGATCGTCAGCGCTGGAGTGCTCCACGAGGCTGGCCAGGGTGGGGTAGTTCAATGCCTCGACCACGCCCTGGCGGTCCAGTTCCGTCACCCGGTCGTCGGGGTTACGGGTGGCCTCGGGTGCCGGGATAGGTTTGCCCTGCATCTCCCGCAGGGTCAAGCCGTCGGTGTTCTCACCGGCGAAGAACTTCTCGTGGGCACCGGGCGCGGCGACTCGCTCGAACGTAGGGTTCGGGATGAAGTCGCACACCTTGCCGTTGATCAGGATGCGGCTCTGCCGGCCGATCTGAGCGAATTGCACCGCGCGCCGGTACTTTTCGGGTAAGTGCTTGGTGAGCGCCTCGGGCGTCTCGTACATGTGCTGGTCGGCGTCGAAGATCGGTGCGTCCTTGAACTGTTCGCTGGATTGTTCGGTCATGAAGCTGTCCTCTCTCACGCCGAGAACGACGAATTGGCCGGATTTACTCGCACTTTGGGGCCCGTTCGTCCGATTGGGCAGGATTTCAACGGGTGAGCACCATGGCGCCGGCGGTGCCGGGGGCGCCATACAGTTGGGCGAAGCCGACTTTCGGCTCGCCGGGCACCTGGCGGTCGCCGGCCTCGCCACGCAATTGCCGCACCAGTTCATGGATCTGCCGCAGGCCGGACGCTCCGATGGGTTCGCCGTTGGCGATCAGCCCGCCATCGGTATTCACCGGTAGCGAGCCGGTGATCTCGGTGGCACCCTCGGCCAGGAGCTTCTCCTGGTCGCCGTCGGCGCAGAACCCGCACTCGGCCATGTGGATGATCTCGGCGCCGGCGTCGGTGTCCTGCAGCTGCACCACGTCGACGTCTTCCGGTGCGACACCGGCTCTCTCGAACGCGGCCTGCGCCGCGTACACGGTCGGTGAGACGTCCTCGGCCACCGGCGCGAAGGTGGTGTTGACCTCGTAGGCGCCGTAACGGCGGGTCCGTACCTCGACCGCGCGCAGATACACCGGGTTGTCGGTGTAGCTACGTGCGATGTCGGCCCGGCACATCACCACCGCCGCGGCACCTTCGTCCGGTGCGCAGAACATGTACTGGGTCAACGGGTAATTCAGCATGGCAGAGGTCAGGATCTCGTCCTCGGGAATCGGCTTGCGCCGGAAGGCGTTCGGATTCAGTGCGCCGTTACGGAAGTTCTTGGCCGCCACCCGGGCCAGAGTGCGCTGGGAGATGTCGTGTTCGTGCAGGTAACGGTTGGCCTTCATGCCGAAGAACTGCGTGGTCAGATATTGACCATTCTCGGCATACCAGGACGGCATCCCTACGAGCGATGGGTCCTCGGTGAACGCGCCACGGGGATGTTTGTCCATGCCGACCGCGATGCCGATGTCATAGTCGCCCAACCGGATCCCGTCGGCGCAGAACCCGCACTCGGCCATGTGGATGATC
>JARLGS010000410.1 GCA_031292695.1 Mycobacterium sp. | reverse complement strand
TGGTCGTCAACGACCCCGGCGGAACGCTCAGCGGCGACGGCACCGACGCCGGGCCCGCCCACGACGTAGCGCGCGAAATCAGGGCCGCCGGAGGCGAAGCCGTGGTCTCCACGGACTCCGTCGCCACTCCGGACGGTGGCAAGGCGATCATCGACGCCGCACTCGATTCTTTCGGCCGCCTGGACATTCTCGTGCACAATGCCGGGAACATCCGGCGGGCACCGCTGACCGAGATGTCCGCCGACGACTTCCAGGCGGTGCTGGACGTGCACCTGGTCGGCGCATTCCACGTAGTGCGTCCCGCGTTCGCCGCGATGTGCGCCGCGGGCTACGGCCGCATCGTGCTGACCTCGTCGATCGGCGGGCTGTACGGCAACCACCAGGTGGCGAACTATGCGGCTGCCAAGGCCGGGGTGATCGGTCTGTCCAATGTCGTTGCGCTGGAGGGTGCCGAGCACGGGGTGAAGTGCAACGTCATCGTGCCCGGCGCCGTCACCCGGATGGCCGACGGCATCGACACGTCCGCGTATCCCCCGATGGATCCTGAGTTGGTGGCGCCCGCCGTCGGCTGGCTGGCGCATGAATCATGCTCGATCACCGGTGAGATGCTGGTGGCGATCGCCGGCCGGATGGCCCGCGCCGTCATCGCCGAAACCCGTGGCGTCTACCGATCTTCATGGTCCGTCGAAGACGTCGCCGCGCACCTGGGCGAGATCCGCGACACCACCGACCAACTGGTCTTCCCGACTGTGCCCGATGGGCATTCTGAGCACATCCGCCACAGCTTCGCCATGGCCGCTCGAGGAGCGAGCCATGGGTAGCGGTCCGCTGAATGGAGTGCTGGTCGTCGATGTCACCTCAATGGTGATGGGGCCGTACTGCACCCAGATCATGGCCGACATGGGCGCCGACGTCATCAAAATCGAACCCCCGCAGGGTGATACCACCCGCTTCATCTCCGTCGGTCCCGCGCCGGACATGAGCGGAGTGTTCGTCAACGTCAACCGCGGTAAGCGCAGTGTGGTCCTGGATCTACAGACCGAGGCAGGTGGCGCCGCGTTGCGCGCGCTGATCGAACGCGCCGACATCTTCATCCACTCGATGCGCGCCAAAGCAGTCGCCAAGCTCGGCTTCGGCTACGCGGATGTGGCCGCGATCAACCCCGCCATCGTCTACGCCAACTGCTACGGGTACGGACGGCGCGGTCCAGAACGGGACCGGCCGGCCTACGACGACACCATTCAAGCCGAATGCGGATTGCCGGAGGTACAGCGGCAACTGACCGGGGCGGCCGACTACGTCGGCACCATCATGGCCGACAAGATCGCCGGGCTGACGGCGCTGTACGCCACGACGATGGCGCTCTTTCACCGCGAACGCACCGGTGAAGGTCAGGAAGTCGAGATCGCAATGTTCGAAACCATGGCATCCTTCATGTTGGTCGAGCATGCCAACGGCGCCATGTTCGACCCTCCGTTGGGCCCGGCCGTCTATCCGCGCACGGTGGCACCGAACCGTAAGCCGTACCGGACCGCTGATGGGTACGTGTCCGCGCTGATCTACAACGACAAGCACTGGAACGCATTCGTCGCGGCAGTCAAGCCGCCATGGGCCGGCGAGATGTACAGCACCGTGGAACGGCGAGCGCGCCAGATCGACACTGTCTATGGGCTGATCGCTGACACGATGACCCAGCGCACGACTGCGCAGTGGTTGACATTGTTCGGCGAACTCGAGATTCCGGCAGCACCACTGAACTCCCCTGACGACCTCTTCGACAACCCGCACCTCAATGCGGTCGGATTCTTCGAAACCGTGCCGACTCCGCACGGCCCCGTCCGCTTTCCCGGTGTGCCCACCTGGTTTTCCCGCACGCCTGGCCGCGTCGCCGGGCCGGCTCCGCTATTGGGCGCCGACACCGACGCCGTGCTTGCCGAACTCGGCATGACCGGCTTTGAGACGGCGGGATCAGGCTAGCCATGGACTTCGACATGGGCCGGGCGGCCGACAACCTACGGCGCGATCTGCGCGCACTGATGAAATCCGAGATGCCGGAGGGCTTTCTGGGTGCGTTCACCGACGACCCCGCGGATCTGGCTGCCACGCAACAGTTCTGCCACGTACTCGCCGAGCAGGGCCTGCTGTGTATGGCATGGCCGCCCGAGTTCGGCGGCCGCGGGGCGACCGGGTGGGAGCAGACGGTGGTCCGCGAGGAGATGTGGGCCCACCACGAGCCGCGTGGCGCGCAGTACATGGGCGTGAACTGGGTGGGGCCGATCATCATGCGGCACGGCACCGAAGACCAGCAACGCCGGCACCTACCGCCGATCGCCCGCGGCGAAGTCATCTGGTGTCAAGGGTTTTCCGAACCTGAAGCGGGATCCGACCTGGCCTCGCTGCGCACCACGGCGCGCCGCGACGGCGACGGCTGGCTGGTCAGCGGACAGAAGATCTGGACGTCTTATGCCACCATGGCGCAGTGGTGCTTCCTGCTGGCCCGCACGTCGAAGCGCGAGCGCAAACAGCAGGGTCTGACGATCTTCCTGGTGCCGATGGAGGATCCAGCCATCCGGGTGCGGCCACTGCGCACCATGCTCGGTCCGCACCACCTCAACGAAGTGTTCTTCGACGAGCTGCGGGTGACCGAAGCCGACGTGCTGGGCACGGTCGATTCGGGTTGGTCGATCGTGCAGGACGTGATGTCGTTCGAGCGAGTCGGCATCGCCCGCTACGCCCGCTGCGAACGGCTGTTGGCGGCCGCCCCGACCGCACTCGGTGCGCGCTGGGACCAGCTCCCCGCCGATCTGCACGCCCGGTGGATCCGGGTGCTCACGCACTGTCGCCGCGCGAGGTTGATGGCCTACCGCGTGGTGGCACTGCAGAGCACCGGTCGGATCACGCCCGGTGACGCCGCGGCGTACCGCATCGCGGTCACCAAGCTGGACCAGGACAGCGCCGATGTCCTGATGGACATCGCGGCGGAAGCTTCCCGCGACGACGCGGACGCGGTCTGGTTTCGGAGCGAGGTCGAGGACCACTGGCGTTACGCGCAGGCCTCCACTGTGTCGTCGGGCAGCATCGAGATGCAGCGCATCCTGTTGTCGCGCGCACTGCTGGCGGAGGCGAAGTGATTCTCGACCTCAGCGAAGACGCGAAAATGTATGGCAGCGAGGCGCTTCGCGCCTTCGAGGCGGCCGGTGGCGATGAACTGCTCCAGCAGGCCGAGGCCAAGCCGGAGACCCGCGAGCAACTCGTCGCACCGATTCTCGACGAGCTGGGCACATGGCAGCTGTCGCCTCGCACCAACCCGGATGAGCTGGAGGCGGCAGCAGCGCTGTGCCGCAGCGCGGGTTACTGGGCACTGCCCTATCCGGTCGCCGAACGGCTTTGCCGCCCGACCGATCTCGACGTCGACGGCCTCATCGTCATCCCCGGCACCG
>JARLGS010000409.1 GCA_031292695.1 Mycobacterium sp. | reverse complement strand
TCGCCACAGGGGTGAACAGCAGGGCGTCGAGGGCGGCCGAGACCGCGCCCGGGCTGGCGGCGGACAGGCTATAGGCGTCGGACCCGGTATGGGTCAGCGTCACACCCTGGACCGGGGCCGCGAGCGACAGCGTGCCGTTGCCGACGGAGCCGGTGGTCCCGGCGCCGGCATTCTGCAATGTCAGGGTCACGGTCTCGATCGCGCCAAGGTCCGGATCGACGATGGTGGCGGTCGGGAACGGGTTGAGGGGCACGTTCCAGTAGCCCTCGAGCAGACCCGAAGGTACCCCATTGATGACCGGCGCGTCGTTCAGGGCGGTGATGTTGACCGTGGTGGCTGCCGCGGTGGAGGTCATCAGCCCATCGGTCGCTGACAGGCTGAACTGGGTCGATACCGTCCCGCCGGGTGCCACCTGGTGGATGGCCGGGGTGAAGACCAGCGCGTCGAGCGCCGCGGTCACCTGGCTCGTGCTCCCGGTCACGGTGTAGACGCCGGTCCCCGAGTCGTAGGCGCCGCCGCCTAGCGAGGACAGCGTGCCGTTGGCAGGCGAGGACAGCGCCACGGTCACGGTTTCGGTCTGGCCCGGATCGATGTCGGAAACCGTGACGCCGGCCAGCGGGGTCAGCGACGTGTGGTCGTCGCCAGCCACGACGGCGGTGCCGGCGATCGATGGCGGAAAGTCGCCGTTGACGTCGGTCACCGTCAGCAGCGTGCCGCCCTGCCCGTCGCCGGTGACGTGGAACGTCTCCCCCGTCAGGTTCTGCGCGGGGTCGAGTGTCAGTTGCACCGGGATCGTGCCGCCGGTGATGGCCAGCCCGTCGCCGCTGGGGGTGACGCTGGTGGCGGTGCCGATGTTCTGGATGTCGACGCGGTCGCCGGGCAGCAGCCCATTGATGCGGTTGGCCGGCACGTCGCCAGGACCGACGATCAGCGTGTCGGATGAACCGTAGGCGAAGAAGATCGTTCCGCTGCCTGCTGCGTTTGCCGCCTGCAGCGACAACGTGCCGCCTTGCAGCATGGTCCCGCCGGTGTAGCTGTTGCTGGCGGACAGCACGACGGTGCCGGCGCCCGCCAGCGCCAGGCCGACGGCGCCGGCGCCACCCGATCCGGCCTGGTCGG
>JARLGS010000408.1 GCA_031292695.1 Mycobacterium sp. | reverse complement strand
ATGGTCAAGTTTGCAAGGGGCGCAGTTTGAATATCAGGTCGCGCTTTCGGAGGCCCGTCGCGTAACGCAAGGTGAGAGGTCCAGTATGGCGAAGACATCAAGCGCACTTCCGTTGCGGCGCAGCGCTTTCGGAACTCGCGAGCATCGCGTCCTCGGAATCCCATGCGCTCGTCATGATGCACCGGCCGGTTTGCCGGTCCACCAGCAGCGATAATCCGATCCAGCCCGTCATGTCCCGCAGGGCCGGCATCGCCTCGTTGCGAAGGTGCGCGGTGCCGGCATCGATACAGCCCAGCTGCGCCATCATCGTGGTAGATCGTGCGAACACGGTCCACCCCCTTATCGGTCGGGGCAGCGCCCCGGTGGCGCCACCGGTCATCCATAACTGTCCTCCACCTCGCAACGGCGCACAATGGCTGCGCGGGCCCGGGTCTGCCGAAGCGACATGCGCGCTCAGCCCATGGCCTTTTCCCGCAACACCTCCCTTTCGGCGTCGTTGCCGCACAGCTCAGCGGCCCGCTGATAGCACTTGCGGGCTTCAGCGGTCCGTCCCAGCCGGGCCAGCAGCTCGGCGCGCACCGACGGAATCAGGTACGAACCGCGCAGCGCGTCCTGTGCCTCCAGATCGTCGACGGCCGCCAGGCCTGCCGCGGGTCCAGACGCCATGGCCACCGCGACCGCGCGGTTCAGTTCGACCACCGGCGACGGCGTCAACCGGCCCAGCGCCTCGTAGAGCAGCACCACGCGATCCCAGTCGGTCTCACCGACTGACGAGGCCACCGCGTGGCACTCGGCGATCGACGCCTGCAATCCGTACGCCCCGAGCCCGCGCCCCACGTGCACCGCGCGCTGCAGCGCGGCCCGGCCGCGCACCACTGCGGTCCGGTCCCACCGGCCGCGGTCCTGCTGCTCCAACAACACCGGCCGGCCGTCGGTGTCGAGCCGCGCCGGGAACCGAGCGACCGTCAGCTCCATGAGCGCCAGCAGGCCGTACACCTCGTTCAACGGTAGAACCTTGCCGTCCAGCGAACCGACCAGCACGCGCATCAGGCGCAGCGCCTCGAATGCAAGCTCGGTCCGCATCCAGTTCGCGCCACCGGATGCCGACGAGCCCTCGGTGAAGATCAGATACAGCACGCCCAACACGGCAGACAGCCGGGCCGGCCGTTCCGCGGCGTCGGGCACCCCGAACGGAACCTGGGCGGCGGCCAGCGTCTTCTTGGCCCGGGTGATCCTGGCCTGAATCGTCGGCACCGGAATGAAGAACGTGCGCGCGATCTCCTCGGTGGTCAGACCGCCGACCACCCGCAGCGTCAGCGCGATCGCCGCCTCACGGGACAGCAGCGGATGGCAGGCCGTGAAAATCAGCCCGAGCACGTCGTCGCCGATGGCCTCCGGGTCGAACAGTGCGTCGGGTCCGGGCCCCGACTCGTCCAGGTCGCGGGCCAGCAGTGCGTACCGCTCGTCTCGCGCGGCCCGCCGCCGGAAGGCGTCCACCGCCCGCCGCCGGCCGACGGTCAGCAGCCAACCGACCGGATCCTTCGGGATGCCGGACGTCTCCCAGCTCACCAGCGCCTCGGCCAGGGCCTCCTGGGCGACGTCCTCGGCCAGTGCCAGGTCGCCGGTGTAGCGGGTGAGTGCGCCCACCATCCGAGCGGCATCCATCCGCCACACCGCGTCCAGGACTGACCTGGCCTCGGTAGGCCGGCGGTCAGGGCCGGCCATTGGCCTCGCGCCACGCACGTTCCTTCTGGATCCACACGTTGTCCTGCGGAAACTCGTCGATCGTGGTCACGCGCCGGATCTCGATCTTGGCGCCTTTGGTGAACGGCATCCGCTTGGCCCACTCGGCGGCCTCCTGCACCGACGCGACGTCCAGCAGGTAGTAACCGTTGAACAGCTCCTTGGTCTCACCGTACGGACCGTCGGTCACCACCGGTACGTCCGCGGTGAAGTCGACGACCACGCCACCGACGGCGTCGTCGAGTCCTTCGGCGGCCAACAGCACACCGGCGCGGATCAGCTCGTCGTTGAAGGCGCCGACCCCATTGAGAATCTCGTCGAAGTCGCTGTTCATCAGCTCCGACATCGCCTCGTCGGTGGTGCGCATGATCAGCATGTACTTGGCCACGGTGGTTTCCTTCCGGTTGTGGGCCTCATCTTCTGTGACCCTCTCACCGCCAAGGTCGAACGGCACGCACCGAAATCGACACGCGCCGTCGGCACACCTTGGCGTCACGTTCTGGGGCACGGAACCGCCCGGTACTGTGAACGGTTGAAAACCCCTCGACGGCGGCAAGACATAAGGACGACAACAACGTGCAGACCCACGAGATCAGGAAGCGTTTCCTTGATCATTTCGTGAAAGCGGGCCACACCGAAGTGCCGAGCGCATCGGTGATCCTCGACGATCCCAATTTGTTGTTCGTCAATGCCGGCATGGTGCAGTTCGTGCCCTACTTCCTGGGCTCCCGCACCCCGCCATACAAAACCGCCACCAGCGTCCAGAAGTGCATCCGCACGCCGGACATCGACGAGGTGGGCATCACCACTCGGCACAACACCTTTTTCCAGATGGCCGGCAACTTCTCGTTCGGCGACTACTTCAAGCGTGGCGCGATCTCGCTGGCGTGGGACCTGCTGACCAACTCCGTGTCCGAGGGCGGCTACGGGTTCGACCCGGAAAAGCTTTGGGCCACTGTCTATTTCGACGACGACGAGGCCATCGCGCTGTGGGAGGAAATCGCCGGGCTGCCGCCTGAGCGCATCCAGCGCCGCGGCAAGGCGGACAACTACTGGTCCATGGGTATCCCGGGGCCGTGCGGGCCGTGTTCGGAGATCTACTACGACCGCGGACCCGAGTACGGCATCGAGGGCGGCCCGGAGGCCAACGAGGACCGCTACATCGAAATCTGGAACCTCGTGTTCATGCAGAACGAGCGTGGCGAGGGCACCAGCAAGACCGACTTCGAAATCCTCGGTCCGCTGCCGCGGCAGAACATCGATACCGGCATGGGCGTCGAGCGCATCGCCTGCCTGCTGCAGGGCGTCGACAATGTCTACGAGACCGACCTGGTTCGGCCGGTCATCGACATGGTGGCTGCGGTGGCCCCGGTCCCGTACGGAAACCACGGCACACATGCCGGTGACGTGCGCTATCGAGTGATCGCCGACCACAGCCGCACCGCCGCGATCATCATCGGCGACGGCGTCACCCCTGGTAACGAAGGCCGCGGCTACGTGCTGCGCCGTCTGCTGCGCCGCATCATCCGGGCCGCCAAGCTGCTGGGTGTCGAGCAGCCGATCATGGCCGACCTGATGGCCACCGTGCGCGACACCATGGGCCCGTCGTACCCGGAGCTGGTCACCGACTTCGAGCGGATCAACCGCATCGCCGTCGCCGAGGAGACCGCGTTCAACCGCACCCTCGCGTCGGGCTCGCGGTTGTTCGAGGAAGCCGCGGCGGCCACGAAGGCCGCGGGCAAGACCGTGGTGTCCGGCAGTGACGCCTTCACGCTGCACGACACCTACGGCTTCCCGGTCGAGCTGACCCTGGAGATGGCCGCCGAAGCCGGCCTGTCGGTCGACGAAGT
>JARLGS010000407.1 GCA_031292695.1 Mycobacterium sp. | reverse complement strand
GCCTGTACCTGCAGCACCGGCAACATCGTCATGGCCTCCGTCGGCCCGACTGCAAGTTCGAGCGGCGCGTCAGTCTCCGCGCCAGGCCCCATCACAGCCCTTGCATCTGCCGCCAGCACGTCGGGATCTCTTGCGTTCACTTGGTCACCCCCAACGACAGGCGGCGCTGCGAGCAGCTACGTGGTGCAGTACCGGGTCAGTGGGACGCCGACTTGGACACCAGTTAGCGCGAACCCGGTGTCGCCGTCGATCACTTTGACCGGGCTCTCTCCAGCGACGTCCTATGATGTGGAGGTCGGCGCGAGCAATTCTGGTGGCACCAGCAGCTACGTCCAACTCCTGGGTGTATCGACGAGCACGACACTCACCGTGCCCGGTTCGCCGTTGGCACTGGCGACCGGTGCGGTGACGACCTCCTCGGTATCCTTGACCTGGACGGCGGCCGGTTCAGGCGGAACGCCGACCGGCTATATGGTCGAATACAGTCTGGATGGCGGTTCTACCTGGTCCCAACCCGTGTCGTTCGGATCCGCAACGTCGTGCACGGTCACCGGACTTTCCGCGGCGACAACGTATGCATTCCGTGTCGCGGCCACTAACGCTGCCGGCAGCAGCCCCTACGTACCGACCTCGGCGTTCCCAACAGCCATGACTGCCGCGGTTTCGACAGCGCCGGGCCTGCCCACGGCCCTGACGTTCACCGCGGTCTCCAGTAGTAGCATGACGGTGCAATGGACCGCGCCGAGCGGCACTGTCACCGGCTACAATTTACAGTATCGGGTATTGAATACAGCCACCTGGATCGTCATTAGCAGCGCTATCACAAGTGCCACTATTTCTGGCCTCACGCCCAGCACGACCTATGAGTTCCAGGTGCAGTCAGTCAGCGGAGCAATGACGAGCCAGTATACTTCTTCCGTAACAAACGCAACGGCGACAGGCAGCACGGGCATCTACAAACTTACGCCTGCGCCAACGCGTCAATCGCCTACAACTGGATGGGTCGGCACGACCATCGTCATGGCGAACGGCCAGCCGAGCTCTGGCTACAATGTCGGCGATAACTCGGCCGCGATTGACGGCTCGAACCCGGTTCCCGCCGCAGTCGGGTTTGCGTGGTCCAG
>JARLGS010000406.1 GCA_031292695.1 Mycobacterium sp. | reverse complement strand
TGATGCCCGAACGTGCCAGGTTGACGGCAAATGAGCGGGCATTGATTACCGGCGGCGCTCCGAAACGCTCGCTGTGGACCTCTGATGCCGGGGCCCGCTGGTCAGCGACCTGCCGGGCCCGGTCGATCATGGCGATGGGGCCGCACACGTAAAGCGCTGTGCGAGACGAAATTCCGGCAAGCAGTCCCTCGATGTCGGGAACACCGTGGCGGTCGTCGGGCCGAATATCGACGCGGTCGTCATCGATCGCGACCAATTCGTCGGCGAACGGCATCGCGTCGCGGGAACTGCCGGTGTAGATCAGCCGCCACCGATTGGTCCTGGCGGAGACAGCCTGGACCATCGGCAGTATCGGCGTGATGCCGATGCCACCGGCCAGGAAGAGGTACTCGTCGGCAGAGGCCAGGTTGAAGGCATTGCGCGGGCCGCGAACCTGCAAGTGCTCGCCCACCTGCAGCTGGTGCAGCTCGGCCGATCCCACGCCGTGCGGGATCTTTCGCACGGCAATCCGATACCGCAGGCGGTCAAATGGGCTACCAATGAGTGAATAGTGGCGTTGGCGCCCTGTCGGGGTGAAGACGTCGATGTGGGCGCCGGGTGTCCAGCTCGGCAGCGGTGAGCGGTCGGGGCGGCACAACGTGATGACCATGACATCAGCGGCAACGGTTTGGACGCCGACAACCTCCAGACGGGCGTCGAACCCACTGCGGCACACCTGACTGGCCGGCGAAAGTCGGTCGGCCCAGCTGCTTTCGGTGAAGATGCGGGAATATCCCCTGGCCATATGACCCAACATCCGCAGGGTCGGCGTCGCTTCACCGGTAGCCGTCTGCCGGCTCATGTGTGGGCCACCCTAGCTGCCGGCGAAACCGCCAGGTAGCGAACGGCTTTGCTGACGTCCCCCATGGCCGAGGGGTGAAATCCCGGCCGCAGGTAGAAGTACATCTGCGAGAACAGGAACGAGACACCCGGGACCAGTCCCTTGCGCGCAGCCCGGGTGTACTCGAACAGCCACGGGCGGCGGCGAACGACCGTGGTGTCGTTGCGATACAGGAACGCTGCTGTTGAAAACCAGAGCATCGCCAGGCCGACACAGGCGATGAGGGCAGTTCGCGCTCGGCGTGCGTATCCACCGTCGACGTACTGATAGGCATCGAAGGCCACGTTGCGGTGTTCGAGTTCTTCGGCGCCATGCCACCGCAGAAGATCCAGCATGGTGGGGTCGACGCCGATGCGGTCGAATTCGGCGTTGTCGAGCAGCCATTCCCCGACCACAGCGGTGAAATGTTCGGCGGCGGCGTAGACGCCGAGGCGCTCATGCAGCCAGGCTTGGCGTGCGCGGCCGGTGATGCCGTGGTCGCCGAAGATGGTGGTCACCGCGTAGTCGATGCGCCGGATGATCGGATCGATTTCGACGCCGCGGGACCGCAGATAGGTGCGGAACCCTTCGTGGGATGCGGCGTGGGTGGCTTCTTGGCCGACAAATCCGACCACTTCCTCGGTCAGCCGTGCGTCATCGATGAGCGGCAGGGCCTGAGCGAAGACGTCAGCCATCGCCCGCTCGCCTTCCGGCAGGACCAGGTGCATCACGTTCCAGAAATGGGTGGCATACGGCTCGCCGGGGATGTATTCCAGGGGTACTCCGTCCCAGTTGAACTGGACGTGCCGGGCTTTTATTGCCAATGCTTCGTCGGTGTATTCCACGATCGCTTGACCCGCTCGACTGGTAGCCATCACGTACCTTCCTAAGACATCGTCGTCAGTGCAACACTGAAACAGTGTACATATTATTGTTTCACTGTCCAGGGTCGGCTATTGTCGTAGCGGTGCACGCTGATCTCTTCGCCATCGAGTCGGACCGCGATGAGACCGTGGACGAAATCCTTGACGCCGCTCTAGATGTTTTCGCCAAAATCGGCATCCGTCGTGCCACCGTCGATGAGATCGCTCAGGCCGCCGGACTTGGTCGAGTCACGATCTACCGGCGCATCGGCGGTAAGAACGAAATCGTCTCGGCGGTGATGATCCGCGAATCCCAGCAGTTGTTCCGGACGGTTCGCGACGCTGCAGCAACCGCGGACGGTTTCGCTGACCGCGTCGTACGCAGTTTCGCCACGACTGTCTGCACCGTACGCACCCATCCAGTATGGAATCGCCTGCTCGACATTGAGCCTGAGACTGTCCTACGCAAACTCACTCTGGAAGGCTCGCCACTTCTGGCCGGGGCGGTCGCCGCCACCGCGGAAGTCCTACGCGGACCCGACATGGCCACGGTGTCGCAGGCTGATCTGATGGCCCGCGCCGAAATCCTCGTCCGTATCACCCATTCCATCCTGTTGACCCCGTCGGTCCTGTACCCGCTGAACACCTATGACGAGATCGAGGCCTTCGCGCGGCGCCATCTGCTGCCGATCGCCGCACCGTGACCGCGCCATCCCGTACCGAGAAACCGTTGCTTTACCGCGGCCGCGGGGGTGCGGATCGCGTCGACGATGTGGGCGTTGATCATCGAAGCCTCCTGGGGATGATGGTGATTCGTCACCGCCGCGAGCCTGCTCGCGGAACAGCACCGCGTCATGGGCGAAAGTGCCTCCCCCGCCGCCGTATTCGGCAGGGATCGAACATCAACAGCAGTCCGAGTTCACCGGCCCGCCGGTACAACGCACGATCGGGTTCACCAGCGGCGGCGAACTCTTCGTAGCGTGGCGCGACCTCCTTGGTGAAGAATCCGCGTGCCAGCGCTGACAAATCGTTCAGCTCAACGTCGATATCCACGGACATGGTTTTCCTCTCGACTCAGCGCGCGTAGAGCGCATCGATCAGGGCTGCGTACTTTTTCGCGATGGGTACACGCCGCAGCTTGAGCGTCGGCGTCAACTCCTCGCCGCCGGCAATCCAGTACTCCGGCAATATTTTCCAGCTGCGGATGTGCTCGACCCGTGATAGCCGCGCGTTGGCCTGAGCAATGGCTTGCTCCACGGCGCTCTCTATGGCGGGATGCTGCGCCAGGACTGCGATGTCCGTTGTGTCGATGCCTGAGCGTCGGGCGAAGTCGGCGGCGGCGTCGGCGTCGAGGGTGATCAACGCCGCGATGTGCGGCCTGTTGTCACCGATAGCAACCGCCGCGCCAACCAGAGGACTAGCGGCCTTCAGTGCCCCCTCAATGTTGCTCGGGGACATGTTCTTGCCGCCGGAGTTGATAATCAACTCTTTCTTGCGGTCCACAATGCGCAGATAGCCTTCGCGATCAAGCTCGCCGACATCGCCCGTTCCGATCCAGCCGTCAGACCGCAGTACTTCCGCGGTGCGCATCGGATCGTTGCGATATCCACGCATGACGCCGGGACCGCGCACCAGGATTTCGTCATCATCGGCGAGCATCAGCTCGGTTCCCGGCAAGGGCTTGCCCACGGTGCCGTATTTGATTTTGTACGGCCGGTTCACGGTGGTGACCGCGGACGTCTCGGACATGCCCCAGGCCTCCAGCACCGGTATTCCGATGGCCAGCATGAATTCGAGCACCGTGACATCGATCGGCGCCGCACCTGATACCGCCGCGGTCAGTGAATCCAGGCCCAGCCGGCGGCGAATCTTGCTGAGCACCAGCGCATCCGCCGCAGCGGCGGCGACCTCATCGCGCACGCTCAGACGACGGTCCGAAATCACCGATGCGGCTTTCTTTTTGCCAGCGTCGAGTGCCCATCGCGCCAACACCCCCGCCGGGCCTGACTCCTGGGCGATGGTGGCTTCGACCTGGGCGCGGATCTTGTACCAGAGCATCGGCACCGCGACGAAGAATGTCGGATGCGTCCGCGCTAACACCTGGATCAAGGTCTTCGGGTCATCTACGTCGGTCACGGTCATGCCGAAAAACATGGGGGCGTATTGGCCGATCCACCGGTTGATCAGGTGCGCATCCGGCAGATACGACAACACTCGCCCATGGGTGAGGTCGCCGATCACACCGGCGATCACCTCGAGCTGGTAGAGCAAGTTCCCGTGGGTCAGCTCAACCCCTTTGGGGTCGCCAGTGGTTCCGCTGGTGTAGATCAGCGTCAGGACGTCCTCGCGCCCAACTTGCTGCCACACCTCATCGAAAGCGAAGTGCTCGTCGCCACCGGCAATAACGTCATCAAGGGTGAGCACGCCGGCGGGCGCGTCTTCGACACACACCACCCGACAGTTCCCGGCCTCAGTGACCTTGGACAGGTATTGCGATTCGGTTACCGCAACAACGGGATCCGCGTTATCGAACAGGTAGGCAATTTGGGATCGCGAACTGGTGTTGTACACCGAAAAGCCCACCGCCCCAAGGTGCATTACCGCAGCGTCCACCACATGGAACTCGGCGCGGTTGGCCAGCATCAACGCCACGACGTCACCGCGACCCACTCCCAGCGCCGCCAACCCCGCCGCGACCTGCCGAACACGCGCGCCGTACTGCGCCCAGGTCAGAGCAACCGTTCCGTCCGCCCGGCATATCGCGGGAGTATCACCACGCTGGGCGACGCCACGCTGAAACACCGCGCACAGACTCTCGTGCATTGCAATCCTCTCTTGCACAACCCGCGTGCGTGACAGACGTGCGTGACAGATAGGCGCCGTTCAGACAAACGGCTTAGCCGTGCCATGCATCGTCATCACGTCGACATCAGACGCGCCCGGACATCGCCCCGGCACACCCTCGCTGAGCGGCGAGGCCGAAACATAAGAACATTGATACAATACACGTATGACTGTTTCGCACGAAGTGGATGTCGAACTGTTCCTAGGCCCCTGGAAACTCGCCGCGCGCAACACGCTGGGATCACATTGGCCCGTCTTGGCGTTCATCACGATGTCGACCTGGCGCCCTGGCCGTCCGCGCCGCGCGGCGCCCGGTCACGAGACGCGCCTGTTGGTGAGTGCCCATCACCTGGCGGCTTTCAGAGAGTGACCCGACGCGATGCACAAGACGCGCGGACTCCACCGCCTGCCTAGGACATCCCCGCACTGCCCGCCACCGCCCACATTTCTGGTTCATAACCGTGACACCACAGCGAATCACCCACTCCGGCAAAGCTGAAGGCGATCGTCAAACTCGGCGCGCCACCCATCGAGGAATTCGCACACGCGCCATGATCCTGTCCGCACTACGCGGACTACTCGACGAATTCTCCATCGCCGACATCTCGGTCCATCAGATCTGCCGGCACGCGGCCGTAACCCGACCCGGCTTCTACTTCTACTTCGATTCGAAGTACTCGGCCCTGGCCGAACTACTGCACGAACACAGCGCAGCTATCGATACCCGACGATTCTTCCGCCGTCGCCAGCCCGGAGAATCCCGATCAGCACTCATCACACGAATCATCCAAGGGATCAGCCTTGCACTGGCGTCAGAGAACCCCATCAGCGCATCAGGTCGATCCGTCGGCCCGTACCAACCCGCCATCGCCGCGACGCTCTCGGCCCTGGAAACCACTGTCACACAACAAATAGTCACCATCATCGCCGATGAAATGCTGCGCGGTGCACGCCCCATCACCACAGACATCCCGGCCCTGATACAGGCTCTCACCACAGCCACCGCAGTCAGTTGCGACCCCGCGCAATATGGGAAACGTGCCCACGAACAGACTCGTGCGCGCGCAGCGGTTGCCGCGCTGTGGCACAACTCTCTGTGGCCACGAGGGGGAAGCGTCAGCAAACGGGCCGAACCGCAACGACGCGCACCTGCCACGCAGGCCGCGCCAGAGACGCCGTAGCCCCGCAACACCAGGTCGCTCGCACAGATGGCCGGGCACTTGGCAATGCGCCGGGAACTCCGGGATGGAGCTCACCGAGCTGTCGGTCATCGAGACCATCGATGCGATGGTCTCCTCGGGAATGCGCGATGCCGGCTACCGGCACGTCAACCTCGACGCCGGATGGGCAGCGCGCCACCGTGATCAGGACGGTGAACTCGCCGCCGATCTCGTGCGCTTTCCCCGCGGCCTGGCACCACTGACGAGTTACACGTATTCCGAGGGACTGCTCTTCGGGATCTATTCGAGCCCGTTCAACGAGACCTGCGGGCAAGGCCTTCAAATCGCCAGCATGGGCCACGAGGCGCGTGACGCCGCCACGTTCGCGTCATGGGGTGTGGACTACGTCAAGTGCGACTGGTGCCGGAACGACGCCGACCACGCCGAGCAGGTACGCGTTTTCACGGCCATGGGTGATGCCCTGCGGGATACCGGCCGACGTGGTGCGCACGTCACGTGACTTGGTGCCGTTGTGGCGCAACATGTAACCCCCCAGTGGACCCATCGACCCCTTTGTCGCCGGCATGTTCGCCGGTGTACCCGACCAGTTCGCGCGCACTGCCCGCTGACACCGGCCGAACGTCCTACGTGCGCGATCCGGACATGCTCGCCGTCGGCGGCCGGGTGACACCGGGCTGTTGAGCCCACCCATTCGAATCTGCCTCCGAGACCGGAGCCCCGCACCTCGTCGCGCGAATGGCAACCAGATGTAACCTCCGTCATTCTCGCGTAACACAGTGATGTGAAACATGTTTCCATTCATGCGATTTCGACAGCTTCATCCTAAAAATTCCATTGATTCGGTCGCTAGCTTGTGACGTCGTGCAGGCCGAAAACCCGGGATGGGCATGACAAATCCAACATCCCGTCATGGCGGTCCTGCGCCAACAGCTCATTCAGTGAGTTCACAGAGCGATCGGAGCGCCCAACCGTCATGACCAACCAGCACGTTCTCCAAGAATCGACCGACGAGCCGGTGCGAGTGCGTCGGCTACGCCGCTTTCTCGGGGCGGCCAGCGACGCCGCCGAACCCGTGCTCGATGTGTTGCGTCCCTTCGTGGACGGTACCGCGAACCTGCCCCGCGACGGCCGGTTTCTGTTGGTGGGCAACCATACTCAGGGCGCAATGGAAGTCATCCTGATATCCCACTACGTCCGCCGCACGATCGGCGCCCGGGTGCGGCCGCTGGCCGATCGCGGCATGGGCAAGATGCGCGGTCTGATGCGTGACGTGAATACCGCGGTCGGCGCGGTCGTCGGATCGCCGGAAAGCATCCAGGATTTGATGCGGTGCAACGAGACGATTCTGGTCTTTCCGGGTGGCGGCCGGGAGATCGCCAAGTTCAAAGGCGAGGAGAGCACCATCAACTGGAAGGGCCGTTCCGGGTTCGCCCGTGAGGCCATCCTCGGTGGCTACCCAATCGTGCCCGTCGCCCTCGTCGGCAGCGATGAGATGTACGAGCACTTGTTGTCCCGCAACAGCACACTGGGACAGTTGAGTTTGGTGCTCAGTGAGAAAATCTCGGGTCGCAAGGAGATGCCGATGCCGTTAGTGCACGGGATCGGCCCGACTCTGATTCCACGACCGCAACGGATGTACCTGCGTTTCGGCACCCCGATCAGCACCACCCGGCCGCCGCGCAGGTCGGCCGTCGAGTGGGTGGACGCCGTCAAACAGACGACGCAGACGTCCTTGGAGGACATGATTGCCGACCTGCTGACGATCCGCGCGGACGACCCCTACCGTGCACTGAATCCGTTGGCGTGGAATCGCGCTGCGTGCCCGGCGGCACAGTCGAAGCCAACAGGGGCGTCAGCGGAACAGCATGCCGACTAATCGTAGCGCCCCAGTGAGCAGCAGAGCGGATACCCAAAGTCGGCCACGACGACTGCTTCCCGGCGAAATGGCACACGCCGCCGGCGTGGCGGACGCGGCGTCCGGTCTGACGATCTCGGCGACCGTCGTCCCGATCACCGCCCCGTTGGCGTTGGTCGCCATGGTGCCGATGAGCCTGTTGGCCTACCGACACCGGTTGCGGGTGCTGATCGCCGCGGTGGTGACCAGCGCGCTCATCGCCTTCCTGATGGTCGGTATGCCTGGGTTCATCACCGTGCTCAATTGCGCCTACATCGGCGGGCTCACCGGTATCGTCAAACGCCGCGGCGGCGGCATCCTCGCCGTGACCATCTCGTCCCTGGTCGCCGGCGCAGCCCTGGGCGTCGCCATCACTGCCGCGTTGCTCATTTTGGTTCCCCTGCGGCAGTTGGTCTTTGGCGTGATCGCCGCGGGCCTGACCGCATTGGTGGCGGTCTTTGGCC
>JARLGS010000405.1 GCA_031292695.1 Mycobacterium sp. | reverse complement strand
GATGAGTCCAATGCCAGAACGCGTTTCGTCCTGGTCGGCCGCCCCGGGCCACCGCCGCCGCGTACCGGTGCCGACCGGACGTCAGTGGTCCTGCGGCTGAAGAATGAACCGGGTGTGCTGGTCGCCGCGATGACCGAGTTCGCGATCCGGGACATCGATCTGACTCGCATCGAATCACGGCCCACCAGAACAGAATTGGGCACCTACATCTTTTTTCTCGACTGCGTCGGGCACATCGACGACGCCCCGGTTGCCGAGGCGCTGAAGGCGCTGCACCGCCGGGTGGCCGAGCTGCGGTACCTGGGTTCGTGGCCGACCGGAGTGGTTGCCGGCGCGGCGCCGCCGGTCACCGATGAAGCGGCGCGTTGGTTGGCGGGGTTGAGGGAAGGGGAGCGTGCATGAGCGGGCGCTTGGTGTTGGTGCGACATGGGCAGTCGGAGGCGAACGTCGAGAAGCGGCTGGACACCCGGCCGCCCGGCGCGCCGCTGACCGAACTCGGCCACCAGCAGGCGCGGGATTTCGCGACCGACTGGGCACACCCCGTCGGGTTGGTGGCGCATTCGGTGGCGGTGCGTGCCGTGCAGACCGGTACCAACATTGCGGGCGGGCTCGGTTTCGATCCGGTCGAGGTCCATGGCATCCACGAGGTGCAGGTCGGCGATCTGGAAGATCGGAGCGACCAACCGGCCATCGACCATTTCGAATCCGTGTACCGGGACTGGCAGCGGGGTGGGCTGGACGCCGCGATGCCGGGTGGCGAGACCGGCCGGGAGGTGCTGGACCGCTACCTACCGGTGCTGAAAAACCTGCGCGTCCGGTACCTGGACGACCACGATTGGGTGGGCGACATCGTGGTGGTGAGCCATGGCGCGGCCATCCGGTTGGTGGCGGCCCAGTTGGCCGGAGTCGACGGTGAGTTCGCCATGGAGCATCACCTGGGCAATGCGGAATGCGTCGTGCTCAGCCCGATCACAGACGGCCGGTGGAGCTGTGTGCAGTGGGGTGCGGTGCTGCCGCCGTTCTATCCGGGGCACGACCCACTGGCGCCCGCCGCACCTGACCCGATGGGCTGAGCTACCCCGCGGCGCGGGCGGATAGTTCAGGTTGGGCGCAGGCACACCCGACCACGTCGCAATCGAGGCGCAGGGAATGCTCGGCCTCGGGTAGTCCACAAGCGTCGTCGGTGCATTCGGCCGGTAGCCCGGCATGCACGATGACCGTGCCGTGGCAGTGCGCCAGCCCGTCCTCGCAGCTGCGGCAGGCGGTGCTCATAGATCTGTTGTAACACCGCGGTCCGACAATTCTGGGGTGCCGCGCGGGGCTGAGCTCAGCCCCAGCCGAGTTCGTGCAACCGGGCGTCGTCGATACCGAAGTGATGGGCGATCTCGTGGATCACCGTGATGGCGACCTCGTCGATGACTTCCTGTTCGCTGTCGCACATGTCGAGTAGGGCCTCGCGGTAGATCGTGATGGTGTCGGGCAGAGCGCCCGCGTACCAGGAGTCGCGCTCGGTCAGTGCGACGCCTTCATAGAGCCCGAGGATGTCCGGTTCGTCCGGGTGGCGTGGCTGCACCAGGACCACGACGTTGTCGAGCGCCGCGGCAAGCTGGGGTGGGATCAGATCGAGGGAGTCGGACACCAACTCTTCGAACCGCTTCTGCCCCACGCGTACGGGCATGGCTACGGTGCGGGCGGCGGTGGCGGCGCCGCGG
>JARLGS010000040.1 GCA_031292695.1 Mycobacterium sp. | reverse complement strand
TATAGCGTGACCTTCACGCCTGCCGATGCGACCGACTACAACACGACGACCGTTAATGTCAACGTTACGGTGAACAACAAAACGACCCCGACGGTGACGGTCTGGCCAACAGCCAGCTCCATCGTCTACGGCCAGACTCTGGCAGCGTCGGTGCTGACTCCCGTTACCGCTACCGTTCCCGGCAACGCTTCCGTTGCAGGTACGTTTACCTGGGCCAACTCGGCGACAGTCCCCGGTGCGGGTGCGCCTTCAGAGAACGTGACCTTCACGCCCAACGACACGACCAACTACAACACGGTGAGCGGTTCTGTCACGGTTACGGTGGCCAAGGCAACACCGACAGTGTCGCCCTTGCCGACGGCCAGCGCGATCTCCGTTGGCCAGACTCTGGCCTCGTCGACTCTGACCGGCGGCTCGGCTACAAATCCAAATGGCGGCGCTGTAGTTCCCGGCGGGTTCGCCTGGACCACGCCGGGGACAGTTCCCGGTGCGGGCACGCCCTCAGAGAGCGTGACCTTCACGCCCACCGATACCACCGACTACAACACGGTGATTGTTACCGTCTCGGTCTCGGTGAACAACAAGACAACGCCGACGATTACTGCCTTGCCAACAGCCGGCGCTATCACGTACGGCCAAACTCTTGCTTCGTCGACGCTGACGGGCGGCACGGCTTCGGTTGCCGGTACGTTCGCGTGGACTACGCCGACGACCGCTCCCCCAGCGGGTACGGCTTCTTACAACGTGACGTTCACGCCGACCGATACGACTAACTACAACCCGGTGACCGGTAGTATCACGGTTGCGGTGGCCAAGGCGACTCCGACAATTGCGACCCCACCGACAGCCAGTGCGATCTCCCTCGGCCAGGCCCTGTCCGGGTCGACGCTGACGGGCGGCACGGTTACGAATCCAAATGGCGGCGCTGCAGTTACCGGCTCGTTTGCCTGGACTTCGCCAGCGTTTGTTCCCCCAGCGGGCACGGCATCTTATAGCGTGACCTTCACGCCTGCCGATGCGACCGACTACAACACGACGACCGTTAATGTCAACGTTACGGTGAACAACAAAACGACGCCGACGGTGACGGCCTGGCCGGCAGCCAGTTCCATCGTCTACGGCCAGACTCTGGCCGCGTCGGTACTGACTGGCGGAACGGCTTCGGTTGCAGGCACGTTTACTTGGGCCGCGTCGGCGACAGTCCCCGGTGCAGGTACGCCTTCGCAGAACGTGACCTTCACGCCCACCAATACCACCAACTACAACACCGTGACCGGTTCTGTCGCGGTTACGGTAAGCAAGGCAACCCCGACAGTGTCGCCCTTGCCGACGGCCAGCGCGATCTCCGTTGGCCAAACTCTGTCCGCGTCGACTCTGACCGGCGGCTCGGCTACAAATCCAAATGGCGGCGCTGTAGTTCCCGGCGGGTTCGCCTGGACCACGCCGGGGACAGTTCCCGGTGCGGGCACGCCCTCAGAGAGCGTG
>JARLGS010000404.1 GCA_031292695.1 Mycobacterium sp. | reverse complement strand
GCGGGTAGGCGAGACCGACGATTACGGTCAGCACCAGCAGCGCGCGGAAGGCCGCCCAGTGCATGCGGAAGAAATTGGAGAACTTCATATCAGGACATCCCGGGGACGAATTGGATGATCAGGTCGATCAGCTTGATCCCGATGAACGGGGCGATGATGCCGCCGAGCCCGTAGACGTAGAGGTTGCGGCTCAACAGCTTTGACGCGCTGCTGGGCGTGTAGCGGACGCCGCGCAGCGACAGCGGGATCAGCATCACGATGACGACCGCGTTGAAGATCACCGCGGACAGGATCGCCGACTGCGGGCTGTGCAGCCGCATGATGTTGATCATGTCCAGCCCGGGAAACAGCGCGACGAACATCGCCGGGATGATCGCGAAGTACTTCGCGATGTCGTTGGCGATCGAGAAGGTGGTCAGCGCCCCGCGGGTAATCAGTAGCTGCTTGCCGATCTCGACGATTTCGATGAGCTTGGTGGGGTCGGAGTCCAGGTCGACCATGTTGCCGGCCTCTTTGGCGGCCGACGTGCCGGTGTTCATCGCCACACCCACATCGGCCTGAGCCAGCGCCGGCGCGTCATTGGTGCCGTCGCCGGTCATCGCGACCAGTTTGCCGCCTTCTTGCTCACGCTTGATCAGCGCGAGCTTGTCCTCGGGTGTGGCCTCAGCCAAGAAGTCGTCAACACCGGCCTCGTCGGCAATCGCCTTGGCGGTCAATGGGTTATCACCGGTGATCATCACCGTCCGGATGCCCATCCGCCGCATCTCGTCGAACCGCTCGCGCATGCCCTGCTTGACGACGTCCTTGAGGTGGATGACACCCAGCACTGCCGCCTGGCCATTGACGCTCTCCCCGACCACCAGTGGGGTGCCGCCGGCGCCAGAGATGCCGTCGACGATCTCGCCGAGCTGGGAGGGAACATTTCCGCCTTGCCCGCGTACCCATTCGGCGACCGAGCTGGCAGCGCCCTTGCGCAGCATATGTCCGTCGAGGTTGACACCCGACATCCGCGTCGCGGCGGAAAATTCCACCCACTGGGCGTGCGCGAGTTCGCCCGGCGTGCGTGCGCGCAGCCCGAAGTGTTGTTTCGCGAACACGACGACCGAGCGTCCTTCCGGTGTTTCGTCGGCGAGGCTGGACAGCTGCGCGGCGTCGGCCAGCTGCTCTGGGGAGACCCCGTCGACGGGGATGAAGGCGGCGGCCTGCCGGTTGCCCAGGGTGATGGTGCCGGTCTTGTCGAGCAGCAACGTGTTCACGTCGCCGGCGGCTTCCACCGCGCGCCCGGACATCGCGAGCACGTTGCGCTGCACCAGCCGGTCCATGCCGGCGATGCCAATCGCCGACAGGAGCGCGCCGATCGTCGTGGGGATCAGGCACACCAGCAACGACACCATCACGATCCCGGTGACACCATTCGTGTTGAGCGCCGGGGTGTCGGGGACACCGGGGTTATTCATCTTGGAGTAGATCGCCAGCGGCTGCAGGGTCGCGACGGCGAAGACGAAGATGACCGTCAACGCAGCCAGCAGGATGTTCAGCGCGATCTCGTTGGGGGTTTTCTGCCGGTTGGCGCCCTCGACGAGCGCGATCATCCGGTCGATGAAGCTTTCTCCGGGCTTTTGGGTGATTTTTACGACGATCCGGTCGCTCAGCACGGTGGTGCCGCCGGTGACCGCCGAGCGGTCGCCGCCGGACTCGCGGATCACCGGCGCTGACTCACCGGTGATAGCCGATTCGTCCACCGAGGCAATGCCTTCCACCACATCGCCGTCACCCGGTATCACCTGGCCGGCCTCGACCACGACGACGTCGCCCTGCTGCAGCAGCGGCGCAGCAACTTCTTCCTCGACGGCGGGCGCGCCGGGTTCCCAGTTTTTGAGCCGCCGTGCGATGGCGTCTGTTTTGGCTCGGCGGAGTGTTTCGGCCTGGGCCTTGCCGCGGCCTTCGGCCACCGCCTCCGCGATGTTCGCGAACAGCACGGTCAGCCATAGCCAGACCACGATCAACCACGCGAACCATGTCGGGTTGATGATCGCCAGCACGGTGCTCCAGGCGGCGCCGATTTCGACGATGAACATCACCGGGTTGTGCCACAGGGTGCGCGGGTCGAGTTTGCGCAGCGCATCCGGCGTCGACTTCCACAGCATCTTCGGATCGAGCAAGCCGCCCTGCACCCTTTTGGTGCTGGTGGGGGTCACCGGCTGCGTCTGCTCAGCCGAATCCGTGGTGGTCGCGGTCATCAGTGGATTCCTTCAGCGAGAGGCCCGAGCGCCAGCATGGGCAGGAAAGTGAGGGCAACCAGAATCAGCGTCACGCCGGCGACCATTCCCACGAACTGTGGCCGATGGGTGGGCAGTGTGCCCACCGATTCTGGCGTGGTGCCCTGCTTTGCCAGCGAGCCGGCCAGGGCGAGGACCAGCACCATGGGCAGGAATCTGCCGAAGACCATGGCCAGCCCGAGTGCGGTGTTGTACCAGTCGGTGTTGACGCTGATACCGGCGAATGCCGAGCCGTTGTTGTTGGCGGCAGAGGTGAACGCGTACAGAACCTCTGACAGCCCGTGCGGGCCGGTGTTGAGCATGCCGGCGCGTTGACCCGGCAGCGCCATCGCGATCGCCGTGCCGGTCAGCACGATCAGCGGGGTGACCAGGAAATAGCTTGCGGCCAGCTTGATTTCGCGGGGGTTGATCTTCTTGCCGAGGTATTCCGGTGTGCGCCCGACCATCAGCCCCGCGACGAAGACGGTGATCACCGCCAGGATCAGCATGCCGTACAACCCGGAGCCGGTGCCGCCGGGGGCGACCTCGCCGAGCTGCATGTTGAACATCGTGATCATCCCGCCGAGGCTGGTGTAGGAGTCGTGGAACGAGTCGACGGCACCGGTAGAGGTGAGCGTTGTCGAGTCGGCGAACACCGCCGAGTTGGCGATGCCGAACCGCTGCTCGACTCCCTCCATCGCCGCGCCGATCGAGGTCGGCACCGTGCCGTGGTGCTGCAACTGGAACCAGAGCATTAACGACACGCTGATCGCATACAGCGTCGCCATGACCGACGCGATCGCGTAGCCCTGCTTCGTGCTGCCTACCATGCGCCCGAACGTGCGCGGCAGCGAGAAGCTGATCACCAGCAGCAGGAAGATCTCCAGCCAGTTCGTCCACGTCGTCGGGTTCTCAAACGGGTGCGAGGAGTTGGCGTTGTAGAAGCCGCCGCCGTTGGTGCCGAGCTCCTTGATGACCTCCTGGCTGGCCACCGGGCCGCCGGTGATCGTCTGCTGGGTGCCGCCAAGGGTGGTGACAACCTGGTCGTGCAGGTGGAAGTTCTGGATCGCGCCGCCGGCGATCAGCACGATCGCGCCCACGACCGCAATGGGCAGCAGGATGCGAAGCACCGTGCGCACCAGGTCGACCCAAAAGTTCCCCAGATCGCCGGTGCGCCTGCGGGCAAACCCGCGCACCAGCGCGATCGCCACTGCCATAGCGACCGCGGCCGAGACGAAGTTCTGCACCGCCAGGCCGGCCATCTGCACCAGATGACCGTCGGTGGACTCACCGGAGTAGGCCTGCCAGTTGGTGTTGGTGACGAAGCTGACCGCGGTGTTCCACGCCAGCCCGGGCGTCATCTTGGTGGCCGGGTCATGCAGATGCAACGGCAACTTGTCCTGCACGAGCTGGAACACGAACAGGAAGAGGATGCTGATCGACGAGAACGCCAAGACGCTCCGGGCGTAGACGCCCCACGTCTGCTCCGAGCGGGAATCAACACCGATCAGTCGGTAGATCACCCGCTCGACGGAGGAGTCCTTCTCCGACGAGTACACGCGGTACATGTAGTCGCCCAACGGCACATGGACCGCCACCAGCGCCAGGACGAGTACCGCGAGGAAGATCAGCCCCGCCGTCGTTGTGCTCACTAGAACCTCTCCGGGAACAGCAGGGCGCCCGCGAGATACAGCGCAAGAAGGATGGAAAGCGCCAAGCCGACGATGTTTTCGTAGCTCACAGCCGCTCGACCAACTTCTGTACCAGGCCGAGCACGGCGAACACCGCCAGCGTCAGCACGACGTATACCAACACGCCCATCTTGTCTCCGTTTCGCGCCGATCGCGTGCATACAAAAGGACCTCATCGAGGCCGCAACAACGCGGTCCTCGGAGGCAAGGTCAGCTTGACCGTAGGGGCGGTCGGCCCGCTAGGGCCTTTGGTTGACACTTTCCTAACGGCGGCACAGTGCGCCTTTACGGTTTCTTTACGCCCGTCGCGAAGGTTTCCGTCGCCGGCGACACCGCAGCCTTTCGGGGGACCGCCGCACAGCGCACGGCGATCGCCGGGAAACCCGGCTGACGGGAAGCGATGCGCGAGAAAGCTATTCGCCGAGCCGCGCGTGGAGGGCACATAGTTCGGCGTACCGTCGATCGACGTCGGCACGATCGGAGGCATCCGGAACCGATTCGAGGTTTGCGCGGTGGATCATGATCGCTTGATCCATCAAAACCTGGGCGCGCTGCGGGTCGGTCGTTTGTTCCATGATCGTCGTCAAAGCGTCAAGCTGGCGGATCATCACGGCCGGCATCCCGCGGCTCGCTTGACGGATCTTCTCGAAGGCCCGCTGTACCAGCCGCTCGTAGCTCACCTGATCGGAGATGACCCGGATGACTCCGCGGGAATCGCGATGTACTTGGGTGGGACTCCATACCGGCGCGATCTTGCACAGGCAGTCGCCCAGCCAGTCGATGCACGTCATTGCAGTGAACGTGTCGTTGACGGCCGCGGACAGGGCCCGGATGGCGATCTCGACAAGCTGGTCCACGCCGAACGCGACGTCCTGTGTCAGGGTGCGGTGCGGTCCGGTTGCCTGAGCGTGGGCGAGGTAGTCTGCCACCCGCTCGGCGGCGGCGGCGGGCCACACGCTCGCCAGCTCACGGCCCTCGACAAGGAAGTGGCCGGGGCGATAGGGCAGCCGGATCACCGCGTCCGCCTCGGTGGCGATGCGGATCAGCGTCCGGTGGCGAATGAATTGCAGGTAGCCGCTTTTGGGGGTGGGGATGACGCTCCCGGAGGCTTCGATCCTGGCGAGCAGCTCCTCGAGCGGAGGACCTTGCGCGGGCCGTCCCGTCGCGAGTGCGGACCGGTCCTCGCTTTGCACCGCCACCGCATGGGCCAGGTCCTTGGCGATGCCGGCGATGACTTGCGGCAGCTGGATCTGGGTCGCGATGTGGTGGATGAAGTAGACCAGCACCGCGAGGTCGACCAACACCAGACCGAACGTGGTCGTGATCGAGATGTGGGGGACGAACTCGCCCCGATCCGCGGGTCCGATCGACACCAGCACCACGACGCAGTACACGAAGGTTGCGACGAACGTACCCAAGGTGAGCTGGGTGCCACGGTCGCGGATGAAGTTGCGCAGCATCCGCGGACCAAACTGCGTCGACGCCAGAGTCAGTGTCACGATCGTGATGGAAAAGACGATGCCGACGACGGTGATCACCGACGCCGCGATCGAGGTCAGGAGCAGGCGTGCCGCATCGGCGGTGCCGCTGATCACCCACGACGGGAGCCGAAACTCACCGTGATAGGCGGCTTGGTCCAGCCGCAGGGTGAGGACGAAAAGTCCGAGCGCGCCCAGTATCAGAATTGTGGGAACCAACCACAAATTGGTGCGCAGCTCTTCTCGCTGCCACTCCGGCCACACCACACGAAGGCTGGGCATCACATCGGTGCGGCCGCCCGCCGAACGAACGTCACAGCTTTCTCTACCACGGCGGATATCTAACTGACCGGCCAAGGCGAGCGCAAGTTGTACGCGTTCGTCGCCGGGCCGATAAGGTTCCGTAAAAGTTGGCGCTTCCAGCGTATGGATGCCGTTGCGGCAAGGGCCAACGCCTCGTGTTCCCGCGTACACATGGAGTCCATGCATAGGACCCGGCACCAACGCCTTGAACCGGGGGTTCGGCAGTCAACCCCACCAGAGCTCCGGTATTGGTCTCGGGTGCTCGACGGGCCCCACCAGTGGGGATCGTTCGACACCACGGTCAGCCGATACGGTGTTCGGCGCGACCGGTTGGTCATTTATCCGCCCGGAATCAGTACCGCGGATCGGCGGCTGGCGCGGATGTGGCGGGGATGGCCGGTCTTTGGCGCTGCGCTCGGAGTACTGGCGGTCATGTTCCTCGGCAAGACGGTGGCCCCGCCCGCTGCGGTGCTGGAATACTGTGTGGTCGCGTACGTCAGTATCGGGGCGTTGCTCTTGTTACGGGCCGGACCCGCCCGCGTGCCAGTGCGGTCCCTGTCTGCCGCCCTCGTGCCGCTCGCCGCCGACGCTCGCGAGCGACGTAGGCACACCGGCTGGGTAACCCTGGTCGACGCGCTCACCCGAGCCGACCGAATGTTGACGATCGGTGCGATTTCCCGGGTCGAATACGAGGCCATCTGGTGGGACGCTTACGAGCGTCTCGAGGCGGTCACGCATGGCTGATGCGCTGGCGCAGATCCTCGACGCCATCACCGCGGCGTCGATCCTGCTGACCATCTATTACGTGGGTCGGCGAGGAGAGAGGCGGCCGCACCGCGAATCGCGTTCTGGCCGTTGACAACCGGAGAACGCTCGGGCTAGTCGGCGATCGGATCTTCGATGATCGGAAGCCGCACCCGAAACACCGTTCGGCCGTCGGCGGATTCGGCGGTCACCGAGCCGTGGTGTGCCTTGACGATCGAACTCACGATGGCCAGGCCCAGCCCGATGCCTGAACTACCAGACCGGGACGTGTCGGCGCGGACGAACCGCTCGAACAGCCGGGGCAGGAGATCGGCGTCGATGCCGGGCCGGCGGCGGCCGGCGAAAAATGGTGCCGCGACTCGAAACGCTTTGTGCCGGCGCTCAGTGCCGTCTCGATTGGGCGGTGCTCGGCCTCGATCGGCCCGGGCAGTGCTCCGGACCACATGTGTGTGCCGCGGCGGCCCGGGTCACCAATACCCGCCCCGCCTGGTGGGGCTAGCAAACTCAACGAGAAGTAGGAGCAGCGATGGATTTTGGCGCGTTGCCGCCGGAAGTCAACTCCGCGCGGATGTATTCGGGACCTGGGCCGGCGAGCATGCTTGCCGCGCGCGGTCTCGCCGGTGACGCCGCTGCCCGCTCTCGACGCCAACGTCATGCCGGGTGGGTGGGGTGCGACGCCGTCGGCGCCAACTGCGACCGGCATCTCCAAGCTGCCGCTGGGCGGGATGGTCGGGCGCGAGTCCGACGGTGCGGTTCAGCGGATCGGGTTCCGCTCCTCGCTGATCCCGCGTTCGCCGGTAGCCGGGTGATCGGACGGAATACGCCGACATCGCCCTGTGCTTTGCGGCACAGGGCGATTCCATTTCAGACAAACGACGGGGCCGCACACCCATCGGTGTGCGGCCCCGTGCTGAAGTGCGTCAGGCCCAGCTGGAGCCGACGGCGCTGTCGGTGCTGGCCATGTTGCTGCCGGCGCTCTGCACCTTCTGGCCGTGGGAGTTGGCCTGCTCGTAAATCACCTGGAAGTTACGACCCAACTGGGTGATGAACTCCTGGCAGGC
>JARLGS010000403.1 GCA_031292695.1 Mycobacterium sp. | reverse complement strand
GGTCGGAGTGAAGGTCGCCGTCCAGGTGATGCCACCGTCGCTGCTGCTCACCGCGCTCAGGGTGCCGTTGGGCACGCTCAGGTCGCTGTTGTCGAAACCGGTCACTGCCTCGCTGAAGGTGATGGTTACCAATGAGGTCTGCCCGGCCGCCAGGGTCGGGCTGGCCACCACGATGGTTGAGGTCGGGCGCACGCTGTCGATGTCATAGGCATTCGAGCTGCTGGTGCCGGTACCGCTGTTGCCGGCAATATCAGCCACCGTGCTGTTGTCCAGGACGATGTGATTGTTGTTCTGGGTGATACCCGCCACCGGCGTCAGGGTTGCGGTATAGGTGATGTTGTCGCTGGTGCTCAGGCCGCTGAGGGTGCCGTTGTCGGTGGTCAGGTCGGCCAGGCTGAAACCGGTCACCGCCTCGCTGAAGGTGATGGTCACCAGGGACGTGCCGCCGATGCCCAGGTGGTCGTTCGTCACCACCACGGTAGCGGTCGGACGCTGGGTGTCGATGGCGTAGTTGTTGGAGTTGCTGGTGCCCGTGCCGACGTTGCCCGATACGGCCGCCTGGACGCCACTGTTGTCCAGGGTGATGTGGTTGGTGGCATTGGCGGTGTTGGTGGTCGGGGTGAAGGTCGCGGTCCAGGTGACACCGCCGTCGCTGGAGCTGACCGCGCTCAGGGTGCCGTTGGCGACGGTCAGGTCGGCATTGGTGAAACCGCTGACG
Organism: Mycobacterium sp.; assembly: GCA_031292695.1. Taxonomy (GTDB): domain Bacteria; phylum Actinomycetota; class Actinomycetes; order Mycobacteriales; family Mycobacteriaceae; genus Mycobacterium. The sequence continues at coordinate 960 of JARLGS010000403.1, read as the reverse complement.
GCCTCGTTGAAGGTGATGGTTACCAGCGAGGTACCACCGATATTCAACGCCGGATTCGCCACCACGATGGTCGCCGCGGGAAGCACGGTGTCGATGGTGAAGTTCGCCGAGTTGGTGGTGCCCGCGCCAGCGTTGCCGGCGAGGTCGGCGATACCGGTATTGGCCAGGGTGATGGCGTTGGTCGCGCTGTTGGTGTTGGTGCCCGGAGTGAAGGTCGCGGTCCAGGTGATACCGCCGTCGCTGCTGCTCAACCCGCTCAGGCTACCGTGGCTCACGCTCAGGTCGGCCAGGGTGAAGCCGGTCACCGCTTCGCTGAAGGTGATGGTCACCAACGAGGTTGCGCCAGCGGTAAGCGTTGGATCGGCGAGCACGATGGTCGCGGTCGGACGCTGGGTGTCGATGGCGTAGTTGTTGGAGCTGGTGCTGCCGGTACCGGCGTTGCCGCTGGTGTCGGTATAGCCGGTATTGTCCAGGCTGATGACGTTGCTGGTGTTGGTGACGCTCGCACTCGGAGTGAAGGTCGCGGTCCAGGTGATGCCACCGTCGCTGCTGCTCACCGCACTCAGGGTGCCATTGGACACCGTCAGGTCGGCATTGGTGAAACCGACCACGGCTTCCGAGAAGGTAATGGTCACCAGCGAAGTGTCACCGATTTTCAGGGCGCTGTTCGCCACCACCACGGTCGCGGTCGGACGCACGCCGTCGATGACCACGTTGTTCGACGTGGTGCTGCCGCTGCCGGCGTTGCCCGCCGTATCCTGGACCCCGGTGTTGTCCAGGGTGATGTGGTTGCTGGCGCTGACGATCGCCGCCGTCGGGGTGAAGGTCGCGGTCCAGGTGACGCCGCCGTCGCTGCTGCTCACCGCGCTCAAGGTGCCATTGGCGACCGTCAGGTCGGCGTTGCTGAAACCGGTCACGGCCTCACTGAAGGTGATGGTCACCAGCGAGGTCTGGCCGATC
>JARLGS010000402.1 GCA_031292695.1 Mycobacterium sp. | reverse complement strand
GGCGCGGCAGCCGACGCTGTGGGCGGTCTCCGATTTGCACACCGGTCACGTGGGCAATAAGCCCGTCGCCGAATCGCTGTACCCATCGTCGCCGGACGACTGGCTGATCGTGGCCGGCGACGTCGCCGAGCGCACCGACGAGATCCGGTGGACGCTGGATCTGCTGCGACGACGGTTCGCCAAGGTGATGTGGGTGCCCGGCAACCACGAACTGTGGACCACCAACAAGGACCCGATGCAGATCTTCGGGCAAGCCCGCTACGACTACCTGGTCGACATGTGCGACCAGATGGGCATTGTGACCCCCGAGCACCCGTACCCGGTGTGGACCGGCCCCGGCGGCGCGGCGACGATCGTGTCGATGTTCCTGCTGTACGACTACAGCTTCCTACCGGCGGGCACCGCGACCAAGGCCGAGGGTCTGGCGCTGGCTCGCGAGCGCAATGTGGTCGGCACCGACGAATTTCTGCTCTCCAGCGAGCCTTACGCCACCCGGGAGGCGTGGTGCCGGGACCGGCTGAATGTCACCCGCAAGAAGCTCGACGACCTGGACTGGATGGAGTCGACGGTTCTGGTCAACCACTTCCCGCTGGTGCGCGAACCCTGCGATGCCATGTTCTACCCGGAGTTCTCGCTATGGTGCGGCACCACCGCGACCGCGGACTGGCACACCCGCTACAACGCGATCTGCTCGGTATACGGTCACCTGCACATCCCGCGCACCACTTGGTACGACGGGGTGCGCTTCGAAGAGGTGTCGGTCGGCTACCCGCGGGAATGGCGGCGGCGCAAGCCCTACCGCTGGATGCGGCAGATCCTGCCGGACCCCCAGTACTCGCCCGGATACCTCAACGAGTTCGGCGGCCATTTCGAGATCACGGCGGAAATGCGGGAGCACGCACAGAAGATGCAGGACCGAATCAATTCGAGGCGGCTATGACCGGCGAGCTGCTTGCGCACGTGCTGCCCGACGTGGTGGCCACTGCCGAAACCTATTCCG
>JARLGS010000401.1 GCA_031292695.1 Mycobacterium sp. | reverse complement strand
CCACCGCCCTGGGGCGGAATGTGTTCCGTCGGTTGATCCGTCATGATTTCGTCCCTCCGAGACATTTGGTCTTGGCGTTTCTCGCCACTGCCGTCATCTGCATCGAACTACACGAACAACGAAGTAAATGGCGCTATCAGCACATTGCGGATAACAAACCACCTGCACACTACCGCCAGCAGTCAGTTCGGCGCCGACGTTGCGCCGCCGAACTGCGCAAAAATATATCGACTGACGCCGGTCAGAAGGGCGCTACGTAGACCTGCCTACGCGCGCGAACCGCCCTGCGACAGGAAGCCGAGCAGGTCGTGGCGGGTGAGCACGCCGACCGGCTTGCCGTCCTCGACGACCATCACGGCGTCGGCATCGCGCAGTTCCTTGGCCGCGGCCGACGCCAGTTCGCCGGCGCCGATCAGCGGCAGCGGCGGACTCATGTGCTGCGCCACCGCGTCGGCCAGGGTGGCCCGGCCCTCGAAAACCGCTGAGAGCAACTCACGTTCGGACACACTGCCGGCCACCTCGCCGGCCATCACCGGAGGCTCGGCACCCACAACCGGCATCTGCGAGACGCCGTACTCGCGCAGGATGCTGATGGCGTCGCGCACCGTCTCCGACGGGTGAGTGTGCACCAGGTCCGGCAGCGCGCCGGACTTGCCGCGCAACACGTCGCCCACGGTGTGCTCTTCCGACGAACCGTCCAGCCGGCTGCGCAGGAAGCCGTACGACGACATCCACTCGTCGTTGAAAATCTTTGACAGATAACCTCTTCCGCCATCCGGCAAGAGGACGACCACGACTGCGTCCGGGCCTTCCCGCTCGGCCACCTTGATCGCGGCCACCGCGGCCATGCCGCAGGAGCCGCCGACCAGCAGGGCTTCCTCACGCGCCAGCCGCCGGGTCATGTCGAACGAGTCGGCATCTGAGACCGCGATGATCTCATCCGGGACAGTCGGGTCATACGCCGACGGCCAGAAGTCCTCACCCACCCCCTCGACCAGGTACGGCCGCCCCGTCCCGCCCGAGTACACCGAGCCCTCGGGGTCGACACCGACCACCTTGACCCGGCCACCCGACACCTCCTTGAGGTAGCGGCCGGTGCCGGTGATGGTGCCGCCCGTACCCACGCCCGCGACGAAATGGGTGAT
>JARLGS010000400.1 GCA_031292695.1 Mycobacterium sp. | reverse complement strand
GACCTCACCCGATCTCCTGATCCACGCGGTGCCGACGACCCTGACGACGGGGGGTCACGAGTTGGTGGCCGATGTCGAGACGGCCACCTCGGAGCTCCGGACCCGGTGAGATGGGGTCAGCCGGCGCCGACGCGTTCGTTGTAGTTCTGGATGGCGGTGTTGGCCTCGTTCTCGGCGAAGGAAGCGGCCGCCTGCGGTGACATCCCGTTGGCGACCATCTGCTCGAGCCCGTCCGCCACGGCGTTGCGGACACCCTGGTAGTCGCCGATCAGCGATCCGATGTTGGAGAAGTTCAACGTGCCCGATGTCAGCTGGGTGTAGCCCACCTTGTAATTGGGGTCGTTCGCCCACTTGGTGACCAGGACCGGGAACTTCGTCGCCGAGACCCGGATGGGCACGTACCCGCTCTCCGCCGACAGCGATGCCTGCTGCGCCGGGGAGTCGAGGTACTGAATGAGCTGCCAGGCAGCCGCCCGCTTGGCCAGTGAGGCGTGCGCCGAGATCCACAAGGAACCGTCACCCACGGGCACCCCCCCACCGGTCGTCAAGGCGGGGAGCGGTGCGGTCCGGATCTGCACGCCGGGGTACTGGCCCGAGGCGAGCACGGCCTCGGCGGGTCCGATGACCCCGGACGCCTCGAACGTCATGGCGGCATTGCCGGTGGCGATCGCGATCAGGTGGTCGATGTTGTTGGGATCCGAGCCCGTCGCCAGGGCCAGGTGCGAGGTGAGCATCTGGTTCCACCACCGCCAGACCTTCATCGACGTCGGGCTGGTCAGGCTGGCCTGCGTTGCACGGGCTATCCGGCCGTTGCCGTTGTTGACGTACTGGCCACCGCTCTTGGCCAGCAGGAACTCGAAGACGTAGGGCTTGGCGGGGAGTGCGACACCGTGGGTCGCCGCGTGGGCGGCGACGATCTTCTTCGAAGCCGCGGTGACCTGTGCGAAGGTCTGGGGTGGGCTGTTCGGGTTCAGGCCGGCCTTCTGGAACGCCACCGGGTTGTAGTACATGATCACATTCGACACCGACCAGGGCATCGACTGTTGGACGCCGTGGTAGCGGTAGAAGGCCAACGCACGCGCCAGGTAGTCGCTCAGTGAATAGTGCGACGCCGCGATGCAGTCCTGCACGGGTACCGTCGAATGACTGTCGACCAATTGTTGGACCGTGGTGTCCTCGAACTGCGCCACATCGGGAAGGTCGCCGCTGGAGAGCCCCGCCTTGTACTTGACGAACTCGGACGGGTAGTCGGGTTGCTGCACCAGGGTGACGTGGACCTTCCGCTGCGAGGTGTTGAATTGGGCCACTGCGTTCACGAGCCAGGTGTTGTTGGTCTGGGTCATCGTGTGCCACATCGTGATCTGCACCGGCGTGCGTGCCTTGGCCAGCGCCGAGAGGCCGCAGGCCGACGGCACGACCTTGGTCGACGGTGGCGCGGAGGCGGCACTCGCCGTCCCGGATGTGGTGCCGAGGGCCCCGAGGGCGGCGGTGACGATGAGCGCTGTGGCGATTGTGAGTTTCTTCATGACGGAGCTCCTTGCTCGGTTCATCCCTTGACCGCCCCGGCGGTCAACCCGCGGACCAGCTGCTTCTCGAAGAGGATCAGCAGCACGAACAGCGGGAGGGCTGCGAGCACGGTGCCCGCGAAGATGACGTTGAAGTTGTTGAGCTGGCTGTTGGCCAGGAACTTGAGGCCGATCTGCACGGTCCGCAGCCGGTCGTCCTTGGTGACGATGAGCGGCCAGAGGTACTGCCCGAAGGCCCAGAAGAAGCTGAAGATGCCCAGCGCCGCCACGGCAGGCCGCGCCACGGGGAGCGCCACGGCGCGGAGGAACTGCCAGTGCCCCGCACCGTCGAGCTTGGACGCGTCGCGCAGATCGCCCGGCAGTCCCAGGAAGGCCTGACGGAGGAGGAAGGCGCCGAAGCCCGTGGCCAGGAACGGCACGGTGAGCCCGAAGTAGGTGTTGTACCAGCCGAGGCTCACGACGGTGTTGAGGTTGGTGAGGAAGGTGACCTCGAGCGGCACCATCATGGTGGCCAGGAAGACGACGAACAGCGTGCGCTTGAACGGGAAGTGGAGGAAGGCGAAGGCGTAGGCGGCGGCGATGGAGGTGACCAGCTCGCCCGCCACGATGACCGTCGTCACGATGAAGCTGTTCAAGAGGTAGCGGCCGAGGTGTCCCTGGGTCCAGGCCGTGGAGTAGCTCGACCATTGTGGATGGACCGGGAAGAGGATGGGGGGCTTGGCCACCACCTGGTCGGGCTTCAGGAGCGAGTCGACGACGGTGATGTAGATCGGGAAGAGGACGATCACGGCGAGCACGATCAGCAGGAGATAGCGGCCCACCATCGCGGCGCGTCGCCGGCGGGTCGGGCTGGCGTGGCGGCTGGCGATCAGCAGGGCGACCCCGGCGAGCAACACGCCCGAGGCGACCAGGACGAAGGTGCGGAAGCCCGGGGCCAGCGCGCCCGGCATCGTGACGACAGCCGCCTCAGCGCTCATAGGTGACCCTCCGCTCGAGCAGCCGTATCTGCACGAGGGTGAAGACCAGGGTGATCACGAACAGCGCCACGGTCATGACTGCGGCCCGGCCCTCGTTGTTCTGGTTGAAGACCTGGTCGTAGATGGCGTAGACGAGCACGTTCGTGTGCTGCAGGGGGCCGCCCGCCGTGAGGATGTCGATCTGCCCGAAGGCCTCGAGCGACAGGATGGTCCCGACGATGACGGCGAAGAACAGCGTCGGTGAGAGCATCGGGAGGATCACGTGGCGCAGGCGCGTCCATGCCCCCGCACCGTCGACCCGGGAGGCTTCGAGGAGATCGTCGGGCACGGCCTGCAGACCCGCCGACATCACGATGAACGACAGGCCGAGGTTCTGCCAGATGGTGACGGCGGACACGGCCACGAGGGCCCATTTGGGGTCGTTCAGCACCGAGAGCTGGCCCGTGCGACCGAACCAGTAGCTGAACAGCCCGATCTGGGGGTTGAGGAGCGTGAAGAAGATCACCGACGCCACCGCGACGGACGTGGCGACGGTGGAGGAGAAGACCGTCCGGAAGAAGCGGATGCCCGACAGCTGCTGATGGGCCAGGACGGCGAGCAGCAGGCCCAGGATCAGGCCGATCGGCACCGTATAGAGAACGAACAGCGCAGTGACCCACAGGCTGTTGAGGAAGTCGTGGGAGGTGAGGACCTGCTGCACCTGCGAGAGACCGACGTAGTGCCTCGGCTCTCCCGGGAACGGGGGCGTGAGGAAGAAGGACAGGTAGATCTGCCGGACCAGCGGGTAGAAGACGAAGACGCCGAAGATCACGAGCGACGGCAGCAACAGGCCGAAGGCGAACAGTGCCTCCATCGTCCGACGACGACGTGGGGATCGCGCCCGGCGCGCCGGGCGGTCGGCCGGCGGCGGCGAGGCATCGGGCGGGGACGCGGGCTCGAGATG
>JARLGS010000399.1 GCA_031292695.1 Mycobacterium sp. | reverse complement strand
GTCCCAGTCCGCTTCTAGTACGTTGCCGATTGCTTCGAGCCGAACTTCGAGGTTTCCGAGCCGGATGAGTGGCCCGTATAGTTTCTGGTGGTTGTTGATGAGGAGCGCGAGGTTCTCGCGGTGCTCTTGTGCGGCGTTCTCGTGGATCTTGACTCGTGTTTCGTAGCCGTCCTGTCCTGCGAGTCTGAGTGCCGCGATGATCTCTGCCTTTAGGCCGAAGACTCGTTGCCAGATGCGGGCGACGAGTTCTTGGTGGGGGTCAAGTCCTTTGGCGTGGTGTTTGGCGGTTGACGCGTGATCCCTTCCTGACTCAGGCGCTAATGGCCTGGAGATCGTCGGTTGTGGTCACCTCCGTGTCGGTTTGGTCGGCGATGAGGGTGCCCCGGGAGCGGGCGAGGATGTCGAGGCCGAGGTAGCGGCGGCCTTCGATCCATTCGTCGTTTTGTTCGGCCAAAACAGCGCCGACGAGACGGATCAGCGACGCGCGGTCGGGGAAGATCCCGACGACGTCGGTGCGGCGGCGGATCTCTCGGTTGAGTCGCTCTTGGGGGTTGTTGGACCAGATCTGTCGCCAGATCTCTTTGGGGAAGTTGGTGAACGCCAGCACGTCGGTCCGGGCGGCTTCCAGGTGGGCGGCGACGGTGGGCAGCTTGTCGGCCACGGTGGCCACGAGCCGGTCGTATTGGGCGTGCACGGAGGTAGCGTCGGGCTGGTCATAGACCGAATGCAGCATCGTTTTGACCCACGGCCAGGACGCTTTCGGGGTGGCGCTCATCAGGTTCGCCGCGTAATGGGTGCGGCACCGCTGCCAGGTGGCGCCGGGCAGCGTGGCCCCGATCGCGTCGACCAGGCCGCGGTGCGCATCGGAAGTAACCAGCGCGACCCCGGACAAGCCACGGGCGGTCAGGTCGCGGAAGAAACCCAGCCAGCCGGCGCCGTCTTCGGCCGAAGTTGCTTGCAGGCCAAGGATTTCGCGGTGCCCGTCAGCGTTCACCCCGGTCGCCAGCAGACCATGCACGCCGACCACCCGCCCACCTTCGCGGACCTTCAGCACCAAAGCGTCCGCCGCGACGAAGGTATACGGCCCGGCGTCTAACGGCCGGGTCCGAAACGACTCCACATGCTCATCGAGGTCGCGGGCCATCACCGACACCTGCGCCTTGGACAACCGGGTGATGCCGAGACTCTCGACCAGTCTCTCCATCCGCCGGGTGGACACCCCCAGCAGATAACACGTCGCGACCACCGATGTCAGCGCCGCCTCCGCACGCCGTCGCCGCTCCAGCAACCAATCCGGGAAATACGACCCGGAGCGCAGCTTGGGGATCGCCACCTCCACCGTGCCGACCCGGGTGTCGAAGTCCCGGACCCGGTAACCGTTGCGGACGTTGGTCCGCTCCGGGCTGGACACCCCATAAGGAGCACCACAGATCGCATCCGCCTCCGCCGACATCAACGTGTCCACGAACGCCGTCAACATCGAACGCAACAGATCCGGCGACGCGGACGCCAACTGGTCGTGCAAGAAACGGGCAGGGTCGATACTGCTCGGTGCGGTCATCGTGAGCTCCTTCGAAAGACTGTGAGAGGTCTCCGAAAGGATCACGCGATGGCCGCCCTACACCCCTACGCCACGCCCATCACCGGGCCGGACGCACACCACTCTGCTGGACTCAACTCGGATCGGGCGCGTGTGCCGCTGTGGGTGTGGTCGGTCGGTAACAGCGAGCCGGAAGTTCGTGAGTCAAGATCATTACAGTCGGTGGTTGAGCGCTCAGCGCTTCGTCGGACGGCACGTTCGAGCCGATGAAGCATAGTGGCTTGGCCAGTTACAGACTCGCAGCAGGTCGTGACAGTCGACCGATGTAGGCAAACAACGCGATGACACTCGCAGTTCGCTGACTTTGGAGTTGCCCAATAGGGTGTGCGACGGAAGTCGGACTCAGAAGGACACCAAGTCAATCTGCCATGGGCGGGCAGCGCCCTGGGCAGAGCCTTACGCCGGTTCTCTTACTGATCCCACGCGCGTATAG
>JARLGS010000398.1 GCA_031292695.1 Mycobacterium sp. | reverse complement strand
CGCTCGGAAAGATGCGGAATGCCGTTGGGAACCGGCTTGGGCATGCCCGGCAGCGGGCCCGGCAGCGCCGCAACCGGCGCATACCATCGCGTGAGCTTCCTCGACGGACCGCCGAGCCGCGCCAGCGGGAACACCCCCGTGACGTCCTCGCCGATCAGCCGGATCGGCGTCTGCCGGGCGTTCAGCTCGGTCCGGGCCGTTGTGGGCACGTGTTCGGACAGGTAGCGGTACAGCTCGTCGCTATTGATGATGCCGTCGAGGTCGTAATCCGCCGCGCCTCCGAGACCTTCAGCCACATAAAACGTGAACAGACCGTGCTCGCGTTCGTTCCACTCGTACGACTGTTCCGACTTGCGGCAACTGGCCAGCGTGACCAGCCCTTCCGCCTGCCGGAACGCGGCCCCGAGCTCCTGACCCGACGGCCCCGCAGGCGCGTCTCCCTTGGCGCTGCCGGAGTGGCAGCAGTCGAGGACGAGCACCTTCTGCGTGGCCTTGCAGTTCTGAAGCATGTTCCGCAGCTCCTCGGTGCGGATGCCGGTCAGACCCAGGCGGTTCAGCCGGCAATCCTGCGGCGCGAGGTATGCCTGGCCGCGGTCGTCGAGAAACCCGTGCCCCGCGAAGAAGACAAGCACCGTGTCCCCCGGCTCGGCCCGCTCGAGCCACGCGGGGACCTGCTCCTCCAGGTTGATCCGTAGCGGGCGGAGGTGGGGCTTCTCCTGGTCATCGGTGATGACCAGCACGTGGTTCGGGTCGTAGCCGCACTTGGCCGTCAGTTGCTGGCCGACGAGCCAGGCGTCCGGTACCGAGTACTTCAGCTTGGGGATGTCACGATCGAGGTATTGGTTGATCCCGACGACTACGGCCCACTTCGTCGCCTGCCGCGCCGGATCAGCGGGCTTGCGCGGCTGTTGCGCCAGGGCGTTGGCGCCTCCGAACAGGCCCAGGACGAGTGCTGGCAGCAGACCGTTGCGGGACCAGCGGTTCATATCGATCCCCTTATGCGAGCGGCTTTCCGGATCCGAACGAAGCCAACCTACGGATGAATTGTGACTGGTCGGGATGCAACCGGCAACGCCGAAGCGCGCCTGGGTCACCGTGAGG
>JARLGS010000397.1 GCA_031292695.1 Mycobacterium sp. | reverse complement strand
CGGCACCGTGTCGGCCTGCAGCCAGGGCTGCACGGAATGCAGCTGCGCATAGGCCTGGGTCAGGTCGGGGATCAGGTCCTTCGCCACCGGCATATGCGGCAGCGGATGGATCTTGATCGCGCCTTTCACCTCCTCGATCGGCTTGAGGCAGGCCAGGGTGTTGCTGCCATCGATGTTCATGGCGCAGGACCCGCAGATCCCCTCGCGGCACGACCGGCGGAACGTCAGGCTCGGGTCGACCTCATTCTTGATCTTGATCAGCGCGTCCAGGACCATCGGCCCGCACTGGTCCATGTCGATCTCGAACGTGTCGAGGCGCGGATTCAGCCCGTCATCGGGGTTCCAGCGGTAGATCTTGAACTCCCGCATGCGCTTGGTGCCGGCGGGGGCCTTGAAGGTCTTCCCGGTGCCGATCTTGCTGTTCCGGGGGAGGGCGAACTCGACCATCGTGTGCTTTCCGATCCGTCAGTAGACGCGCTTCTTGGGCGGGAAGACCGACACTTCATTGGTCAGCGTCTGCATCTTCACCGGACGGTAATCCAGCGAAACCGAGCCGTCGTCGCCGCACCAGGACAGCGTGTGCTTCATCCAGTTGACATCGTCACGCTCCGGGTAGTCGTCGTGGGCGTGCGCGCCACGGCTTTCGGTGCGGGCCTCGGCGCCCACCATGGTGGTCATGGCGTTGCCCATCAGGTTGTGCAGCTCCAGCGCCTCCATCAGGTCGCTGTTCCAGACCAGGCTGCGGTCGGAGACCGACATGTCGGCCATGCCGCTCCAGATCTGCTGCATCTTGGCGACGCCCTCGACCAGGCTCTTCGACGTGCGGAACACAGCCGCATGCGATTGCATGGCACGCTGCATGTCCAGCCGGATCTCGGCCACCCGCGTGCCGCCCTTGGCGTGGCGCGTGCGGTCGAACCGGTCCAGCGAGGCCTCGCCCGCCTTGGGCGGCAGCGGGGCCTGGGAGGCACCGGGCTTCACTACCTCGACCGCGCGATGCGCCGCGGCGCGGCCGAACACCACGAGGTCGAGCAAGGAGTTGGTGCCCAGCCGGTTGGCGCCGTGCACGGACACGCAGGCCGCCTCGCCGACCGCCATCAGGCCGGGCACCACCGCGTCCGGGTTGGATTTGGTCGGGCGCAGCACTTCGGTGCGGTAGTTCGTGGGAATGCCGCCCATGTTGTAGTGCACGGTCGGCAGGACCGGGATCGGCTCCTTGGTCACCTCGACGCCGGCGAACACCTTCGCGGTCTCCGAGATGCCGGGCAGCCGCTCATGCAGCAGGTCGGCGCCCAGATGCTCCAGGTGGAGCATGATGTGGTCCTTGTTCGGCCCGCAGCCGCGACCCTCATTGATCTCGATGGTCATCGAGCGGGACACGACGTCGCGGCTGGCGAGGTCCTTGGCGGACGGGGCGTAGCGCTCCATGAAGCG
>JARLGS010000396.1 GCA_031292695.1 Mycobacterium sp. | reverse complement strand
AGGGCGAATCGATGACTCCGCTGCAGCGGCTGTTCGCGGTGGCCGACGATGCCAACGGCATCGGCGCCAAGATCGACATCCGCAAGTTCACGTTCCTGAACACCGATCTGGTGGTGCACGTCCACCGGGTTCCGAGCGGCGAATGGATCGGCATCCGGGCCGACACCAGCTACGGGTCGGACGGCATCGGCACCACGGTCGGCATCCTGTTCGACCAGGCGGGTTCCGTCGGGCACATCCAGCAGTCTGTGCTGGTTCGGCCGCGGCCGCCCAAGACCGGCTGAACCGGGCCGAGGCTACGCCACCGGGAACCGGTGACGCCGGTCGGTATGAAAGAACGTGACGATTGTTGTTGCGCCACAGATCAATCCAACGGTACCGATGAGCTGAGGACCGGTGATCAGGCCGGCCAGCACACCACCCACGGCCGCCCCGACCATGAATGATGCCAGCAGCGCGAGGTAGCCCAGCCAGTCGAAGACGGTGCCCGACCCGCACACGTGGCGTTCCAGCCCCTGGCCCAGCTTGACCATCGTTCCGGTGACGTAGCTGAGCGGCACCGCCACTTCGCCGCGTTTGACGAAGCTGGTGTTCAACGCCCCCACCGAAAAACAGACCATGAGGATCCCGTCGAAGTCGACATCCTGGAAATTCCAGCCGTCCTCGAACAGCTCGAAAACGGCCGCCACCAAGAGCCCTGCGGTGGTCAGCGCGACGGCACCGTGTGGATGGTTCTGCCAGAACTTGCGCCGCAGGAACGAGGCGAGGAAGACGCCCAGCAGGAACGCTGCCATCAATGACAGCGCCGCCTCCGGGCCGGCGCCGGCCACCTTCTGCCGCTCTGCCACGTCGAACCAACCGAGCACTGCCCGCTCGGTGTTTCCGGTCATGAAGGTGACGAAGTAGCCGGCACTGTGCAAGAACGCGACGGCACCGATCATGCCTGCCAGCCACGACAGCAGCCAGGACAACCGCGCCTCCGGGCCGATGGCGGCTTCCCTGCTCACAACCCTGTCGGGCGACTCCTGATCCACCGGGACATTATGTACAGCGCAGACCCATCCGGCGCAGTGAATGCTCTGGGGCCGTCGAGGCTCGCGCCTCGGTGCTCAGCGGACTTGCGGTTGACAGGTGAAGGTGAGCCGGAATTTGCCGATCTCGATTTCGTCCCCGCTGGTCAGAGGGAGGGACTGGATTTGGGTGCCGTTGACGTAGGTGCCGTTGAGGCTGCCGGCGTCGACGATCCAGTATTCGCCGTCGAGCCAACGGATTTCCGCGTGGTGACGGCTGACGGTGATGTCGTCGAGAACGACGGCACTATCGGGGTGTCGGCCGGCCGCGATGACGGCATCGGCGAGCAGAAACTGTGCAGTGGTACCGGGGCCGCGGGTGATCGCCAGGACGCCCGAGCCTGGCCGTACCCCGGCTACCGCCGGGTGCAGGGCATGGCCTTTGGCGGGTTCACCGATGGCGCGGTGCACGGCCGTGGCGTGCACGGCGACGTCATCGCTGAGGTGTGCATGATCGGTCAGACTCATATCGGGTTTCCTTCGACTAGATGGGGTTCGATCGGGTGCGGCCGCGCCGGGTCGGGCCACTACCTGCCGCTGGTGTGGCTGCGGGCGTGGGCGATCGCGTCGTCCAATGTGTCGATGAGATGGTTCTCATGGCGCAGGGAGTCGATGATGCCGACACCGGCGAGGAGGTTTCGGTGCTCGGGCCGGACGCCTTTGACGATCACGGTGATGCCACGCGCCTCGAGGTCTTCGACGATTTGGGTCAGGGTGTGTGCACCGGTGGCGTCGAGCATGCCGAGTTGAGACAGCCGGATGATCACAACCGACGTGTCGGGATGGTTGCCATCGGTAATGGTGGTTGAAATCCGTTCGGCCGCACCGAAAAACATGGCCCCATCGAGCCGAAGCAACGCAATGCGCTCGTCGCCGGGCACATACGGTCCAGGCAGTTCCTCCCTGGTGACGCTGCTGCGACGGGCCAGCGTGCGCAGCGCAAACAGCGCAGTGGCCGCGATGCCGATCTCGACGGCCTGGATCAGATCGAAACAAACCGTGACCGCCGCGGTCAGCAGAAAGGTCACCGCTCCAGAGGGGGTGGACCGCAGAATCCGCGCGACCGTGTGGGGTGCGATCATCCGGCACGACGTCACCATCAGCACCGCCGAGAGTGCCGCCAGCGGGATAGCACCGACCGGGCCGCTCACCAGGTACACCACCGCAAGCAACACTATCGAGTGCACGATCGCCGCGACCCGGGTACGCGCTCCGGAGCGCACATTGACCGCGGTGCGGGCGATCGCCCCCGTGGCTGGCATGCCACCGAACAGGCCGGCGGCGACCGAGGCCAGTCCTTGCCCCACCAATTCCCGGTTGGGATCGTAGGGCCCGGTCGGGGACATCGTTGCTGCCACCCGCGCCGACAGCAGCGATTCGATGGCGGCCAACGCGGCGATCGCCAGTGCCGCACCGAACAGAGAGTGCAGCGCAGTCAGGTCGGCGTGTGGCCATACCGGTGCGGCCAGCCGCGATGGCAGCGCCCCGATCCGGGTCGCCGGCAACCCGGTACCCGCCACCAGGGCAGTGGCCGCAACAACCGCCAGCAATGACGCCGGCACCGCGGGATGCAGCCGCGGCAGGACGATCATCAGCACCGCTACCAGCGCCGTGACGAGCAGCGCCGGCCGGGCTGAACCCACGTCGAGGTGCGACACGACCACGCCGGCCGCCATCAGCGGGGACCGACCAGCGGGTACCGGCTGCCCGAATGCGGCCGGCACCTGCTGCAGAAAAATGATGGTCGCAATGCCGAGGGTGAACCCTTCGATCACCGGCCACGGAATGAAGGTCACCGCGCGCCCCATGCCGGTGACACCTGCGGCAATGACGATGACCCCGGCCAGAATCGTGACCAGGGCAACGCTGCCCAGCCCGTGCTGGGCCACAATCGGTGCCAGCACTACCGTCATCGCCCCGGTAGGCCCGGACACCTGCACGTGGGAACCGCCGAACACGGCAGCCACCAGTCCCGCCACGACTGCGGTTACCAGACCGGCCGCCGCGCCGACGCCGGAACTGATACCGAACGCCAACGCCAGGGGCAACGCCACCACGCCGACCGTCACTCCGGCCAGGGCATCACGCCGCCACGAACGACTCAGGCCGGCGTAGTCCGTGCGCGACGGCAGCAACCGCGCGATGCGGGCGCCGGCTGCATTGATCATCGGCTGGTGCCGATCGGCGGTAGTGAGCCAATGGCGTCCAGCTGATCACGTTGGGCGGCAAGAGTGTCGGCGAGAAAAGTCCGCGCGATGAGCAGTAGTTCAGCGATCTTCGGATGCGCCAGCGTGTAGAACACCGCGTTGCCGGCCCGATACCCGGTGACCACGTGATGGCGTTTGAGCACCGCCAGATGCTGCGAGAGCAGCGTTGGTTCGATATCGCTGGCAGCCAGGATGTCGCTCACCGCAGTGGGGCCGTCGGACGTCGACAGAATCTCCAGGACCCTGATCCGGGCCGGATGCGCGAGCGCTTTGAACAGGTTCGCCTTGATCTCATACAACGGCCGTTCGGGACCATCGAGCACACCGTCGACCACTGCAGCATCCTTTGATTGATGGATTGACGAAATTCGCAATCCAGCATAGCGCCTTGCGTACCATCAACGCCCCGCTGCCAGATCCCACGCCCGAGTCGGGTCCGCGGCAGACCGACGGAAACCGTTCCGGCGCCGTGACCCCGCTAGCCCGCGACACGAAATTGTGGGCTGAGTAACATTCGCCACATGACCGGAGCCGACAACACGATCGACCTGGGAGATCAGGCGTCATTCACCGGCCTACGGGCCCTCGGCCGGGGTCCGGTCATCCAGTTCACCTGGGTCTACGACCGGCCCGTCGACCTCGACGGGCTGCGCCGACTGCACCGGAACCTGGGCGGTGGCGGGTTGCTCGGCCGCCGGATCGAGCGGTCGCCGCTGCCGTTCGGGCGCCACCGGTGGGTCCGCTCCCACGGACCGCGCAACCTCGACGTCGCCGCGACGACCCGAACCCGCGCCGAGGTGAACGACTGGGCGGACGAACGCGGCCGCCTACCGGTCGACCCCGAACACGGCCCGCCCTGGCACCTCGGTGTGCAACCGTTCGAAGACGGTGGCGCGGCCGTGTCCCTCGTGGTGTCGCACACCGTCGGTGACGCACTGGCTATCGCCGAAGCGGTCGCAGACGCGGTCAACGGCGCTTCCCGCGATCTCGGCTATCCGTCGCCCCGGTCCCGGACTCGACGCGAGGCGCTGCGGCAGGACCTGCGGCAGACGGTGCGCTCGGTGCCCAGTTGGTTCCGGGCGGTGGTCGGAGCGGCCAAGATCGCGCGCGAGCAGAAGAGTGACCTGGCGGCGTCGGCCAAATCGGTGACGGCACCGGTGTCCGGCGACGGTGGTGACACCCCGGTGCCGCTGCCGTTCGTCGCCGCCCACGTCGACATCGACGAATGGCACCGGCGCGCGAAATCGCTTGGGGGAACCAGCAATGTCCTGTTCGCCGGTTTCGCCGCCCGGCTCGGGCAAGTCATCGGGCGGCTGGATGACGACGGCCGGGCCATGCTGTCGTTCCCGGTCAGCATTCGTACCGAAAGTGATACCCGGGGCAACGCACTGAGCACCATCACCGTCATGGCGGACCCGGTGAAGGTCAACACTGATCTGACCGAAGTGCGGGGTGACATCAAACGCGAACTCGGCGGCGTTGAAGAGTGGACCCGGATGATGCTGACGCCGCTGCCGTTGACTCCCCTGGTGCCCAAATTCGCGGTACGACGGCTGGAGAAGATGGTGCTCAAGGTCGGCAAACCCATCGGCTGCTCGAACATCGGTCAGGCGTCGCCCGCGTTGAACAGTCCGGACGGCACCCAGGCCGACTATTTTCTGCCACGCTTGGTGGAGCCCGGACTCACCCCGGTGGATCTCGAGCGGTTGAACGGCCATCTGTTCGTGGTGTTCTGCGAGACGCCGAAGTGGGCCACGGTGAACGCCACCGCATGGGAGCCCGGCGACGCGAATACCAAGGTGGCACTGGCAGATTCGATGCGCAAGGTGCTGGCCGAGCTCGGTCTCACGGGCGTGGTGGAGTAGCCGGCGCTGCCGACGGGCCGCCTACCCGACCAGGCGCAGCGCCGCGGCCGGGCACTGTGTCACAGCCTGCCGCATTCGCTCCCGATCGGTTTCCGGTCGTTCCTGGTCGCTGATGCGCACCGTGCCGTCGTCCTGCACCTCGAAGGTATCCGCGGCGATGGACTCACAGATCCCATGGCCGGTGCACTTGGCCAGGTCGACCTCGATCTGCATGGGGTGTTCTCCTCGGAAGAATCAGGCCAGGTACGCCGGCAGCCGTTTGATGCCGTGCACGAAGCTGCTGTACAACAGGTCAGGCTCACCGAGTTCGATGCGCTTCATCCGAGTCAGCAACTCCCGGAACAGGTTTCGCAGCTCAACCCTGGCCAGCTGGTTGCCCAGGCAGAAATGCGGGCCACCGCCGCCGAAGCCGAAGTGCGGGTTGGGCGTGCGTCGCAGATTGAAGGCGTCGGGCGCGTCGAACACCGTCTCATCCCGGTTGGCCGAGCAGTAGAACAGCCCGACCTTGTCCCCGGCGCTGATCCGCTGCCCGGCCAGTTCGGTGTCCTGGGTGGCGAACCGCGCGAACTGCATGACCGGGGTGGACCACCGCACGAACTCCTCGACGGCGATATCGATGCGGGAGTCGAAATCCTCCAGCAGCCAAGCCCATTGGGCCGGGTGCTGCTGTAGCGCCAACATGGCGTGCGTGGTGGTCTGCTTTGTCGTGTCGTTGCCTGCCGATGCAAGCAGGATCAGGAACGCACCGATCTCCTCATCGGTCAGCCGGTGCCCATCGACCTCCGCGTTGACGATGGCCGTCATCAAGTCGTCGCCCGGGTTGGCCCGGCGGTACTTCGCCAGCTCCACCCCGGTACCGGACAGCAGCATGATCTCGTTGACCGTGTCGGCTGCGCGCTCCTCCAGCGACGAGTACTCGTCGTCGCTCATGCTGAACAGCTTCTCGGCGGCCTTGGCCAGCGCTTCGCGTTCCGACGGCACCACGCCGAGCATCTCGGAGATGGTCATCATCGGCAGCCGCGAGGAACACACCTCGACGAAGTCGACATCGCCGGCGCCGATCAGTTGGTCGACCACCCGCACCGCGTTGGCGTGGACCTGTTGCTCGATCATCCGGACGTTGCGAGGGGTGAAGGCCGAGCTGATCAGCCGCCGGTACCTGGTGTGCTCGGGCGGGTCCATGGTGAGGAAGAACGACGCGAACCGCTGCACCTCGGCGGGCATCGGGTCCAGCGCGACGCCGTGGACCGAGGTGAACAGCTCCGGGTGCTGGCTGACGTAACCAATGTCGGCGCGTCGGGTGACGGCCCAGAAACCGGGCTCTGCCATCTGGAACAACGACGGCAATGGCCGGTGCCAGGTCAACCCCTCGGTCCCGCGCAACACTGCAAAAGTCTTGTCGCGCTGAGCGAAAGGCTGTTCCCAGAAAGCATGTGAGGTGATGTCGTGCGGGCTGTATTGGCGCTCCTGCGGCGCACTGACCACGCTCACCGGCACTCCTTCCCGCTGCAGCCCGTAACGGCGACCCAGCCGAATCAGCGTGACACTTGTCAGGATTTTTGTAAAGTCATTCTCGTGTCCACCGATACCGATACCACGCGCGAGCGCCTCCTGGTCGCCACCGCCGCGGTACTCGGCCGTCAGGGCATGACCAAACTCAGCCTTTCGGAAGTCGCCGCCGAGGCCGGGGTGTCGCGCCCGACGCTGTACCGCTGGTTCGCCTCCAAACAGGACCTGTTGGAGGCATTCGTGGAGTGGGAGCGCGACTTTTACGAGCGCGGCGTGGCCAAGGCGATCGCCGGGCTGCCCCCGGAGGACCGGCTCGACGCGGCGTTGCGCGTCATCGTCGATTACCAGCAGTCCTACCCGGGATTCCGGATGGTGGACATCGAGCCCGAGCAGGTGATCGCCCGGCTCAGCGGCGCACTGCCGATGATGCGGGCCCGTCTCGCGCGGTTGATCCCCGGCCCGCACTCGGCCGAGATCGCGGCCACCGTGGTCCGAGTCGCGGTGTCGCATTACCTGGTTCGCAGCGATGACGGGGATGAGTTCCTCGAACAGCTGCGATACGCCGCGCGGGTACGGGACCCTGACTAGTTCAAGACCGCTCTCGCAGTTCGGCGAGAATCTCCTCGGTATGTTCACCCAGACCGGGCGCCACCGACCGGGGCCGCCACGGGGTACCGGAGAAGTCGGCCGGCGTGGCGACCATTGGGACACTGGAATTCCCTTCGGGCACCTCAACAATGCCCCCGGCCGCGTGGAACTGCTCGTCGGCGATGACGTCGTCGAGAGTGTTGATCGGCGACCAGAAGAAGTCGGGATCAGCGGCGAAAATCTCCGCCCATTCGTCCAGCGGTCGGCTGGCGAAAATGGTGTCCAGCCCGGAAATCAATTCGCGGGCATGGACGAACCGGTCCCGCGCGGTCCGGAAGCGATCGTCGTCGAGCCAGCCGATGCGCCCGACCGCCCGACACAGGGCCGGCCAGTGCCGATCGCCCTGCAGCCCGACAATCCAGAACCGCCTGCCGTCGCCGGCCGTGTAATTGTTCATGCACGGGTTGGCCATCGACTCCCGCTGGCCGATCGCGACCTGTTGGCCGGACAACAACAGAGTGTTCAGGTCGAAGCTGACGGTGTAGGCGCCCTGCCGGTACAGCGACGTGCTGACCAATTGCCCTGCCCCAGTGCGGTTCCGGGCCAGCAGCGCGGCACACACCGCGGCCGCCAGGGTCATCCCGGACGAGTGATCGCCCATGCCGCCGCGCTGGAACGGCGGGGTGTCCCCGGGCCGGGTCAGCAGGTCAGCCAGGCCGGCGCGGGCCCAGAAGGCGGCCACATCGTACGCGGCGCGGTCGGCGTCCGGGCCGTCCAGCCCGTAGCCGGTGATCATGCCGTAGACCAGCTTGGGCGCCAACTCGCTGACCGCCGGGAAGTCCAGGCCCAGGCGCCGCAGCGCACCTGGTCGCATATTTGTGATGAAAACGTCTGCGCCACAGAGTAACTCGACGGCGGTCGCCCGTCCTTCCGCAGCGGTCAGATCCAGCACGATGCTGCGCTTGGATCGGTTGTCCATTTCGAAAGGCGGATTGGCCGCAATGCCGGTGTCCTGGTCCAGACCCAGCATCTGGCCGAAGGTACGGGCCGGATCACCGCTTGGCGGTTCTATCTTGATGACGTCGGCGCCCCAGTCAGCCAGGATCGCGCCGGTGGCCGGAGCAGCGACCCAGACGCCCAGCTCGACGACCCTGAACCCTTCCATCGGTCCGGCCATATCATCGCCTTCCTTTACAACTAGGGCACAGTTTGTAAACTTGCCTGATGCTTCCGCTCGTCCGCGCCCTCAACCTCACGGCCCACCTGGGCCGTGGAGTGCAACGTATCGCAACCGACACCGCCATCGGGCGGACGCGCGCGCTGCCCCGCGAAATCGCCGATCTGGACGCCACTTATCTGTCGGCATTACTCCGCAGACACGTCACCTCGGTCCAGGTGATCGGCGGCGACTCCGGCACCTCATCCCGGGCCCGACTGCGGCTCACCGGTACCGATGTGCCCGAGACTGTCTTCGTCAAGATGGCCGCAGAGACCGCTGCCACCCGGCTGATGGGCGAGCTGGGCCGCCTGGCGGCCACTGAGGTGCAGTTCTACCGGGAGCTGGCGCTCCAGCTGTCCGACATCCCAGTCTGCCATGGCAGCGCTTTCGACGGACTCACCGGCCGGTTCGTCCTGGTGCTCGAGGACCTGGCCGCAACCGCGCCGTGCGAGTTCCCCGACACGTTGCACCCGTTGACCGCCGACCAGGCCGCGCTGGTCGTCGAACTGCTCGCCCGCCTACACGCGAGCTTCTGGGATCACGCCGACGTATATCCATGGGTGTACTCGGCCTCGGGCGACGCCACGTCGCTGCTGACCGGCACCCTGGCCAACGCCTCGGCGCGCAAGCTGGCGGGCACCGACATCCCGATACAGAGCGGCCAGTTCATCATCGACCACTACCGCGCCGCCGCCATGGTGATCGACCGGGACCCGAACACTGTCATGCACGGCGACGCACATCCTGGAAACGTGTACTTCCGTAACGGAAGGGCCGGGCTGCTGGACTGGCAGGCGATACGCCGCGGACACCCGTGCCGGGAACTGTCCTACACCCTGGTCACCAGCATGACCACCGAGGACCGGCGCGCCCATCAACGCGACCTGCTGGACGTCTACCGGAGGGCGCTGACCGCCGCCGGCGGACCCGAACTCCACCGCGACGAGCTGTGGCACCGTTACCGGCAGGGCGCGTCGTACGCCTACATCGCGACGCTCATCACCGCGGGCATGGGTGGCATGCAGGACGACACCATCGCCATGGCGGGCCTGGCCCGTTCAGTGGCCGCACTCGACGATCTCGACACCGTAGCGCAGCTTAAGCAGTGTTTATGACCCCACAGGAATTACCATCGGTACCGTGAACAGCCCCGTGAGCGAACAGAGCGGCTCTGCCGAGGACACCTCGACCCGCAGCCGGATTCTGGTCGCGACCGCGGAAGTGCTTGCCCGCCACGGGCAGACGAAACTCAGCCTGTCCGAGGTGGCGATGCAGGCCGGGGTGTCCCGGCCCACTCTCTACCGCTGGTTCGCCTCCAAGGAGGAGCTGCTCGCATCGTTCGGGCAATACGAGCGCGAATTGTTCGACGGCGGGATCAGCGCGGCTACCGCCGAGCTGCGCGGCAACGAAAAGCTCGATGCCGCACTGCAATTCATCGTCAAGTACCAGCAGTCATACTCCGGCGTGCGGGTGGTCGACATCGAACCCGAGGTGGTGATCGCGCAGCTGAACCACGTGATCCCGATTATGCGGGCCAGGCTGCAGAAACTCCTCACCGGGCCCAACGCGGGACTCAAAGCCGCCACCGCCATCCGGGTCGCGGTGTCGCACTACATCGTCCCCAGCGACGACGGTGACCAGTTCCTGGCGCAGCTGCGTCATGCCGTGGGCCTGCGCTAACCAGCACCCCAGCCCACCCAACGCCCAAACGGACAAACGGGCCACAAAGTGCGAGTGGAACCGGCCATTTCGTCGATCTCGACGACGACTGCTCAGCCTTCGGCTGCCAATTGTCCGCAGGCGGCGGCGATTTCGCGACCGCGGGTGTCCCGCACCGTGCACGACACCCCGGCCGCCTGCACCCGACGCACGAATTCGCGCTCGACCGGTTTCGGACTGGCGTCCCATTCGCTGCCCGGCGTCGGATTCAGCGGAATCAGGTTGACATGCACCAGTGGCCCCAGCGCGGCACGCAGTTTCTTGCCCAAAAGGTCTGCGCGCCAAGGCTGATCGTTGACGTCCCGGATAAGTGCGTATTCCACCGAAACCCGGCGGCCCGTCACGTCCGCGTAATACCGTGCGGCATCGAGGACCTCGGACACATTCCACCGGTTGTTCACCGGCACCAGGGTGTCGCGCAGTTCGTCGTCGGGAGTGTGCAGTGACAACGCCAGCGTCACGCCCAGCTTCTCGTCGGCGAGCTTGCGGATCGCCGGCGCCAGACCGACCGTCGAGACCGTGACCGACCGGGCACCGATGCCGAAGCCGTCCGGCGGTGCCGCAGTGATCCGGCGCACCGCCGCGACCACCCGGTTGTAGTTGGCCAGCGGCTCCCCCATGCCCATGAAGACGATGTTCGACAGCCGACTGTCGTGTTCATGACGCATCGCGGCCGACGCGGACCGCACCTGTTCCAAAATCTCGGCCGTGGACAGGTTCCGCTTCAACCCGCCCTGGCCGGTGGCGCAGAACGGGCAGGCCATGCCGCAGCCGGCCTGCGACGAGATACACACGGTGTTGCGCTGCGGATAGCGCATCAACACCGACTCGAACGTGGTGCCGTCGACCGCGCGCCACAGCGTCTTGCGGGTCTCCCCCGCGTCGCACTGAATCTGCCGTACCGGGGAAATCAGATCGGGGAACAACGCGCCGGCGACCTGATCGCGCACTGCAGCGGGCAGATCGGTCATCTCATGCGGATCGGCGATCAATCGGCCGTAATACTGATTGGCCAGCTGCTTGGCCCGGAACTTCGGCAGCCCCAGCTCTGCCACGGCCTCCGCCCGCCCGTCGGCGTCGAGGTCGGCGAGGTGGCGCGGGGGCATGGCCCGTCGCGGCGCATCGAAAACGAGAGGGAGTGATCCGGCCATAACGGGCTCCAGTATCGCACCGCGCCAACGTCGCATCGGACCACACAGACAAAAATGATTGGACCCTGGGCCGACAGGGCCTCACCATGGCCCCATGCCACCACGTCCCGCGTCGATCCTGGCTTTCCTCTATGCGTTGGGTTATCCCATTGGCGCCCTTGCCGTTTCGGCCTTGACACCCATGGCGACGCTGGTGTTCCGGTTCGGCCTCGCGGCGGCGATCCTGACCGCGTGGGGGCTCGCCGCAGGTGTGAAATGGCCCACTGGCACGCGGCTGGTGCATGTCCTGGTGAGCGGATTGCTCACTCAGGCCCTGCAGTTCATCTGCCTGTACCTGGCGCTGATGCATGGCGCTCCGGCGGTGCTCGGCGCCGTGATCATCTCGATGAACCCGGTGGCCACCGCGCTGCTGGCCGCGGTGTTCCTGGGCGAACGGCTGACCGCCAAGCGCGTTGCCGCGCTGACCCTGGGCGTCCTCGCGGTGCTCGCGGCGTGCGCCCATCGGCTGCTCATGGTCGGCGGTGTCGACGTGGTGATCGTCCTGCTGGTGGTCTCACTGCTGGCCATCGCCTCGGGAGGCGTCTACCAGCAACGATTCTGCCGCGGGGTGGACTTCCGTGCCACCGCCGCGTTACAGAACGCCGCCTCATTGATCCCGGTCGCGATTCTGGCCGCGCTCATGCCGTGGACCGTGACCAGCGTGCACACGGCGATCGTCGCGGTCGGCGCCGTGGTGTTGCTCAACGCCACGTTGTGCATGACGTTGTACGTCCGGGCGATCGACCGTTACGGCGCCGCGGCGGTGGCCATGCTGTTCGCCGTCATTCCGGCGATCGCCGGCGCGTTGTCCTGGCTGCTGCTCGGTCAGCGGCCGGACATCGGCATAGTGATCGGTCTGGCGCTCGGCGCGGCGGCCTGCTGGCTCAACTCCCGGGCGGTGGCACAGACCGTCAGGCAAACATCTCCAACACCAGCCACGCCGCAACCGCAGACGGCAGAATCGAGTCGATCCGGTCCATCAGACCGCCGTGACCAGGCAGCAGAGTGCCCATGTCCTTGATCCCGAGGTCGCGCTTGACCTGGGATTCCACCAGGTCGCCCAGGGTGCCGGTGATGACCAGCATGATGCCCAGCGGCACACCGATCCACATCGGCCGATCCGCCAGGTAGTGCACCGACAGCATCGAGACGATGACGCTGAACAGCAGCGAACCGACCAGTCCCTCCCAGGACTTCTTCGGGCTGATCGCCGGCACCATCGGATGCTTGCCGAACAGCACGCCCGCGGTATAGCCACCGATGTCGGAGGCCACCACGCCGAGCATCATGCAGAACACCTGCATGGCGCCTTCGTGGTAGGAACCATGGTGCGGATAGATCAGCAGCGCGGCGAAAGCGCCGAACAGCGGAATCCAGGCGGCCAGGAAGATCGTCACCGACACGTCGCGCACGTAGTTGACCGGTGCGGCCTTCAAACCACCGGACAGCAAGCGCCAGATCAGGCACAACGCCACCGTGCCACCGAACGCGCCGAGCGCGCCGGCTTCCCGGTACGGCCAGGTCAGCCAGATCATCGCCTGCCCACCGATCAACAGCGGGATGACCGGGACGGCATAGCCGCCTTCACGCAACCGCCGCACCACCTCGTGCGTGGCCAGGGCGATGGCCAATGCCACCAGCGCCACCCAGAACTGCGGAGCGAACAAGAGGGTGGCGATGACGGTGCCACCCAAGAAGGCGCCGACAGAGATCGCGGCGGGCAGGTTGCGCCCGGCGCGCGATGTCTTCTTGGGTTCCCCGGATGGGGCGGTGTCGGTGGCCATGAACAATTCGGCGCGGTCGGCTGGAAGGTCCTCAGACCTCCAGCAGCTCGCCTTCCTTGTGCTTGACCAGTTCATCGATCTGAGCCGTGTAGGTGGCGGTGGTCTTGTCCAGATCCTTCTCGGCGCGGCCGACCTCGTCCTCGCCGGCTTCGCCGTCCTTCTTGATGCGGGACAGCTCGTCCATGGCCTTACGACGGATGTTGCGCACCGCCACCTTGGCGTCCTCGCCCTTGGACTTGGCCTGCTTCACCAGTTCCCGGCGGCGCTCCTCGGTCAACTGCGGGACCGAGATGCGGATGACGCTGCCGTCGTTGCCCGGGTTGACCCCGAGGTCCGAGTTCCTGATGGCATCCTCGATGTGCTTGAGCTGGTTGGCCTCGTAGGGCTTGATCACGACCAGCCGTGCCTCCGGGACGTTGATGCTGGAGAGCTGGGTGATCGGGGTCATCGAGCCGTAGTAGTCGATGTTGATCCGGTTGAACATGCCCGGGTTGGCCCGGCCGGTGCGGATCGACCCCAAGTCGTCACGGGCCACCGAGACTGCCTTGTCCATCTTCTCTTCGGCATCGAAGAGGGTTTCCTCGATCAATTCATCTTCTCCCGTCGCTGCAGCTCGCCCCTGGCGCTTCTCTCGTTGAGCACCTAGGTGGAAACCAGCGTTCCGATCTTCTCACCCGCGACCGCACGCGCGATATTGCCTTCGGTCAGCAGGTTGAAGACCAGCATCGGCATGCCATTGTCCATACACAGGCTGAAAGCAGTGGCATCGGCGACCTTCAGGTCGCGTTCCAACACCTCGCGGTGGGTGATGGTGGCGATCATCTCGGCGTCGGGCACCTCACGCGGGTCCGCGGTGAACACGCCGTCGACGGCCTTGGCCATCAACACCACCTCGGCGCCGATCTCCAGGGCGCGCTGCGCAGCCGTGGTGTCAGTGGAGAAGTACGGCAGGCCCATGCCGGCGCCGAAGATCACCACGCGCCCCTTCTCCAGGTGCCGCCGGGCGCGCAGCGGGATGTAGGGCTCGGCGACCTGCCCCATGGTGATCGCGGTCTGCACCCGGGTGTCGATGCCTTCCTTCTGCAGGAAGTCCTGCAGCGCAAGGCTGTTCATCACGGTGCCGAGCATGCCCATGTAGTCGCTGCGGGTGCGTTCCATGCCGCGCTGTTGCAGCTGGGCGCCGCGGAAGAAGTTGCCGCCACCGATGACCACGGCCACTTGGACGCCGCTGCGGACCACCTCGGCGATCTGACGGGCGACCAACGCCACCACGTCGGGGTCCAGGCCGACCTGCCCGCCGCCGAACATCTCTCCACCCAGTTTGAGCAACACGCGTGCATAGGCCGGCCGGATCACGCCCTGGCCACCGTTGTCTGCCTCGGCCATCAGACTCCTTCGGTCCCCGCAAGTCACAACTGCCCCGGTGATCGGCAGCGGCTCCATCCTGCCTCATGACGATCGGCCCGGGGGCTGGAGGGTGGGACCCGATGCGGCGCGCTATCCCAGGTGCGCCTGCAGCAACCAGGCGGCAACCGACTTTCGGCCGTCCGGCTCATCACGGATGTCGACATCGGCGAATCCGGCACCTGTTGACCCGAAGTTGTCGGGCATGTTGCCGTGGATTCGGGCCGGCGAGATGTCGTCAATCACCCAGTACTTGCCGACCACCTCGCGCAGCTCCTCGGCGGTCACCGGGTTGGCCGGGCCGGACGGCATGCCGGCGCGGTCGAAGACCAGGACGATGTACGACGGACCGGGGGCAGCGGCCCGCACGATCGAGCGCTGATAGCCGTCGCGCAGCTCGACCGGCATGGAATGGAACAGGGTGCTGTCGACGATGGTGCCGAAGCGGCCGTCGTATCCGGTGAAGTCGCTGATGTCGGCCACTTCGAAGCTGGCGCTGTGCGCGCCCCGGCGGGCGGCCTCGGCGCGGGCCAGCTCGATGGCGGTCGCCGATTGATCCAGGCCCACCGTGGTGAAGCCATGCTCAGCCAAATAGATGGCGGTGGCAGCCTCGCCGCAGCCGGCGTCAAGGACGTCGCCGTGCACCTT
>JARLGS010000039.1 GCA_031292695.1 Mycobacterium sp. | reverse complement strand
GACGCGGGCCACGACACCATGATCAAACCCAAGCCGCTGTGCCCGGCCGTGCCCGGCGGATTCACCCTCGACGACTTCACCATCGACGAGGCGGCCCGCACCGTCACCTGCCCGGGCGGGCACACCCGCGCCATGAGCCCGAAACGCGCGGTCACCTTCGGTGCGGTGTGCGCCGACTGCCCGCTGCGATCCCGATGCACCACCGCCACGGATGGGCGGTCGATGAGCATCCACGAGCACGAACAGCTGCTGCGCGCCGCCCGCGCCCAGGCCCGAACACCCGAGTTCAAGCAGGCCTACCCCACCCGCTCGATGGTGGAGCGGGTCATCGCGTGCACCGCCACCCACCGGGGGCGGCGGATCAAGCTGCGCTACCTCGGTATCGACAAGAACCATGCTTGGCTGCGGAACCGTTGCGCCGCAATCAATCTCCGCACACTCATCAACAACGGCCTGACCCGCACGGACGGGGCATGGGCACTGGCCTGACCACCCCGGGGCATACGCCCCCTCGCGGCCCAGGACAAACGCCGACAAGACTACGAACCGGCGGGAGAAACGACCACGTTGTCGGGCTCGATGACCCGACTCACGCCGCAACGACGGCCTTAGTCGGCGCTCCTCCCGCCCCAGAATCGACCGTTGTTCAGAGGCCTCCTAGGTGAGATTGGTCCGCGTCTGGGTGCACAATCTACGAAGTGAGTTCTCTTCGGCGGATTGGTCGAGCGCTGTTAGCGTTTATGTTGGTGATCGTTGCCGGGACTGTGGGCTATGTGATCCTCGGGTTCGGATTTGTCGAAGCGTTGTACCAGACGGTCACGACGATCACGACGGTAGGTTTCCGCGAGGTTCACCCGCTGTCCACGGTCGGCGAGTTGTTTACGATCGTGCTGATCCTCGTGGGTGTGGGAACCGCGCTATACATGTTCGGGGTCCTCCTCGAAGCGCTCATCGAGGGGCACCTACGCCAGCAGCTGGGGAGGCGGCGGATGGAGCAGCAGATAGGCCGGATGACTGGACATTTCATCATCTGCGGATGGGGCCGCGTTGGTCGGGCCAGCGTGCTGTATCTCGACGCCCTCGGGAAGCAGGTCGTCGTCGTCGACCGAGACCCCGCTCGCCTGCAGGGTGTCGACTATCCGACGGTGCTGGGCGATGTCACCGACGACAGCACCCTGGAGGCCGCCGGCATCGGGCATGCCCATGCGCTGATCGCGGCGCTGAACACCGATGCGGACAACGTTTACGTGACCTTGTCCAGTCGAGCGTTGCGACCCGATCTCGTCATCATCGCCCGTGCCCGCACGGAGGAGTCGAAGTCTAAATTGTTGCGGGCCGGCGCCAACCGGGCCGTCAATCCGCAACTGATCGGCGGGCAGCGGATGGCGGCGTTTGCGTTGCAGCCTCACGTGGCCGAGTTCCTTGACGTCGTCATGCACGACGAGACTCTCGATTACCGAATCGAGGAAATCAAGATCACTCCCGCCTCGCCTCTGGTTGGTCGGTGTTTGGCCGATACGGCGCTTGGGTTGACGACCGGGGCGCTGGTGCTGGCCATAAGGACCGCGAGTGGCCAGTTCGTCACGAACCCGGCTCCGGACACGCGCCTGGATCCCGACACGATCCTGATCGCCCTCGGGACTTCGGCTCAACTCCGTTCCGTACGGAGCCATGTCGACCGGGTCCGATGACAGGCGTCGACCATCGAGCCGTGTGGCGGGCTGCCTCAAAATAGACCGGTTTTGGAACACACAACAACACGCGGTATACGCCCTCAGGCGAGGTCGAGCAGGTGGGCGAGTACGCCCAGCACATGCGAGGCTGCCTTGCCGTCGGGCACCCCGGCGAAGGTCTGCGAGAGACCGCGAACGATCGCGGCCACTTCGCGCCGTTCCTGCGGATCGAGGCTCGCCAGTTGGTCGAGCAGCGTCGCAGGAGACGACTCCTCCGTGTCGGCCACGATCCTCCCCGGCGCCGGTTGACTCAAACAACCCTGCGAGCATGACGCAGGGATACCGACCCGGTCGCCGTCATGTCATCGCCTCGGCCCACGCGATATGTCCCTCGAAGCCAAGCGTTTTGGCCATGTCGCGGTAGCGATCCCGGTATTCGCGATAGCCGGCCTCGTCGCCATGGGCGCGGGCCAGCAATGCACGCAGACGTAGAAGCCACACATCACGGATAACCAGCCCGTCGTCGGCTGGCGCGTCCGCCAACCTGTTGATCGCGGCCGCGGCTTCGACCATGTCACCGTCAGTCCGACGATCGAGCAGTGTCTGCACTAGAACACCCGTCGCTGGAACCCCCCACAACAGGAGTTCTCCCTCGCGGAACAGATGGCTGACGGCGGCACGCATGTGCCGTATGGCCTCATCGCGATCTTCGCGCCGGGCCCTCTCACGCGCCAAGTACACGTTGACCATCGGCAACTCGCACAGGTTGTGTCCCCGGCGGAGCAACACTTCGCCGACCTCGGCCAGCAGCTTCTCTCCGTGATCACACTCCGCAGCCGTTTGGCGGTGTACCAGCGCAAAGCCCAGCGTTACCTGGGCGGTGGCCAACGCGAGATCATCACCCGATCGCTCGGCAATCCGAAGCGCATCATTGATCTCGCGCATGGTCCGATCATCGGCCGCCAGGACTCCAAGCGGTATTCCCCCGACGTAGCTGTAGCCAACGGCCGAGGCATATGACATGGGGTCGGAGCTGCGGGCCATGGCCAGGCCGCGCCGCTGGTCGTCGCGCCATCCGGTACGACCCAGGCAATAACTGGCGATAGCCCGCGTCGCAAAGGCGAGCGCTAAGTGAGGCCCGACAAGGGGTTCGCCTTTAGCCGGATCACCGTCGGCCAGGTCGATGACCCTCTGTGACCACACCAGCACGTCAGACCATTCACCACTTTCGGTCTTGGAGTAGATGGCCGCGTCAGACAGCCCCACCGTCAAAGTCGCATCGCCGATCGACTCGGCGAGGGCCCAGGCTTCCGATGCCAGTTCTGACGCCTCGCGCACACGATCGTGGTACGCGTGATCCATCACCAGCCCTGCCATGGCGATGGCCAGTGACGCATTGTCTCCGGCGGCGGTGCACAACTCCCGCAACTCATCGAAACGGTCACCGGCAACGTTGGCATGGACTCGCCAGGCGGTCCTGCATAACATGCTGCGCGGGGCGATGCGCATGGCTGGCCGGTTGGGGTCATCGGCGGGTAGGGCGTCAGCGATCGTTTGGGCGCGTTCCCAACTCAACCGCGCCGCATCGATGTCGCGGTTGGTGGCCCACCTTGCGGCGCGCATGTGCCAGCCGTAGGCGGCGTGCCCATCACCGGCGGCCTCCAGATGTTCGGCGATCAGGGCGGCGTTCTCCTCCACCGCTGCCTGGTCACCTGATTCGATTGCCGCCGCGACGCGCCGGTGCAGCTCGGCGCGATCCGACTTGAGCTGTGATTCATAGGCCACCGTGCGGATCAGTGGATGGTGGAACACATACGCGGGATCGCCGGTGAACGTGATCTGATCGATCAACTCGCCGCCGACCAGATCGTCCAGGACAGGATCAATGCCCAGTGTTCCCAACAGGTCCCGGCTGAACTTCGAGCCGACGACCGCCGCAGCACTCAATGTGCGCTTGGCCGCCGGGTCAAGGCGGTCGATGCGGGCGGCAATGGTCGCCTGCACGGTGGCGGGCACGCTGACCTCGGCAGCGCCGACCGTCGAAACGTAGCCGCCGCGCTCCCCGTGCAGCACACCGCGCTCGGCCAGTTCGCGCACGATCTCCTGGGCGAAAAACGGGTTACCGGCGGCCCGCTCGGCGATCGTCTGGCCCAGTGCATCAACCGAGGAGTCGGGCCCAAGCAGCTCTGAAACCAGCGCTGCGGTCTCCGGATCACTCAGCGGCGCAAGGGCGATGGTTTGAGCACCGTGCACCCGAGCCAACGCGCCCTCGTACTCGGGTCGGTAGGTGACCAACACCAGTGAGGGAGTCTGCGCGACCACTGTTAGGAACTCGGCGATCATCGACTCGCTGACGTCATCGATCCAATGGGCATCCTCGATGACGTAGAGCGCCGGGCTTTTTCGGGCCAACGACATGGCATTGACCAGGGCGGTCAACCGCCGCCGCCGGGCATCCGGATCGATTCTCGGCAGGGGAACCTCCAGATCGGCGATGCCCAGCAGGTCGTCAAAGAGCAACAGGTCCTCGAGGTCGGCGTCGGGAACCCGGTCGCGCACTCGGTCGCGTGCGGCCTGCCCGCCAAGACCCTCGACGCCGGTGGCGGCGCGCAGCAGCCGCGCAACGGCATGGAAGGGGATCTGGCTGGTGTGCGATTCGCAAAAGGCGGTGAACACCTCGACATCACGGGCAGCTGCCATCGCAGAGACTTCACGCACCAGGCGGCTCTTACCGATGCCAGCTGGCCCGACCACGCCGACCACCGTGCCGTGGCCGTCGATTGCACGGTCCAACAAGTCCGCGACGGCGAACATCTCCCACCGCCGACCCACCAGATTCGACTCAGCGTGCCTGACAGTCCGATCCGCGCGCATGCCCAGCAGGCGGCAAACCGGAACGCCTTCATCAGCACCCTTGATCCGAACGGACTCAGGCTCACCGAGGGCCGCTGCGCCATCAACCAGTCGCGCCGTTGACCCGCTGAGCATCACCCCACCAGGCGGAGCGACCGATTCCATCCGCTGCGCCATCCCCACCTGCTCACCAATGGCGGTGTAACCGAAAGGTCCCGAACCAATTTCACCGGCGATCACCTGACCCGAGTTGAGGCCTACCCGCAGCCCCAGGTCAAGGCCGTCGCGGACATTGACCTCAGTTGCCAACCGTGCGGCTTCATCCTGAATGCCCAGCGCCGCAAGGCAAGCGCGGATTGCGTGGTCCTCCAACGCCACCGGCGCACCGAACAGCGCCATGATCCCATCCCCGGTGAACTTATCCACCGTCCCGCCGAAACGCTGCACCACTGCGGCGCAGCGGTTGACCAGTTCGGCCATGATCTCGCGCAGCCGCTCCGCCCCGACGGCAGCGGCGATGTCCATCGAGTGCACCACATCGGCGAACAGCACCGTCACCTGCTTGTACTCAGCCGATCGGCTGACCTGTGTGACCGGTGCACCGCACTCGTTGCAAAACTTGGAGTTCGGTGGCAGTTCGGCGCCGCACGACCCACACGGCAGCCCTGCCGCCGTCAGTGCACCGCGACCGTCCCCAGTGCTGTCCATGTCAGTATCGTGTCACCGCTGGTCAGCGATGTCCGTCATATCGCCGTGCCATTCCGACACGAAGTTTCGAGACTCTCGTATGTCGTCTATTTCGAGGCAGCCTTCAGCTCGGCTCGGGCCTGGTCGATTTGGTCGTATGCGTAGGTCACCATGGCGGAAGTGGTCATCGTCTCGCCCTTGCGGGCGAGCGATTCGTAGGTCTCGCCGAGGACCTCACGGAGGTGAGCGGTTGCTGCGTAGATCTCAGGGATCGCGGCCAAAGTCATGGGGCTGACGATGGCGAACCCGGCAATCGTGGCAGCTGGCTCACAGCGTCCGAGCCGGTCGAGGAACGCGGCCAGCGCAGCGAGAGGAGGCCGAACGGCGTCGGTATTGCCGGATGCGTCGCAGGTGCGTATTGCGGTGGTGATGTGATCGAGCGCGGTCACCTCGTCCTCGTGTTCGACCTCGACTTGGGCCAGCCTCAGTGCCAGGTGCGATTCGTTCATGCGGTTGCCGCTGTCCTGCGCGACGACAAGCCCACGGCGCAGGGCCGCGAGTGCATTGACGGGATCGGCGTTGAGGAAGGCGAGGCCGTAAGCGAGCAGCGCGTGCGAAATGGCATGGGGATTACGGGTGATCTCGACGGCATCGATGAGACCTGCGGCCTCGGCTCTCGCAGCTTCACGCCAGCCGACCATCGTCAGTGCCATGACCAAGCACGTCTGGGTGAATGCCTGAGTGTCGTGACCCTGACCTAACCGCTCCCGGCACCATTCGATCCACCGCTCTGGCTGACCGATGGCCACATACGCACCGCCAAGCATGGCCTCGGTGTCGAACGGCACGCTACCGCCGCTGCGGACTGCCTCAACACCACCGTCGCTGTAACGGAGGGCCGCGTCGATTCGGCCCCGCATCCAACATTGCGACGCCATCGCATACAGCGCCGCGAGCCGGGGGTGCGCAACGGCACGGGCGGGCTCGATTACTTCTTCCGCCCAGGCCATTGGCTCGTACAGTTCGACCCGGTAGCCCAGAAAGGCCGCATACGTAGCGATGGTGGAAGCGGTGTCGATGTCGTCGTGGTCGATTGCCCACCGGAACGCCACTCGCAGGTTGGCCAGTTCGGCAGTGAACCAGTCGTACGCCTCCCGTTGGCGTGGGCTGTCCCAGATGGCCAAAATGTCTTTTTCCCGATCCGCGAAGTGGCGGGCGTGCGCGGTGCGTACCTCTTCCGCCGCACCGCTCGCCACGAGTTGCTCCTCGGCGAACTGTCGGATCGTCTCCAGCATCGAAAACCGGGTTCGCCCCGCTGACCGGTCAGCGACGAGCAGCGACTTGCGCACCAGCGCGTCGAGTAGATCCAGGGTGGCCAAGTCGTCTGGGGCGTCTGGGGATCCCGCTACCGCGCAGGCGCTTTGGAGGTCGAATCCGCCAGCGAACACCGAACAGCGGTCCAGCAGCGCCTTTTCCGCGTCATCGAGAAGGTCGTAGGACCACGCCACCGCGTGCCGCAGGGTTTGGTGGCGTTCCAGTCCGCGCCGCGAGCCCACCAGCAGCCGCAACCGCTGATCCAGGCGATCACGCACCTCGATCGCGGTCATCGACGCCATCCGCGAGGCCGCCAACTCGATGGCCAATGGAATCCCGTCGAGGCGGCGGCAGATCTCCACCACCGCCGCCGCCTCATTGGGCTCGGCGACCGAGAAGCGTGGCGCAACGCTGCGGGCGCGGTCGACGAACAGGCTCACCGCGGCGGAGTCGATTCCCGCGCCGACGTCCAGCGATGGCACCGGCCAAAGCTGTTCGTCAGCCACCCGCAAGCCTTCCCGGCTGGTGGCCAAGACCTTCACCGTCGCAGAGCGCGCCAGGATCGCCTCGATCAGGTCGGCGGCAGCATCCAGGACGTGTTCGCAATTGTCGAACACCAAAAGCCGCGACCGGCCCTCCAACGCGGCGGCCACACTTTCAGCCACGCTCTTGCCCGGCTGCTGGGTGATGCCCAGCACTGCGGCCACCGCGTCGGGTACTGCTGCCGGATCGGTGACCGCAGCCAGTTCGAAAAGCCAGACGCCGTCGGGGTATTCATCGGCCAGCTGGCCCGCTACCTCCACCGCGAGGCGGGTCTTGCCGACCCCGCCCACCCCGGTCAACGTCACCAATCGATGGGTTCGCACCGCCGCATCAACCTCGGCGACTTCGGATTCCCGCCCGATAAAACTGGTGATCGCGGGTCGCAGGTTCCCCGGACTGACATCAAGCGCCCTCAGCGATGGAAACTCTGTGCGCAGGCCCTGCGCTCGGACCTGAAACACCCCCACCGGCGCTGACACATCACGCAACCGTCGCGGTCCCAGATCGAGAAGATCAACACCGGTGAGCAGCACTGCCGTCGACTCGGCCAAAAGGATCTGACCGCCGTGCCCGGCAGCCATCACCCGCGCCGCACGGTTGAGAACCGTCCCGAAGTAGTCCCCGTCCCGCAGTTCGGCCTCCCCGGTCGCCAGCCCCATCCGCACCGGCAACTCCAGCGCCCGCTGGGCGGCTATGGCGGCATCCAGCGCTGCCCTTGGTGACGAGAATGCCGCGCACACACCATCGCCGGTGTGCTTGAACAGGAAGCCGCCGTGCGCCTCGATCGCCGACTGCAGCACCTCGTCATGGGCGGCCAGGGCCACCCGCATCTCATCCGCGTCCGCCTCCCACCGACGGGTCGAGCCCTCAACATCGGTGAACAGAAACGTCACCACCCCTGAAGGAGCAGCACCCGTCATGGCATCGCCTCGGCCCACGCGATATGCCCTTCAAAGCCAAGCATTTTTGCCATGTCGCGGTAGCGATCCCTAAAGTCCGCGTAGGCCGCGTCATCACGGTGAGCCCGCGCTAGGAGTGCGCGCAGCCGCAGCAGCCAGATCTCGCGTATCACCAGACCATCATCGGCTGGCGCGGACGCTAACCTGGTGATCGCGGCCTCGGCTTCGGCCACGTCACCGTCGGCCCCGCGATCGAGCAGTGTCTCCACCAGAACCCCCGTCGCAGGAATGCCCCACACCAGCTGCTGTCCGTTGCGTAAAAGCTCGTGTAGGGCGACGCGCATGAGGGGGATGGCGTCATCGCGATCTCCACGCCGAGCATTCTCACGCGCCGAGTAGACCTCGATGAGCGGTAGCTCGGCCAGGTTATGTTCCTGGCGTAGGAGCACTTCGCTGATTGCGGTCAAGAGCTTGTTGCCGCGATCGCGCTCGCCAGCCATCTGGCGGTGCACCAGCGCCAGGCCCAACGTCATCCGGGCCCAGACGAACGCGAGATCATCACCGGACCGTTCGGCAATATGTAGGGCATCCTCGGTCTCGCGCACCGCGCGATCGTCGGACCTCAGCACGCCAAACATGATCCCCAAGCCGTAGCTGTAGGTGACGAGCGTGGCGTAGGAGATGGGGTCGGCGCTGCGAGCCATGGCCAATCCGTGGCGCAGGTCGTTGCGCCATCCAGGACGACCCAGACAATAACGGGCGATAGCCCGCGTCGCAAAGGCCAGCGCCAAGGGGGACCCGAAAACCAAGTTGCCTTTGGAGGGGTCTCCGTCGGCCAGGGCGATCACCCGTTGTGACCAGCCCAGCACGTCAGGCCACTCTGCGCCATCTATCTTGGCGTAGATCGCGGTCCAGGACAGCCCCACCGTCAGGGTCGGATCGCCGACCGACTCGATGAGGGCCATGGCTTCCGATGCCAGCTGGGAGGCCTCGCGTACCCGGCCCTGCCACACGCGATCGACCACCAGCCCGGCCGTGGCGATGGCCAGTGACGGCTTGTCCCCGGCGGCAGCGCATAACTGCCGCAATTCATCAAAGCGGGCACCAGCAACACGTTCATGGACGCGGAAGGCGGTCCCGCACAACATGGTGCGAGGGGCAATGCGCATGGCTGCCCGGTCGGGGTCCTCGGCGGGCACTGCGTCGGCGATCTTTACCGCACGCTCCCAACTGAGTCGCGCTGCGGCGATGTCGCGATTGGTCGCCCAGGTTGCGGCGCGCATGTGCCAGCCGTAGGCGGCGTGCAGATCACCGGCGGCCTCCAGATGTTCGGCGATCAGTGCCGCGTTCTGGTCGACGGATTGCGGCTCGCGGGCTTCGATCGCGGCGGCAAGCCGCCGGTGCATCTCGGTGCGATCGGATTTCAGTTGTGATTCGTAGGCCACCGCGCGGATGAGGGGATGGTGGAAGACATACCCGGGTTGTCCGGTGAATCGGATCTGATCGATGAACTCGCCGCCCACCAAGTCCTCAAGGACTGGATCAATTCCCAGCGTTTCCAGCAGGCCCCGGCTGAACCGCGAGCCGATGACAGCCGCAGCGCTCAAGGTGCGCTTGGCCGCCGGGTCAAGCCGATCGATGCGCGCGGCGATGGTCGCCTGCAGCGTGGCAGGGACATTCACCTCAGCAGCCTCTGCCGTCGAGATGTATGCGCCTGTCTCTCCTAGCAACACACCACGCTCGGCCAGTTCGCGCACGATCTCCTCGGCGAAGAACGGGTTACCGGCGGCCCTCTCGGCGATCTTCTGGCCCAGTGCACCATTCGAGGGGTCCGGGCCGAGCAGCTCTGCGATCAGTGCCAGAGTCTCCGGATCACTCAGCGGGGCAAGGGCTATCGTCTGTGTACCGTGCACCCGCGTGAGCGCCCCCTCGTACTCGGGTCGGTAAGTGGCCAACACCAGCGAGGGCGTCTGCGGGACAACGGTCAGGAACTCGGCCAGCATCGACTCGCTGACCTCGTCGATCCAGTGCGCGTCCTCAACGACGTAGACCGCCGGGGTTTCGCGGGCCAATGAGGTGGCATTGACCAACGCTGTCAACCGCCGCCGACGAGCATCGGGGTCAATTGCCGGTAAAGGAGCATTCGGGTCGGCGATGCCCAGCAAGTCATCAAACAGCGTCAAATCCTCGGGGTCTGCGTCCGGAAGCCGGGCGCGCACTCGATCGCGGGCGGCCTGTGCGTCAAGGTCGCCGACACCAAAGGCGGCGCGTAACAGCCGCGCGACGGCATGGAACGCGAGTTGGCTGGTATGCGACTCGCAGAAGGCGGTGAACACCTCAACACCACGGGCGGCTGCCATCGCCGCAACCTCGCGCACTAGACGGCTTTTACCGATGCCCGGGGAGCCCACCACGGTGACCACCGCACCCTGGCCGTTGATGGCACGCTTCAGTAAACCTTCGACAGCAGCCATCTCCCAGTGTCGGCCCACCAGAGCCGCTTCAGCACCTCCGACAGGACGATCCCGGTCTGACACGCCCACCAGCTGCTGGGCGGCCACGGGTTGATCCGTGCCCTTGATGTGGACCAGTTCCGGTTGACCCAGAGTCACAGCGCCATCAACCAATCGAGCGGTGGACGCGCTGAGCATCACCCCACCGGGTGGAGCCACCGATTCCATCCGCTGCGCCATCCCGACCTGGTCTCCGATCGCGGTGTACCCGGTTGCCGTGGTGCCGATCTCCCCGGCGATCACCTGCCCGGAGTTAAGTCCCACCCGCAGCTGCAATGCGATGCCGTCGCGCGCTTCGACCTCTTTGGCGAGTTTGGCTGCCTCCGACTGGATGTCCAAGGCAGCCAAGCAGGCGCGAAAAGCGTGGTCCTCCAAAGCCACCGGCGCGCCGAACACTGCCATGATCCCGTCACCGGTGAACTTGTCCACCGTCCCGCCATACCGTTTCACCACAGCGGCGGCCCGGTCGACCAGCCCGGACATGATCTCCCGCAGCCGCTCCGCACCGACAGCCGAAGCAAGATCCATCGAATGCACCACATCGGCGAACAGGACGGTTACCTGCTTGTACTCCGCACGGGCATCGGCTTCTTGGACTGGCGCACCACAGCCGTCACAGAATCGAGCGCCCTCACGCGGCTCGCTGCCACATGTGCGGCACGCTGCAATGGCCGTCATCCGACCCTCCGCCGATCCCGGCCCCAGCGTTTGCGGGGTGCTCTAAGGATAGGCGGTTGGACACTCCGCAAGGAGCCCTCGGCATTCAGGGTGATTCCGACACAGAGTTTTGAGAGCCTCGTATGTCGTCCATTTTCACCGATAATCGTCAGCGTGCTCGCGGGCCACCTTCCAGCAGCGAGGGTCAAAAGCTGTCAGCGACGAGTCGGGTCGCCGGACAGGGCATCCAGCCGAATAAGATTAGGCGGCTTGTCCGTGCTCGATCTGTTGGAGCACGGCGATGCGTTCGGCGATGGGTGGGTGAGTGTCGTAGAGGTGGTGGAACCAGCTCTCGTGGTGTTGGAGCGGGTCGTCGATGCACATGGCCGCGGTGGCGTGGTTGAACTTGGCGAAGGGCTGGTCGTTGGCTTGGAGCTTCTGCAGTGCGTGGGTCAGCCCGACGGGGTTACGGGTCAGTTCGACGCCGCTGACGTCAGCCAGCGATTCCCGCCGGCGCGATAGGGCGAGGCGTACCAGGGGCCCGAATATGACTGCCACCACGGCCAGCAGGGCTGCGGCGGCGAAGACGACCAGCATCATTTTTACGCCCTGGCGCCCCGGCGAGCGCATAAAGAAGACGGAGCGCCACAACAGGCTGGCCAGCAGCCCGGCCATGCCGATGAGCGTGCTCACGATGAGCAGCAGGCGCACATCGTAGTTCTTGATGTGGCTCATCTCGTGGGCGATCACCCCTTCGAGTTCCTCGCGGTTCATGATCGATAACAGACCCGTCGTGGCTGTAATGGCCGCGTGCTTAGGGCTAGTGCCGGTGGCGAAGGCGTTGGGAGAGGGGTCGTCGATCACGTAGACCTCGGGCTTGGGCAGGCCGTCGCCTATGGCCAAGGCTTCGACGATGTTGTGTAGCTGGCGGTAGCGGTAGGGGTCGGCCGGCTGGGCGCCCGAGACCGCCAGCACCAAGCGGGTGCCAGAGGTGAGCGAGAAGGCGATTCCGGCCAGGGCGAACAGGGCGGCCGCCACGACGCCAACGACGATGTCTCCACTGGTGTCAGTGGGTGCCGCCGGCGGCGATTGGGACGCGGCTGACCACAGCCATCCGACCACCGCCCCGATGCCGACCCACACCACGAAGAACAACACCACGCAGGCGGCAGCCCGCCGCTTGTTACGGGCGATCTGCTCGTACACGGACCCGTCCGATCACGACGCCGGAGAAGCGGAACTCTCCGAACCGGGGCCGACAGGAGGCGTAGGCGCACCTGGAGGCGCGGTAAAGCTCACCTGGGGTACCTCGCGCTCGGCCTCGTCGGTCTCGAAGAAACTCACCGCGTGAAAGCCGAACGTAGCCGCCAGCAGGTTGCGCGGGAACGTCTGCAGCGCAATGTTGTAGTCCCGGGCGCTGGTGTTGTAATAGCGACGCGCGTACTCGAGCTTGTCCTCGGCGGCGGTGAGCTGCTCTTGGAGTTGAAGGAAGCTCTCCACGGCGCGCAGCTGCGGATAGTTCTCCGCCACCGCGAACAACGAACGCAACGTCTGGGTCAGGGCATTCTCGGCCTGACCGATCTTCGCTGGGTCACCTGTCTCGCCAGCGCGGACGGCACCGGCACGCGCCTCGGTGACGGCCTCGAAAGTCTCGCGCTCATGGGATGCATAGCCCTTGACCGTCTCGACCAGGTTGGGGATCAGATCATGGCGGCGCTTGAGCTCGACGTCGATCTCCGACCACGCCTCCTGGGTTCGATTGCGGCGGCGGACCATACCGTTGAACGCGAGGACGCCACCTCCCAGCAGAATGACGACGACGACCACAATGATGATGACAGCGACCATGCGAACTCTCTCCTTCCGTTCCGCTGATCATCGTGACACCCCAAACTCCGGGGAGGTCAGGGCCCAAGGTCACCATATCTTCTGACCACCTTCGACTACTCAGGCCGCCCGAAGCCGGCGATGGCGAAGCCGAGGAACACGACGGCGAAGACACAGACGAACCCGAAGTCCTGGTGTGCCTGCGTGTTCCAGGCTCAGAGGGACACCGTGATCGCCCATCACCCGAGATCGTCACCGGCGTTCGCATCGTTCCCGACAACACGCAATGACCGACCAGCTGGTCCGCGGCGAATTCAGGTGCAGCCCAAACGGCGCGCGCGGCAACCCTATTCGCGTCGTTTCTCATTACCGGAGATCGACCAAGAGTTCTCCGAGCGTGGCTAGCCGGTGCCGTGGTGCACGGCATCGGGTGCCTACCTGTCGCAACACGGCAACACCGCGTGAGGTAAGCCATCGCAGGAAAGCTAGGTCCCGAAGGCGTCGTGGATGGCAGGGTCGAAGCGACGCCTCCATGGGGTCGTTCGGTTTCTGCCACAATCGTTGTCACCCAGGCGATATTGGCGTCAACTCATCGACACAGTACTCGCCGGCTCGCCGATGTCGAACCGCAGTGTGAGCAGTTCACCGCTGAGGCTGCAGTAGGGTGCGGATATCTCTGGGGAGCTGAGCCAGGGCCTTGTCCATCTGGGGAGGCGGGAGATGGTGCAATACGGCTGCGGTGGTCGCCGCAGCCGCGTTGCCGACGTCGTCGGGGGCGAAGATCGCCTCACGGGCGAACCGCGCAGCGTAGGCCTCGGCGTCGTAGTTCTCGGGGACGGCG
>JARLGS010000395.1 GCA_031292695.1 Mycobacterium sp. | reverse complement strand
CGTTGCTCCGGCGAGCGTCGAACTGGCCTGATCGGCAAGCGTCAGCGTGGCGTCGAGCGTTACCGGCGAACCGCCGCCATCGAAGGTCACGGAGCCGCCCGCGGTCACCGCCGGGCCGGCCAGGACGTCGACCGTGCTGGTGACTTGCGCCGACGTTCCAACGGCGTCGGTGGCGGTCCAGCCGATCGTCCGGGTGCCGGTCTGTAGCGACGTCGTCGAGAAGGCGATGGAGTCGAGTGCCGTCTGATAGTCCGCCACGCTGGCCGTGCCGGTCAGCGTCAGCGTCCGGGTGCCGGCATCGTAGCTGCCGGTGATGCTGCCCTGATTGGTGAAGTTCAAGACATCGCCGGTCTGATAGTCGGCGGCACTGATGGAGACCGTCGCGCCGGTCAGTTCGGTGCTGCCGTCGGCGTCCGTGACGATCAGCCCAGAGTCGAGTGCGATGGTCGGTCCGCCGATCTCGTAGCTGACCGTGCCACCCGCCGTCACGTTCGGGCTGCGGATGACCGCATAGACCTCTCCGACCAACCCGGCCGGAATCGCATTGCCGGCGGCATCGGTGATGCCGGTACCGCTGTTGTTCAGATTGAGCCCGAGCGTGCCGGTACCGGTAACGTCGTTGACCGTCACGGTCCAGGTGGTGCCGCTGCCGGTGACGGAAAGGCCGGAATCGCCGACCGTGCCGCCAGTGACCGCGGTGAAGTCGCTTCTGGCCACTCCCGAGACGGCTTCCGAGAACGTTACGGTGAAGGAGTCGCTCGACGCGGTGCTTGGGTTGCTGCCGGCCCGTACGATCGAGGTCACCGTCGGGGCGGTATTGTCGATGGTGATCGTGGCGCCGCTGTCGGCCACCGTGTTCTGCGTGCCGGCGGTATCCGTAATGCCTGAGACAGGCACGGCGAACTGGATCGTGCCGGTGCCCGTGAGGTTGCTGTAGGTGATTCGGTATTCCGTGCTGCTCACCGCGGCGACGGATACGTTGCCGACGCCGATCGTCACCCCCGATGCAATCGTCTCGCCGACGATCTGCGCCGCGGTCAAGCCCTGCAGCGCCTTGGAGAACACGACGTCGTAGGTGACGCTGCCGCTCGAATTGATCGGATTGGTGCTCGACGGCGTGATGGAGACGACCGTCGGCGGCTGGTCGATCGTATAGGACTGGCCGCCGGTAAAGCCGCCGGTGATGGCCGTGCCGCTCGAATTGATGCCGGTGCCGGAGTTGTCGAGATCGAGCCGCATCGTGCCGTCGCCGGTGACACCGGTGACCGTTACGGTGTAGGTGGTGCCGCTGCCGGTGACCGAGGAGATGGTCCCGGACACATTGTTGCTGCGGACCAAGGTGAAATCCGACGCGTCGACCTGGGTGACGCTCTCGGAGAAGGTGACGTCGAAGGTCTCGGTGG
>JARLGS010000394.1 GCA_031292695.1 Mycobacterium sp. | reverse complement strand
GTTGACCCGCGGGCAGCTCGCCCGGCGCCGGCACTAAGAGTGGGGCCTGTGTCGGCTCGGGCGTGGATGCCAGCCCCGGCGGGGGCAGCGCCGGTGGGCCCGGCGGCGGTCCGCCGGGCGGCGGGGCCGGAAGCGGCTCCCGATAGGGGTAGCAGCCAGGGCCGGGCAACGCCAAGCCGGGCAAACCGCACGGGCGGTCGCCCGGGTTGCCGGTGATCGCGTCGGGCAGATTCAACCGCGGCTCGCCGCCCTGGCCCGTCCGCGGGTAGGGCACCGGAAGCGCCGGCGTCCCCGGCTGGCCGACCGGCGGGTCAAGCCGCTCCGACGGCAGCAAGGTGGCCGGATCGAGGCCCAGGTCTGAGAAGGCGGCGTTGATGAACGGTTGCACGAACTGCCCCGGCAGCAGGTTGACCACATAGGCCTCGAAAAACGGCCCGGACGACACCGATTCACCCAGCGACATCGCATAGGCGTTGAGCAGCCTGATGGCCTTCTGCACCCGCTCCTTGCGGTTGTCGACGATGGTCAGCACGCCGTTGAGCTTGTCCAGCGCGGGCCGCAGCTGGGCGCGGTTGTCGGTGACGAACCCCGACAGCTGCCTGGACAGCTGCGACACGTTGCCCGAAATCTGCTCGAGCGCGCTGCTCTGGGTCCGCAACTGGATCAGCAGCGCGTTGGTGTCGGCGATCAGGCTGACCACCTGATCGCTGCGCTCGGCGAGCACGGCGGTTGCCTTATTGGCGTTGGCCAGCAGATTCCGAAGCTGGGCGTCGCGGGCGTCCAGCGTTTGCGAGAACCGCGCAACACCCTGCACCGCGATCCTCAATTCCGGCGGGGTGTCCTTGAACGTCTGCGCCAGCGTGGCCAGAGAGTCGGACAACTGGCCGGTGTTCAACCTGTTGACGGTGGTGGACAGGTCACCGAGCGCGTCGGGCAGCTGGTAGGGCGGCGTCGTGCGGTCGACGGGAATGGGCCCCGACAACCGGCCCTCCCCGCGGGGAGTGACTTCAAGGATCTTGGTGCCCAGCAGGCTCTTGGTCTTGATCGCCGCCTCGGTCCGGTCACCGAGCCGGATGTGTTTATCCATCTTGAACGTGATCAGCACCTTCGGCCCGTCAAGGTCGATGCCCGACACCTGGCCCACCCGGACACCGGACACCAGCACCGCGGCACCCCCGTAGATGCCTCCGGCCTCGGCGAAGTACGCCTCGTATTTTCTGTCCGACGACACGAACGGCAGCTTGTCGTACTGCACGGCGGCGAGCACGGCGCCAACGGTCAGGGCAATGCCGACGGTGCCGATGATGAGGGGATTGCGTTCAGCGAAGGATTTCATTTCGGTGTGCACCGCCCAGTGCTTTGGCCCGCCACCTTGACGTACACCGGCTGGCCGCCCTTCCCGTTCACCTTAAGAACAAGGTCACACAGATAGAAGCTGAAGAAGCTGCCGTAGATGCCCTGCCTTTCCAGGACCTGATATTTGTCCGGAAGGGTGTTGAGCAAATTGTCCAGGTAGTCGTGATCCGCAACCATGATCGTTGCGGCCCGGTCGGCCTGATGGACGGTGTTCTGCAGCGGCGGGCGGGCCTGCACGAGCAGGTCGGCAACGGTTCCGGCGGCCGCATTGGCGTAGGCGACGCCGTTGCTGATATCGGATTTGCGCGCCGCGAGCCCCTTCACCAACTCTGACAACGAATCGACGGCCTTGCCGAACTGGCCACTGTGCTCGCTGAGCGACCCCAGCACGGTGTTCAGGTTGGTGAACACCTGGCCGATCATCACATCGCGGTCGGCGATCGTGTTGGTCAGCGCTGCGGTATGGGCAAGAAACGAACCGATCGTGACGCCCTGGCCCTGGAGGGCCTCGATCAGCTGGCCGGTGAGCGCATTGACTTGGTCGGGATCCAGCGCTCGGAACAGCGGGTGAAAACCGCCGATCAGCGTATCAAGGTCCAGCGCAGGCTGCGTCCTTTCAAGCGGAATGGTGTCGCCGGCATTGAGGCGCTTGACTCCCCCGGCCCCCTCTACCAATGCCAGGTAGCGGCGGCCGATCAGATTGGCCCAGCGGATCACTGCCCTGTTGCCCTCGGTGAGAACCACCGAGGGGTCCGCAGTGAACTCCACCACCACTGTGGTGTCGTCCTTGATCGAAATCTTCTTGACCTTGCCGACCTCGACCCCAGCAATCCGCACGAAGTTGCCGCCCTCCAGGCCGGACACGTTGCTGAAGACGGCCTTGTAGAGGTTTTCTTTCTGAAACCGCAGCTCCGCGAAGATGGCCAACAGAGCAAAGCTGGCGAGCGAGCAGATAGTCACGAAAACCGCGAGGCGCCAGATCGTGCCGGGCAAATTTTCTTTCATCGCTGCAGTCCTCTACTGCTCATCGGTCAGGGTGCCGGTGGTGGTGGTGGTGGCGGCGGTGGTGGCGGTGGTGGTGGTGGCACGCCCGGCCACAGCGGCGTCCCGCCCGGCCCGTACAGCGGCGCTCCGTAGGGCGGCGCACCGGGGTAGGGAATTGGCCCCGGCGCCGGCCCGCCCGGGTAGCGGATACTCGGCGGTTCGGGTACCCCGCGCGTAACCGGGAAGTAGTCGGCGTATCCCGGGAAGCCGATGCCGGGGTTGGGCCGGATGTCGACCCCAGTCCCCCAGCCGGTGTTGGTGACCAGCTGGCGTACCGGGAAGTTCTTGCTGGCATCGGGTAGCGATCCACAGCCCGGCTTGCCGCCGGGGCCGCCCTTGGCGGCCACAATGGGCAGGTTGTCCGGGAACCTGTAGGGGTCCTTGCCGAGCAGGATGCCGGTGTCGAGCACCACCGTTCTCCCGTTGCCACCGGTCCCGGCATAGCCGCCGTTGTCCAGCCACCACTTCGAGCCCACCAGTAGGCAGGTGTACTCCGGGTTGTACTTCATCAGCAGGTTGGTCGTCGGCTCGAGGATGTTGATCGACCTGATGAGGTTTTTCTCATTGGGCCCGATCAGGTCGATGCCGGCTCGTGACAGCCCGATCGCGTTGACCAGCAGCGCGTCCAGCGCCGAGGAGTGATTGGTGATCGTGGTGCTGGTGGTGCTCGCCGCGTTCAGGATCGACAGGATGTCCTGCGCGGCCCCGTTGTAGGCGTCGCTGAATCCCTTGAGCGAGCGCCAATCCTGGCGCACGGTGTCACTTCTGGCATTCAAAGCCAGCAGCACCTCGTTGGCGTCGGTGGTTGCCTGTCCGATGGTTTCGCCTTCGCCTCGCACCCCCTCGGCAAGTGCGCTCAGCACCGCGTTCAATTTGGCGGGATCGATCTGCTTGACCACACCGACGAGGTTCTGGAAGACGGTGTTGACCTCGTTGCTGACGTTGCGCGAGTGCAACACCGCGCCGGCCGCCAGTCGCTTGGGGCTCGGGTTCTCCGGGTAGATCAGGTCGACGTATTTGGCGCCGAACGCCGTGGTGGCC
The DNA here is from genome assembly GCA_031292695.1 of Mycobacterium sp. Lineage (GTDB taxonomy): Bacteria > Actinomycetota > Actinomycetes > Mycobacteriales > Mycobacteriaceae > Mycobacterium. The sequence goes on along the minus strand of JARLGS010000394.1, from coordinate 14,695 downwards.
TTGATCTGGGCCTCGACATTGGCCGGGATGTACTTGATCTGATCCGGATAGATGTTCAGCTTGAGACGCACGGGGTTTTGGCCGCCGCTGATCGTCCCGACCCGGCCGACCTCCACACCGCGCATCTTGACCTTGCCGCCGCTTTCCATCACCAGACCGGCCCGATCGGAGGTCAGCGTCACCGGAACGTAGGACCTGAATGTCCCGGCGAATAGGGCCACACTCACCAGCACTAAGGCGGTGAGGATGGCTATCAGGATCAGCGTCTCCCACGCGGGATGAATCCTCGTCTCTCCTGGTCTAAGTTTTTCCACGCCGCTATCCCGACAGGTGGAAGTTGCCGGACTGCCCGTAAATGGCCAGCGAGGTGAAAAGGGTCACGAAAACGACCACGATGAGGGAGGTGCGCACCGCCCGGCCGACGGCCTCCCCGACGCCGGCCGGTCCACCCCTTGCGGTGTATCCGTAGTACGTGTGCACCAGCATCACGGCAATCGCCATCACGATCACCTGAAAGAACGACCAGATCAGGTCGACCGGCTGCAAAAACGTGCCGAAGTAATGGTCGTAGACGCCCGTCGACTGGCCGTAGATGAACGTGGTGCCGACCCGGGCGGCCAAAAACGACATCAGCACAGCCACGCAGTACAGCGGGATCACCACGATCACGCCGGCCACGATCCGGGTGGAGGCCAGATAGGTGATCGCTCGGATGGCCATGACCTCGAGGGCGTCGATCTCATCGTTGATGCGCATCGCGCCCAGTTGTGCGGTGGCCCCCGCGCCGATGGTGGCGGCCAGGCCGACACCGGCGATCAACGGCGCAATGAAACGGACGTTGAGGTAGGCCGAGGTGAATCCGGTCAGCGCCTCGACACCGATTCCGGCCAGCGAGTTGTAACCCTGCACCGCGACCAGGGCACCGACGGACAGCGTCAGGAAACCGACGATCGCCACCGTGCCGCCGATCAACACCAGCGCGCCGGTGCCCAGACTCATCTGGGCAATCAGACGCCATACCTCGACGCGGTAATTGACCAAGGCATCCCCGACGGATGTCAGTGTCTTGCGGTAGAACTCTGTCTGGGTGCCGATACGGTTCCACTGGTCAACCCAACCACGCGCCGTCCGCCGGAGCCGCGGCACCCGATGGCGTGAAACGGGTCGGCTCACATCGTTGCCTTAACGCCGACAGCGGTCGCAATCGTGTTGATCACGAACAGTGCGATGAACGCGTACACGACGGTCTCGTTGACCGCGTTGCCGACACCTTGCGGACCGCCCTTGACCGAGATGCCCTGGTAACAGGCGATCAGGCTGGCGGCCAGACCGAACAACCCGGCCTTGACGACGCCGGTGATCAGTTCCGGCACCCCGACGAGCAACGTCAGACCCGCGGCGAAGGCGCCCGCCGGGACGTGCTGGATGAACACCGTGAAGCAGAAGCCGCCGGCCAGACCGATGAGGGACACCAATCCGTTCAGCAGCAAGGCCACGAATGTGGCCGCAAGCACCCGCGGCACCACCAGTGCCTGGATCGGGTTGATGCCCATCACCCGCATGGCGTCGAGTTCTTCGCGGATGGTGCGCGCACCGAGGTCGGCGCACATCGCCGTCGCACCGGCGCCGGCGACGACCAGCACCGTCACGACGGGTCCGATCTCGACGACGGTGGCCTGGGCGGCGGCGCTCCCGGAGAAGTCGGCGGCGCCAAACTCGACCAGAAGGACGTTGATGGTGAACACCGTCAACATGTCCAACGGAATCGCCAGCATGAGCGTCGGGAAGACCGAGACCCGGGCCACGAACCAAGACTGATGCAGGAACTCACGCCACGCGAACGGCCGTTGGGGCAACAGAACCAACGTGTCGAGCGCCATCGCGTAAAAACCGCCAATGGCGCTTACCGGTTTCTTGAGGGCTTCCGACGAGATCAACTACGGCCCTCCGCCCGCATGCGCTTCCCCCGCATCGTCTGCATCGGCGCTAAACCTCCGTCATCTTCACCTTCCGCGACTCCCCTAAACTTGCGACTCCAAGACACGGGAGGCTGCGCAAACCCTACACCATGCTCTTCGCAAGCGGGGAACAAAATCATGGATTTGCGATGCTGACACTAAGCCGACCTACTACAGCAAGTCGTCTTTGCTCAATAGCTCAATATAAGACGGTGACAGATTGAACCGCAGTGTCTCATAACTGTTGTCGCCAGTCGCCGGACCTGCCGGCAGCATATGGGGTTCGCACGCGTCGACCAGCCGGTATTCGGCCGGTCTATGAGGTAAGGCGAGGGTATCTGCGACCGTGGGGCCGGGACGAGCCCGGTTTGGCGATCACGACTGAGCGGTCTGCCGTTGGGCGCACCGCAGCCCCTTGCCACCAATGTGCTGTCGTTTGCTGTTCTTTTGGAATTTCTAGGTGGATTTGCTTTATCTGGCACCCGAATTCAAGTCCGTACCTTTGGGACGCGAATTGCTGAAATAGCTGCCGAATTTCTCCGGAGCGCACCCGCAAAAACCCAATGCGGCGGAATGCTGGCAGATCCTAATCTCACTTTTTCACGGTTAGTCGAAAAACACGGAAAAAAGATGCGGTCCGGCGAATGGTGGCGGTCGTCGCCGCGAGCACGTGGCGATCGCGACCCTGCGGCGCCGTGCCGCCGGCCAACGTACCGGATGGATTCACTCCTGAATCCGCGCGGCGCGGCTGGGCATTCTCGCCGCTCGAGACTACTGGACTGCGGCTGGCCCGACCGTGCCGCGGCGGTGATCGATCGCGTCGTGCCGTGCCTGGACGGCTGTCGCCGGGGCATCGAGGCCACCCGCCCCGAGCACACAGCCGGAGCCGTTTCGTCGCGCCTAGAGGTGTGTCGTATGGCGTTCGGCGCCCTGGCGCGGGCAAAGACGGGGGCATTAGAACCCCCCAAAAAAGCGTGCTTCGTGCGCGAGTATGCGTTTGCTGATGATGTATCTATATATATATAGGATTGAAGGGTTATTGGTATCGCTCACCGACGTCGGGGCGAACGCACGCGACCTCTTCGCGCCGTTGTCTTTATGTGGTTGCTCGAGCAAATATTGGAGCCGCCATGTTCGCCACCCCCAAGTCAGCATTCGGAAAGATCAGCTCCGCAATGGTGTCTCGTGACATCGAGGTGATTTCGTTGTGCTGGGTCATCAGCCACGGAGTCCAACGGACAGAAGCTGTGGGACGCGAACACACTCGGCGCGATCATCGCGACCCACATCTTCGGCGCCCGCAACCCCGGGCTGCGGCTCGACAGCTTGGCACCGCCCTCAGCGCAACGCGGCGCGTCCCAACGCTTTCGGAGACTCGGTCAACTCCAGCGGCCCTGATTCCACCATCCTGCCCAGCAGCCCGAGGTCGACCCCTTTCGCGGTAGCCGCCTGGAGGACCGCGGCGATGTCCTTGCACAGGAACGGACCCGCCATGGTGGCGAAGGCATCGACGCCCCCGACCTTCACTGCACAGGACGACGCCTTGCTCCCGCCGCTGCACACCATCAACGCCTCGAGCAGCTTTGCCGGACTCACCCCGAGTGACCGCCCCAATTCGGCAGCGGCCGCGACCAGTTGGGCATTGGCCGCAAGCAGAAGGTTGTTGATCAGCTTGATATCGAGCGCGGTGCCCAACTCGCCGGTCGCGACAATCGGGTCGGCGTAGGCGGCCGGCACCGGTCGCGCCCGCTCCACGGCGTCGGCGGGTCCACCGACGAGCACGGTGAGGGTGCCGTCGGCGATGTTGTCAGCCGTGCCGCTCACCGGGGCGTCCAGAATGACGGGCGGCGCATCCGAAGTCGCCACGAGCTCATTCAGCGTCGACACCGTGCCGGTGGTGTGTGAGACGAACACCGATCCGGGTTTGGCGTGCGCGACAAACCCCTAGGGACCCAGCCCGGTCTCCCGCAGCTGAGCATCCGAGAACAGACACCAGATCACGATGTCACTGTTGGCGGCCAGGTCGGCAACCGAGTCGGCCAGCTCGGTGCCGTGACGCGACAGCCGTTCGCGCACCTCGTCGCGGCGGGCGTAGACCAGCACCGGCTGCCCGGCGCCGAGTAGCCGCAACACCATTGGCTCACCGAGTTGCCCCGCACCGATGAACCCAACGGTCATTCGTCGTCCATCACCTTGAGCAGCTGTTCCGGGCAGGCGTTCGCACCCGCGACCGCACTGGGCCGTAGAGATTCGTCGATCACCGCCGGCGGTGGTAGCAGGTATCCGTTGTCGTCGAGCTCGTAGACGTCGGGCGCTGCCGCATAACACTGCGCATGCCCGACGCAGCGTGATTGGTCGAATTCGATTCGGGGCATCAGGATTCGACTTCCTTACGGTTGCCAGGGGTGAACTTGATCGGCAGGCTGCGCGGGGCGTATACCTCACCGGCATCCTCGAACATCACTGCCGGCCCGTTAACTTCGAAATCGGGCAGGCGTTCGAGGATTTCGGCGATCATCTCCTGGAACATCATCCGGGCCAGGTGTGAGCCCAGGCAGCGATGCTGGCCGACGCCGAAAGCCATGTGCTTCTGGCTGTTCTTGCGCCGCAGGTCGATCTTGTCCGGCTCGTCGAACACCGCCGGGTCGCGGTTGGCGGCCGCCCACATCAGGATCGCGCGATCACCGGCCTTGAGCCGCTGGCCGCGGAACTCCACATCGCGCGACACCGTGCGGGCCAGCCCCAGGGTTGGCGTGGCATGCCGGAGGAACTCGTCGGTGGCGGGTTGGAGCAATTCCGGCTGCTCGATGAGGATCTGGCGCAGCTCTGGCTGGTTGATCAAGCGCAGCAGAACATTTCCGGTCAGGCCGCTGGTGGTGTCCATGCCGCCCAGCATCATCAGCATCGTGTACATCGTGATCTGCATGTCGTCGAGCGGGACGCCGTCGATCTGCCCGTCCAGGATCTCGCCGAACAGGTCGTCGCCGTTCTCACCGGCCTCGCGGCGCTCGGCCATGTCCTTGTGGATTTCGCCGAACAGCTCCATGGCCGCGACGGCGGCCTTCTGCTGATCGTGTTTGCGGTCATGGACGAAGGTGTGCACCCAGTTCACCCACTGCAGATACTTCGACTCGTCAAACCCCAGCATGTGCAGTACGAGTTTGGCGGGCAGCGGGGTGGTCAATTCGCCGACGATGTCGCACTCGCCGCGCTCGATGAACTCATTGACCATCTCGGTGGCCATCCGTCGGGCCCGCGGCCGCAGCCGTTCGGCCGCGCCGGGCGAGAACGTCTTGACCGTTACCTGGCGCAGCTTCTTCGTCAGCGGCGGATCGGACTCGATCGGCAGGATCGGAAACGGCACGCCGCTCGCGGGGATACCGACCGACGGATAGGAGTTGAACAGGCCGTCGTCGCGGGCGGCCTCGAACACCGACTCGTAGTCCAGCAGCGACCAGAACCCGCCGTACTGCTCAGAATGGGTGACCGGGCACTGCGCGCGCATCTGCGCGAGCGCCGCGTGGGGCGGCGCCTCCCGGAACTCCGGCGAATGGTGATCGAAATGCGCGTGGAGGGGGCAGACCTCCTGCTCGACAGTCATGGCCATGGTCCTTTCGGAGACTACGCAGAAGTGTCTAAAACTACAGATTCCCTCACTTTGTAGCGTGCGCTACACACTAAGCAATCGTGTAGTCTCGGTCAAGCACCACGGGTAAGGTGCCGATCATGACGGTCACCGGGCAGGCAACTCCCGGTCGCGCCACGGCTTGGGGCGCCGATACACCTATCGATGAGCAGCAGGCCCGGGATCGGCTGCTCGACGCGGCCGAGGCCTGCTACGCCGATCGCGGGCCCAGCCGCACGCGGATGAGCGACATCGCATGCCGGGCCGGCGTGCATCGCACCACGGTGTACTCGTATTTTCCCAACAAGGACGCGGTGCTGGCAGCATGTTTTGTGCGCGCGGTGGCTGAAATCCTCGACGCGGGTGAACCATGCTGGCACACCGACGAGCCGTTCTTCGAGCAACTGGTGCAGGCGACGCTTGTCGGCATGGAGACCGGTCGCCGATCACCGACCATGCGGCTGCTGATCGCTGAGCAGGAAGCCGGACGCACGTTCCGGGCCGCCGAGGCCTCCGAGCTGTGGCGCCGGGACCTCGCCGCAAACCTCGGTCAACGCATCGCGGCCGCCGCCGCCGCCGGCCAGGTCCGCGATGACGTGTCCCCGGAAACGATGGCTCACTGGGTCACCCGTGTTGCGTTCAGCTTGATCGCCGAACCGGCTCGGCCCGAAGACGGCGGTGACGAGGCAATCTTACGGACCTTCCTCGTCGCATCCCTCGCGCCGCCGACAACAACAGATGACGTCGCGCCCGCGGCACCGGGTGGAGCCGAAAAAGGCTAATTCGTACGGAATATCACGTTCGGTGGTTCACCACATTTGACGCGGCCAACGAAAGCAGTGCTGACCGGTCTGGTTTGAGCATCGCGGTGAGCGGGATGTCCTCCACCACGACGAGGTGATCGGGCGCTTTGTAGTCGGCCAGCTGTGCACACACGTGGGTCCGAAGTTCGGGCAGCGACGGTGGCGCCGAGGCGTCTTTCGGCACCACGAAGGCCACACCGATCTCGCCGATCACAGGCGCCTGGCACCCGACGACCACCGCCCGCGCGACGGCCGGGTGCGTGGCGATGACCTGCTCGACTTCGACGGGGTGCACGTTGAATCCCCCGCGGATGTACATGTCACCACGGCGGCCGATGAGCGACAGCGTGCCGTCATCGTGCACCACACCCAAGTCGCCGGTACCTAACCAGCCGTCACGCAATACTTCCGCGGTCAGTTCGGGATTGCGCCAGTAACCCCGCATCACGCACGGCCCGCGGACCTCGACCGCGCCGTCGCCGGTCAGCCGCACCGCCATGCCGGGCGCCGGCCTGCCCACGGTGCGGAACTGGATCTCGGGTGGATCGTCGGGCTCGGTGCCGCAGATCGTCGGGCATTCGGTCATGGCGTAACGCACCACCAGTGGCACGCCGATGCGGTCGGCCACCGCGCGTACCAGCTCCGGCGATGCGGGTGCGGTCGCGGCCACGCCCACCCGCAGATGTGGGAACACGGCCGGGGACACCTCCAGCAGCTTGGCCCACTGGGTGGGCACCGCACCCGCGACGGTGATCCGCTCCTCGCGCAGCGCGGTGGCCATCCCGGCGGCAGACCATGGCGCCGGCGGGATCACCAGCGTTGTGCCCCAGAGCAGTTGGTCCCACAGCTTAAACATGTAACCGGCGTGGGCGAACGGCGTAGAGGTCAGGCGGCGGTCATAAGGTGCGCTCATCACCCCCGCCGAGGTCGCACCGGCCAGCAGATTGTTGCCATCGAACACCGCTCCTTTGGGCAAGCCGGTGGTTCCGCTGGAGAAGATCAACGCGACGGGGTCGTGACGGTTGATCTCAACATCGGGGACAGCCGGAAAACGGTCGCCGTCGGCTGAAATGCGGCGCAGCTCGGCGGGTTGGGAAATCACCAGCGCCGGTTCGGCCTGCTCGAGGATGGCCCCGACCTCCCTGGGGCCCAGCCGAGGGTTGATCCCGGTGGTGATGGCACCGATCATTGCCGCGGCCGCATAGCACGTCGCGTAGTCGGCCCCCGACGGCAATCGCAGCGCCACCACATCGCCCTTGCGGACCCCACGGGCCACCAACCCAGCTGCGACCCTGCGGGAGCGCGACGCCCAGTCGGCGAACGAGATTCGTGAGCCGGGCTCCACGTACGCCTCACGGTCGCCGTACGCCACGGCTGCGGCCTCCAACACTTCGCGGGTGTTGGCAAAGTCACCGGCCAGCACCGTCATGGCTCCTCGTTACCGAGAATCATTGTGCCGCTGGAGCAGAACCAGCCCCCGGTGCCGCTGACACAAGCAATTTTCGCATCCGCCACCTGCCGCGGTCCGCATTCACCGCGCAACTGGCGGACCGCCTCGACAAGCAGGAACAGGCCGCGCTGACCAGGATGACATGCTGACAGGCCGCCGCCGTCGGTGTTGGTCGGCAGTAGCCCACCGATGCGCACCGCTCCGGTCTCCACAAACGCGCCGCCCTCCCCCTTTGGGCAGAAGCCGAGGTCTTCGAGGGTGAGCAGCAGCATGTAAGTGAACGCGTCGTAGAGTTCTGCCACGTCGACCTCGGCCGGCGACACTCCGGCCCGGGCGAATGCGAGCGGTCCACTGACCGCCGCGGGTCCGACGGTCATGTCGTCCCACTGCGAGGTCAACATGTGCGAGGTCGTCTCGGCGGCGCCGAGCACCCACACCGGCAGCGACCGCAGATCCTTGACGCGGTCGGCGTTGACCATCACCACCGCGGCGCCGCCATCACTGCGGATGCAGCAGTGCAACTTGGTGAACGGGTCGGCGATCATCGGCCCCGACAGCACGTCGTCGATCGTTATCGGGTCGCGGTAATACGCCTCGGGGTTATCGGCGGCGTTGCACCGCGCCGACACCGCCACCTCGGCTAGCTGCTCGATGGTGGTGCCGTACTGAGACATGTGGCGGCGGGCCGCCATGGCGTACTTGGCAATCAACGTGTGTCCGTATGGTGCCTCCCACTGCAGCGGTCCGCGCGCACCCCAGTTGATGCTCGCGCCGCGCAATCCCTTCCTGAGGTCGGCGCGGGCGGTCGATCCATACGTCAGCAACACGACGTCGGCGTGGCCCGCGGTGATGGCGTCGGCGGCGTGCGAGGCCATCACCTCCCACGCCGCGCCGCCGACCGCCGTCGAGTCGACCCACCGCGGCCGCAGCCCCAGGTATTCACCGACGTCGACCGGGGGCAGCGTGCCCTGCCCGGTAGACGCCAGGCCGTCGACATCGGCGGGCGAAAGGCCGACGTCGGCCAGAGCTCGACGGCTGGCCTGTGCGATCAGCTCGTAGGGGCCTTTGTCGTCGACGCGGCCCACGTCGGACAGCGCGACGCCGGCGATGGCGACCGTCACTGCAGCCGGTCCTGCGCGATCAGTTCCGCGAGAACGTCGTTGGGCTCGACGAACAGGTGCAGGAGCAGGTGGGCGCGTTTGAGATAGAGGTGCATGTTGCTTTCGAAGGTGTAGCCCATACCGCCGAAGACCTGGATACCCGCCGCGGCGTTCTCGACGGCCGCCGTGCCCGCCACTGTGAATGCGGACAGAACCTGCCACAGCGCGTCGCTGCGCCCGCCGTCCACCGCGATTGCGGCGAAGAAGGTTTGGGCCTGTGCGGCCTCAGCGGCCACCGCCATGTCGACGCAACTGTGCTTGATCGCCTGGTTGGCGCCGATCGGCCTGCCGAACTGCTCGCGGGTCTTGGCGTGTTGGGTCGAGTCGGCGGCGGCGGCCAACGCCAGTCCGGTCAGGAAAGCCGACGCGAGCACAACCGCCCTGCCCCAGATCCACTCCTTCTCGGCGGGCAGCCAGTGCAGCGGCTCGGCGCCGGTCACCGACGCTGACGCCAACCGGACACCGGGGTCGGCGGACTCGACGATGGCCGGCTCGCCGAAGTCCGCGATGTCGACGAGTGCGGCGCCCTGCCGCGATAACACCAGTGCATAACGTGCCCCGAACCCATCGAGCAGGTCGAAAGTGCCCTTGACGCTGCGCGCCTCACCGTCACCTCGCAGAACCGCAAGTGCGACGGTCGCTGCGCCCGAGCCGATCTCGCCGGCCAGCGCTGCGTCACCGCAGGCGGCACCGACCCGTGCCGCCAACGTCCCCGCCAGGAACGGCCCTGGCGCCAAGCGCCTACCCAGTTCAATGTGCAGGAGCACCTCGTCGTCGAACGGCTGACCGGATCCGCCGAACTGCTCCGGCAGCCCGAGCGTGAGCAGTCCCATCTCGGCGCCCTCGCGCCACACCTCGGGCCGCACGGCTGCAGGCTTGGCGCGCTCGGCGCGCAGCTGCTCGACCGGCATCCGTTCGGCGATGAATTCCGATGCAGCCGCTACGATCTCGAGCTGTGCAGCACTGGGCAGCAGGTCCATGATTGCCTCTCCTCCTACCTCGGTAGACCGAGCACACGCTCACCCAGGATGTTGCGCTGGATCTCCGAGGTGCCACCGCCGATCGCCTGCGAGAACGAATAGTAGTAATAGCCCACCCAGCCGTCGGCGTCCCATCGCGACGAATGCCGGATAGCGCCCGGACCGAGGATGTCCATGGCCAGCTTGCCGATCTGTTTGGCGAGCTCGGCATAGAGCAGCTTGACCATCGAACCTTTCGGGCCCGGTGTCTCGGACTGCATGGCAAGGCAGATGTTCTGGTAAGTCAGCGCCCGCAACGATGCCACCGATGCCCGGGCGCGGGCCAGTCGCCGCGCGATCTCGTCGTCGGCGATGGCCGGCCGTCGGCCGTCCGGGCCGACGTGGTCGCGGGCGTAATCGATGAGGTCTTCGATGATCTTGGCCAGGCGCACCTGGTTCGCGGTGAAAGCGGTGCCCCGCTCGAATGACAGCGTCGACATCGCGACCGACCAGCCGTTGTCGATCTCGCCGACGACGTTGGACAGCGGAATTCGCACGCTGTCGTAGAAGACCTCGCAGAATTCCGCGCCGCCCTCGATGGTCTCGATCGGCCTGACGTCGATTCCGGGTGCCGACATGTCGCAGATGACCCAGGTGATTCCGTGATGCTTGCCGCCGGTGTTGTCGGTGCGCACCAGCAGTTCCTGGTAATCGGCGACAGTGGCGAAGCTGGTCCACAGTTTCTGGCCGGTGACAATCAGGTCGTCGCCGTCGATCACGGCCTTGGTACGCAAGGCGGCGAGGTCAGACCCGGCGTCGGGTTCGGAGAAGCCCTGGCACCAAATCACTTCTCCTTTGAGGATTTTCGGGAGGTGGAAGAACTTCTGCTCGTCGGTGGCACGAGTGATCAATGTTGGTCCGGCATGGGACAGGCCGACGAAACACGCGTCGATGCCCGGGAAGCCGCGCGCGGCGTACTCCTCGTACCAGATCAGCTGTTGCAGCAGGGTCAGTCCCTTGCCGCCGTATTCTTCTGGCCACGCGATGCCGGCCCAGCCGCCCTCCCACTGGGTGCGCTGCCAGGCCAGGTCGTATCGGCGGATGCCGCCGTGGTCACGCGGCCTGGGTTCGCTTGGCTTGTTCTCGTCGAGCCACGTGCGGACCTGGTCACGGAACTCCAGTTGGTCGGCCGTGAAATTCAGGTCCATAGCCGCCGAGTATAGGTGACACGGTAGTCAGAAATAAAGCTCATTGCCGCGGCTGCCGGTACCTGGCGACCAACTGTTCGGCGCCACGGGCCAGCAGTGTCACATCGGCCCCGACCAGAACGAAACTCGCTCCGGCGGCCAGATAGCGCCGGGCGAGGGTCTCTTTGAACGCGTTCACGCCCGCGCTCTTGCCGCGCTCGACGATCGTCGCCAACGCATTCTCGATGGCGCGCACGACCTCTGGATGCTCGGGCTGACCGAGTTTGCCCATGGAGGCGGCCAGATCGGCGGGCCCGATGAAGACCGCGTCGATTCCGTCGACGTCCGCGATGTCGCGCACCACTGCCAGCGCAGCCGTCGACTCGACCTGCACCGTGACCGACACACGGTCATCGGCGGTGACAAGATAGTCAGAAATGCGGTTCCAGCGGGAAGCTCTTGCCAACGCGCTGCCGACCCCCCGGATACCGGCGGGCGGATACCGGGTTGCGGCGACGACGGCGGAGGCTTCCGCGGGGCTGCCGATCATCGGGAGGATGAGATTGTGCGCGCCGATGTCGAGGAGTTGCTTGATGAGGACCGGGTCGGCCACCGGCGGGCGCACCACCACATCGACGTCGGGATAGCCGGCCAGCACCTGCATCTGTGCCAGCGTGCTGTGGATGTCGTTGGGGGCGTGCTCCTGGTCGACCAGCAGCCAGTCGATACCGGATCCGGCGCAGATCTCGGCGATGTACCCGCTGCCTGAGGCTAGCCACATGCCGAACTGCGGACGGTCACCGGCGATCCGTTGCGCCCAGCGTGAGGTCATGGCGTCGGGTCGCTCTGCTCGATGTCGCAGGCCGGGCGGCTCCGGGGGTCGAACAGCACCGAGACGGTGCCGAACGGGCCATAGTCGGCGACGAAGCTGTCCCCCGGCTCGGCGAACACCGGTTTGGTGAACGAACCGGACAGAATCACGTCACCGTTCTGCAACGAAACATCATGCGGCGCGAGTCGATTGGCCAGCCAGGCTACGCCGTTGCCCGGATGGTTGAGCACGGCTGCGGCGACCCCGGACTCCTCTATAGTGCCGTTGCGCAGCAGCAGCGCGGCCACCCAGCGCAGGTCGACGTCCAGCGGGCGGAACACCCGGCCACCGAGCACCAGCCCGGCGTTGGCGGCGTTGTCGGCGATCGTGTCCACGATCGTGCGCAGGTGGCCGGTATCGGGGTCCGACATCTGAACCCGAGCGTCGAGGATCTCCAAGGCGGGCGTCACGAATTCGGTGGCGCGCAGCACGTCGAACAGCGTCACACCGGGTCCGCGCAGCGTTTCACCGAGTATGAAGGCCAGCTCCACCTCGATCCGAGGGCGAATGAAACGGCCGGGCGGCACATGGCCGCCGTCCTCGATGAACATGTCATCGAATATCGCGCCGTAGTCCGGCTCGTCGATCGAAACAGCGCGCTGCATGACCTTGGAGGTCAGGCCGACCTTGCGGCCCTTGACCACGCGACCGTCGGCGACCTTGAGTCCGACCAGTGCCCGCTGTACCGCATAGGCGTCCTCGACGGTCATCTGGGGAAACTCCAGCGACAACTGCCGGATCGGCTCGCGATGCTGCTCGGCCGCGTACAGCCGTCGCGCGATGTCATCGATCTCGCCGGGGCCCGGCCGTCTCATCAGCACAGTCTCACCGGGTAAGGAACGAAACGGCCGCTGAATTGAACGATTCCGGATCTTCGAAATGCGGCCAGTGCCGAACGTCAGGCATCTCAAAGACCTCGGCATGCGGGATCAGGCCGGCGATCGAGGTGGCCGTCTGCTGGTACACCCCGTGGTCGCGACCCGAGGCGACCACCATGACCGGTGCGGTGATCGACCTCCACTTGTCCTCGGGTATCAGGTTGCGATCGCGAGCCGCGGCGTCCTGCAGGATCAGCAGGTGGTCGATGGTCTCTCGAGTGTCCTCACGCTGGTAGATCGCCCGGCGCAGTCCGATCAGGTCCGGCAGGCGGTTGGCCTCGTCGGCGATGAGGTGGGCGAACACCGCGTGCAGCGATTCCCAGGTGGGTTCGTTGACGGCTTTGGTGCGTTCGGCGCGGATTCGCGCCATGTTCGATGCGGCCGCCTCCTTGCCCGCCGGCGACATCAGGATCACCTTCGACACCCGGTCGGGATGGTGCACCGCGATCGTCGAGGCCACCCAGGCCCCCAGTGACATCGCGACGAAGTTCGCCCGCTCCATCCCGAAGTGGTCCATCACGCCGAGCACATGCTCGACGTAGACCGCGATCTCGTAGTCGTAATCGGGTTTGTCGGAAAAGCCGTTGCCGACCATGTCGATCGCCGCACAGTGGAAGTGCTCGCTCAACGCGGCCAGGTTCGGCGCGAAGGTCTCCCAGTGCCCGCCGGTACCGTGCAGCAGGATCGTATGCGGCTTGTCCGGTCTGCCCGCCTCGGCGTAGCGGGTCCGCACCGGCGACCCATGCACCGCAACGTCGATGAACCCCTGCCGGAAGTCCAGCTCCTTGAGGTACATCCAGATGCTCCGGTAGTCCTCGGTGTCGATCACGGCGCCGGAGGTGACGGTCTGGTTCATGTGGTCCCTTCGCAGCATTTCTGACATCCGTGTCGCCCAATGTCAGCAAGGGCTTTACGCAGCCAGTGTGCATGTTGAGGCGTGGTCACCGCAATGCCGGCCCCGCAATCGTTCGATTGATTCTGACAGTAGTATGCGGTAAAACTTGGTGAGTCAGTCCTCCTGAACCTGACCACCAGAGAAGAGCCCCGAGCGCCATGAAATCAGACAGGCGCACGCCGAAGCGTCGCGAGCTGGCGATCCTGATCAATGAGTTCGCCGCCGTTCGGCTGTCGCTGGACGGGTTTGGTAACGGCCCGCGCCTGCTGGTCGAGGATCTGGAAAGCGGTGACGAGGTGTTTCTGGACCCGCTGGAACTGTCCAGCTTCACCCTCGCCACGTCCGAGGATCGCGAGGAGTGGCTGCGGGTCGGCAATTACCGGGGCGAACGAAAGCCCCGGACACCATGACCAACGTGGACATCGTCGGGTTGGGAATGACCCAGATGTCGCTGCGCCCCAGCCTGTCCGGGGACGCCACCCCGGTGCAGCTGGCCGGCCAGGCCACCCGGGCCGCCCTCGCCGACGCCGGCATCGTCCACCGTGACGTGGACGCTCTGTTGGTCGGCTCGTCGCAGGGGGTGCGGCCCGACCGGCTCGGTGTCGGGTTCGCGGCGCAGGGCGGATTCGGCGACCTGAGCCTCCTCGAGCACGTGGAGATCAAGGGCGCGACGACCGTCGCGATGATCCAGCGGGCGCGGCATGCCATCACCACCGGCGAGGCGTCGACGGTGATCTGCGTATTCGCCGATGCACCTCTGGTGGCGGGCAAGGGGTCGGGGTCGACGTACGCGCAAAGCGGCGGCAATATCGGCGCCCGCGGCCTGGAGCGGGCGTCGGGCCTGCTCGGCTCCGTCCCGACCTACGCCCTGCTGGCGCGGCGCTGGCTGCATGTCACCGGCAACAGTGC
>JARLGS010000393.1 GCA_031292695.1 Mycobacterium sp. | reverse complement strand
GGGCGGCGCGGCGCCCGCTCCCGCCAGCGAGCCCGGTCGGGTCAACAACGACGCCGGTGGGTTCAGTTATGTTGTGCCGCAAGGATGGAAGATCGCCGACGCGACGCAGCTGTCATACGGCCAGGCGCTACTGACCAAGGTTCCGGCCGCCGGAACGGATCAGGCCCCGAGCGACACCAGCGTGCTGCTGGGCCGGCTTGATCTGAAGCTGTTCGCCGGCGCTGAATCCGACAACGGCAAGGCCGCCAACCGGTTGGCATCGGACATGGGCGAGTTCTTCATGCCCTTCCCAGGTACTCGCGTCAACCAGGAAACCACCACGCTGACGGCGGGCACGGCGCCCGGTGCGGCCTCGTTCTACGAGGTGAAGTTCACCGACCCCGGCAAGCCGAACGGCCAGATCTGGGCCGGTGTGGTCGGCAACCCGCCACCGGACAGCAGCATTCGCAGTCAGCGCAACCCGCAGCGCTGGTTCGTGGTGTGGCTCGGTTCGGCGAACCACCCGGTGGACAAGGCCGCCGCCGTGGCGCTGGCCCAGTCGATCCGGCCGTGGAACCCGCCGCCGCCGCCGCCGACCGACCCGAATGCTCCCGCGAAGCCCGCAGATCCGGCCCACCCGATGGTCGGCGTGCCGGTGCCGGTGACGAATGCGCCGCCGGAGATGACGCCGGGGCAGTAAGCGCCTCGACACACGAATAAGGACCCTGCCCGCGATTACGCGGCACGGTCCTCATTCGTACTGGACAGTGGATTCGGTGACGAGTCTGTTGGCTCCATCTGCAGCTCATGCGGTTGGATAACTTACGTCTGATTGTGCGCCAATCGGCGTTTGGTCGTTACCTTGTGCGCGTATACCGAGAAGTACCCCAACAATGCCGTTGGGTATAGCCGGTGACAGGCAGGAGTTCTTCTCATGGACATTGTCGCGACTCATCAATTGCTGGCCCTCGGCACGCCATCCGCCGTTGGGTGGGTTTCGTACATCATCATCGGCGGCATCGCCGGTTGGTTGGCCGGCAAGGTCGTCAAGGGTGAAGGTCAGGGCATCATTTTCGACGTCGTCGTCGGTGTCGTCGGTGGCTTCCTCGGCGGGTTCCTGCTGGAGAAGTTCGGCGTCGACGTGGAACACGGTCGGAAGTGGTTCACGTTCTTCACCGCACTTCTCGGCGCAGTGATTCTGCTTTTCGTCGTGCGTTTGGTGCGCAAGGCCGTCTCGAAATAGCTGGATTAGCTTGACCGATTCGCGTATTCGCGGGACAGGTGCTGTTTTGCCCTGCGAATACGCGTTTGCGGAATAACCAAGTATCGCTAGGTGAGGTGCCAGACCACCGCGGCAGCCAACGCGCCCATGCCGTTGAGCGACCAGTGCAGCGCGATCGGGGCCAGCAGGCTGCCCGACCGGCGTCGCAGCCAGGTGAACACGAAACCCGCGGTGCCGGTCGCGATCACCGCCAGCACAACGCCGGCGACCATCCCTGCCACCCCGCCGCCGAACACCCGGGTGAACCCGACATTGCTGCTGGTCAGCCCAAGCGAGGTGACGATGTGCCACAGGCCGAACAACAGCGACCCGGCTGCGGCCACACCACGAAAACCCCAGGCCCGGTCAAGGGTGCCGTGCAGCACGCCGCGGAAGGCGAGCTCCTCCGGGATCACGGTCTGCAGTGGGATCACGATCATCGACGCCAGCACGGCGCCGGAGATCGTGGCGTAATGGTTGTTCAGGAACATCGGACGGGTCCACGGGAGCAGCGCGCCGACGGCGATCACCGAGCCGACCAGCAGTATGGCGCCGAGTGCGTACCGCAGGCCAGCACGCCAATGTGCGCGGCCGAGGCCGAGTTCGGTCCAGCCCAGGCCGCGCTTGCGCACCAGAACCACCAGCCCGAGCGCCGCGGCCGGTACCACGACGATGTTCGCCCACGGCGTGGTGAAGTGGGCCAGCAAGTTGGTGGCCACCAGGACGGCGACCACCACGGCGATGTCGACGTACACGCGTGGGTGCCGCAGTACGGCCGATGAGCCGGGGTGCGGGCACGGTGAGGCGGCGGCAGCCGAGGCGTCGATCATTTGCTGGCAAGTGTACCGGTGAGCGGCAAAGGGCCAGGTCACAATGGCTGGCGTCGACGAACTAACGTGATGGTGGTGAGCCGCTCGCAGGTTCACCACGCGCGTCGAAGGAGTGCCCGCATGACCGTTATCGATGATGGTGCAAGGGTCTTCATCGGCGGTGAGTTCCGTGCTGCGGTGGCTTCCACGCCGGTGCTGGAAGCCGCTACAGGTGCGCTGCTCGGGGCCGGCGCCGCCGCGGACCAGACCGAGGTCGTCGCGGCGGTGGCCGCCGCGGGGGCTGCAT
>JARLGS010000392.1 GCA_031292695.1 Mycobacterium sp. | reverse complement strand
GCGGTCGTGAAGTCGATCCTGGCCCGTCATCCCGATGAACCGACCCTGGTGATCGGCGCCTACCTGGATCAACTGGACGAGCTGGGCACCGAGCTGGACGCCCCGGTGATCCAGGGGTCCACCAAGAATGCCGAACGGGAGGCCCTGTTCGACCAGTTCCGGTCCGGCGAGATCCGCACCCTGGTGGTGTCGAAGGTGGCCAACTTCTCCATCGACCTGCCGGAAGCTTCAGTGGCGGTTCAGGTTTCGGGCACCTTCGGGTCCCGCCAGGAAGAAGCCCAGCGCCTGGGCAGGCTGCTGCGTCCCAAGGCCGACGGCGGCGGCGCGGTGTTCTACTCGGTGGTGTCCCGCGACAGCCTGGACGCCGAGTACGCCGCGCACCGGCAGCGGTTCCTCGCAGAACAGGGCTACGGCTACGTCATCAAGGACGCCGACGACCTGCTCGGGCCTGCGATCTAGCGCATCTGTTTGACCACGGTCAGCAGCACCACCGAGTCGGCGAGCGCCTTCAGGCTGTGCCGGGTGGGTGGGACGATGAGGTGATCGCCGGTCATGCCGTCCCAGGTGGCCTGTTCACCGACCAGCTGCACGCGTCCCTGCAAGACCTGCAGGGTGGCCTCACCGGGGCTCTCGTGTTCCGCCAACTCGCTGCCGTCGGCGAGGGCAATCAGGGTCTGCCGCAACGAATGTTCATGGCCGCCATAGATCGTGTGGGCGCTGCGCCCGCCGTTCCCGTCCCGCGCGATATCCAGATGCTGGCGGGCCAGCGCGGTCAGTGAGATCTTCTCCATGCTCTGACTATCCGCCTCGGCAACGCCCGGAGCGAGCGATTGCCGGTTTGGACCTCTGGGGAAACGGTGGCGTCGGGCGTCCGGTGTCCGCGGCCCCGCGACGATCCGCCTATGCAACGGCGGCCAGCAAACTCGGGCATTGGTTCGGCCGCCACGCTTGGCGGCTTTCGATCAGGCCGAACGGATCTCGTCCGTCGGGAAGCGATGTCGCAGTGCAGCGAGCAACCGCTCCGCTTCAGTGATCCGGGCCCGCACCCGGACCAGCGTCTCCGGCGGCACGCGGCCGTCCCCGGCGTGGCATCCGTCGTGACGCAGCCAGGCCTGCTCCAGGTGCGCGGCCAGGTCCGTCAGTTCCCTGATTTCGGCTCGCAGCGCCTCATCGAACAGGCGCGACTGCGCCACATCGGCCAGATTCGCCGGGCGCCGCCACGGCTCGGCGCGTCCGCTGTTTCGCGGCGTTGTCGACAACACGCGCATATCTTGACCCAGATTCGTCGCTTTAACGACTGAAACGATTCATCCGGCGTTCACGTGATCGCCATGGCCGACCGGCGTGGCCAACCGCCTAGCTAACCGATCACCGGACGGGCGGCCGCTCGGTAACCTCCTGCAGAAACCAGCCGTTGCCGTTCGGGTCCTCGAAAGAGGTGAACGACGCGTAACTCCCGCGCCTCGGGGCCGGGCCGGTCACCCGACCGGTGGTGCCTGCGTGCACCATGCGGGCAGCCTTCCGGTGTTATCGGGCAACGATCACGGGAATGCGCGCCGATTGGACCACAGCCTCGCTCACAGAGCCGAGCAGCATTCCCATGAATCCGCCGCGGCCGCGCCTGCCGACGACGATGAGCTGGGCCGAGTCTGCGTGTTCGACCAGCTGCCGCGCCGGCTGGTCGAACACCACGTCGCGGCGCACCGCTACATCCGGGTACTCGCGCTGCCATCCCGCCAGGTGCTCAGCCAGGATCTTGTCCTCCAACGATTTCAAGACCGGCCAGTCCACATCGGGCAGTGCTTCTGCGCCGACGTCGGTCCAGGCATTGACGACCACTAGTTCCACCCCTCGTCGCGAGGCTTCGTCGAACGCGAGGGCCGTCGCGGACTGCGCTGCCGGGGAACGGTCGGTCCCCAGCAGCACCGGCGCCTGCCCCGGGTGTCGGATCGCCAGGCCTTCGTCATGGACGACAGCGACCGGGCACCGAGCGTGATGGGCCAGCCCGAAGCTGACCGATCCCAGCAGTCTGCGCTCGAACGCTCCCCGGCCCCGGCAGCCCACGACGATCATCTGGGCATGTTCGGCCATCTCGACCAGCGCCGGCACGATTCGTGAGAAGACCACCTCGCTGCTGATCTGCACCGCGCCCTGCTGGCCGATGCCGTCTTCAGCGATCGTGATCGCGTCGGCGACGATCGTCCTAGCCTGTTCCTGCTGCCACCCAACCAGGCCCACCGGTGCCGGCGTCGCCGGCCAGGCCACCTCCGCCGCACTAAGGACGTGGACGATGTGGAGTGCCGCAGCGCGCATCGCCGCCTCGCGCCCGGCCCACCACACTGCGGCATCCGACGCCGGCGATCCGTCTACGCCCACCACGATGCCGAAATGCGATGCAACCGCGGACATCTGCACCGCCTTCTGGCGACTCACCATGGCCCCGCCCGGCCGACGCCAATCACCGACTGTGACGGAGACAATTCAGACACCCGCCCACGACGCTAGCCGTCCCACGCCGTTCGGTCAGGAGCCCTTGGTCACCAACCCGATCGGCCCCGCCGCCATCCGCGGCACGCACCGGAAGCGTAGGCCCGCCCGGGCCGCGCGATCGACCAGCCGGCCCAGCGGCGCGACCAGTGCCCACAGGGTGCCGGGTCAGCTGAGAGCCGGGATGACCTCGCGCTCGAATGCCTCGATGCTCGACCGGTCGTAGGCGGCTTCGGGGAAATACAGGATTGCGTACTCGCAGCCCAGGTCCTTGAGCTTCCGCAAGCGCTCCACAACCTGCTCGGTGGTGCCGCACGCCGAATCGGGTGAGGTCAGGGTCCGGAGCATCGCATCGACGGCAGCTTCATCGGCGACCGTGACCTGACGTTCGCGGATCCGGGCGATCCGGGCCGTCACGTCGGCCTCGGACTCCCCGATCACCACATTGAAATCGGCCGATCGGACGATGGCGTCGTAGTCGGTGCCGACCTCCCGGCAATGCTGCTGCAGCACTTCCGATTTGTGCGCGAAGCCGGCGGCCTCGGAGGTGAAGTTGGTGTAATGCGCATACTTCGCCGCGATCCGCAACGTCACTTTCTCGCCGCCGCCCGCGATCCAGATCGGAATACCGTTGTCCTGCAACGGCTTGGGCTGCACGATGGCGCCATCAACCTGGTAATGCCGACCGTCGAAGCTCACCAGCCCGTCGCGCCAGGCATCGCGCATGATCTGCACGCCCTCGTCCAGCCGAGCCAGCCGCACGCCGGCCAACGGGAAACCGTAACCGTATGCGCGCCACTCGTGTTCGTACCAACCGCCACCGATCCCCAGCTGGACCCGCCCGCCGGAGATGATGTCGATGGTGGCGGCCACCTTGGCCAGGTAGACCGGGTTTCGGTACGACATGGCCGTACACATCTGGCCCAGCTTGATCCGCGAAGTGGTCGCGGCGTAGGCCGCCACCAGCGACCACGCCTCGTGGGTTGCCTCCGCGGTCGGCATCGGCACGGTGTGGAAGTGGTCGTAGACCCACAGCGAATCCCAGGGGCCGGCATCGGCGTACACGGCGAGGTCGCGCATCACCTGCCACTGGTCCCGCCGGGCGATCCCAACCAGATCGAGACGCCAACCTTGCGGGATGAACAATCCGAAGCGCATGGCCCCGACTCTAGGACGGCACTGTCTCGGCGCGGTGCCGAACACGCTGGCCGCCCGACGCTGAACACCGACGGCACGTCGGGCAACGCCATCGGCAAGACCATCCCGGACCTGCCACCCCACCGATGATCACGAGACCCAGCGCCTCACCCAGTGGACTAAGCGTCAGGTGCGGGACACCGCTGGACCGGTGAACAGCTGCGCGGCGGGATCGGCTGTGATGTTGTCGGTGTCCGTGTCGTAGTCGTACAGCTCACCGTAGCGGCCCCAGTCGATCGCCGTGTCCAGCTGCTGCTGGGCGTCAGCCGCATTGAACCCCCGGCGCAACAGGTCCAGGAAGAACCCTGCGCGCAGATTGCCGTCGGCGCTGGAAGCCAGCGCCTTGCAGATGGTGCGCACCAGCGGCGCCCGGGTACGGGCCTGCTCGGCGAAGATCTTCTTACTCGCCTGGATGTCCGCCGTGGTGAATTCGCTTCCGGTGTCGGTGATTTCCATGTCTGCACCGTCGACTCGCAACAGATCCAGCATCACCGCGGCGTCCACCAGTGGCAGCAGATCATCGATCTCGAAGTTCAGGTCGTCGGCAATCTCCGGGATGTCGACCCGCCGACCGCTGGCATAGACAATCTCCACCAGACCGGCGAGCCCACCCACCGAAGCATCCGGAAGTGGCCGCGCCGTGGGGGTTTCACGGGTCGGACCCGGCTCAGCGACCTGTGCCGCGGCACCGGTGAGCAACGCATAGAGCTGGTCCACCATGGCCTCGAATGCCGGGGCACGACGGTCCCGCGGCCGCGCCAACTCGATGGCCACCTCGGCGCGAATGTGACCGGGGTTCGCGCCCAACACAATAACGCGGTCGGCCAGCAGCACGGCCTCTTCGATGTTGTGGGTCACCAGGCAG
>JARLGS010000391.1 GCA_031292695.1 Mycobacterium sp. | reverse complement strand
TCGACCAACTAGCCGGACCAACCAACCCGCGACACCACGGGTCGGATAAGGCTGGCTACCAAAAGAATTCGCGGCTCGCCGGGTCTGCCAAACCCAGGGACACGGACCGAATGTGGATTGACGGCGCAGACCGGGAGTGCACCCGCGACGCTAGCCAATACTGGTCAGCACACCTCAAATTGAGAGACATGTCCTCGACCGTCGGTGCCGTCATACGCGGCCAGCCCTTCGATCAGCAGATTCAGGCCGAAGGTGAAACGGCCACTGGCGTTCTCTGACCACACCGAGTCGGCGTCGGCCACGGTGGCGCCCGCCGCATCCCACTGCAGACGCGACTGCTCGTCGGCGGTGAAGCCCAGGACGTAGTAGACGACGGTGCGCGCGGCCAGTCCGGCGTCATCGGCGGTGAGCCCCGAATCGGCGCACGCGTCGGCCAGAGACTCGACGATTCGGCTCAGCTGTGCGGACCGTCCGGCAGAAAAGCTGGCCGAGACGAGTTCGGCGCCATCGGTGGCGGACAGCAGGGCGTCACGCAGGGCCGAGCACAGCGCCACAATCCGGTCCGGCCACGGTCCGGCGGCTGCGACCTCGGGCGCCGCGGCCAGAAGTTGGTCGGCGACCGCGCCCAGGAGCTCCTGTTTGTCGGCGAAATGCCAGTACAGCGCGCCAGGGCTCACCTTGAGCTCACGCGCGAGTCGGCGCATGGTCAGGTCGGCGATCCCGTAGTTGTCCAGGATCTCGGCGGCCTTGGCCACCACGTCGCTTCGGTGCAGTTGCACAGCTGTATCCTAAACACCGTTCAAGTTATGGGCCGCAGCCGGCCTGAAGTAAGGAGTGCCGATGACTCAGGCCGCGACTGATGTGTTGGGTGTCGCCCGCGAACAGGTGTTGGAGCGAGGCGAAGGCCTGAACCAGCAGCAAGTGCTCGAGGTGCTGCAGCTGCCCGACGATCGTCTGGAAGACCTGTTGGCCCTCGCACACGACGTGCGGATGAAGTGGTGCGGTCCCGAGGTCGAGGTCGAGGGCATCATCAGCCTGAAAACCGGTGGCTGCCCCGAAGACTGTCACTTCTGCTCGCAGTCGGGCTTGTTCGCCTCACCGGTGCGCAGCGCCTGGCTGGACATCCCCAGCCTGGTCGAAGCGGCCAAACAGACCGCCAAATCCGGCGCCACCGAGTTCTG
>JARLGS010000390.1 GCA_031292695.1 Mycobacterium sp. | reverse complement strand
CGATGCCCGGCGGATGCCTCACCCAGTGGCATGCGCACACGAACCTGTGCCGGGGTGGGCCCACGGGGACGATCTCGGGCTTCTCCACCAACGGCGTCTGCCCTCCGGGCGAGAGCGCGCTGCCGACCCCCGAGATGCTGCACGTCTGGCAGGTGCCGGTGCCGGGCGGACCGCTCACCATGGATCCGACCGACGAGCAGGTCGTCGAAGCAGCGATCATGGCCCAGCAGGAGGGGCAGGCACCAGTGACCCCCGGGGCACAGGTCCCGGCCGTCACGGGCAGCTTCGGCACCTAGGCGAATCCCGCCGGATGTGACCTTCGTCCCTAGTTCGGGCGGCCGCCGGCCCGCACACTGGCGGTGAGAGGTGTGGGGTCGTCGCGAGGCGGCAGGCGGGTCAGCTGGTGATCGGCACGGCTCACACGGGAGAGGGTTACTGATGGAGGAGATGACGTTGATCGTCGGTTCGGTGGGCCTGGTCGTGGCTGGTTTCGCGGCGTGGTACACGATCTGGCATCGCAGGGTCGAGTCGTCCTTCGAGCGGGTGCCGGTGCGGGCCGGACGGTCGGTGCACGTGCTGCGTGAGGGCGTCGACCTGGACGACCGCACCCGCTAGCGCGATGACGGCCCGGTGGTGGGCGTGCCGTGTTGTGCACCGGTTGTGGATCCGCGCCTTCCCGGAGACGATTTCTTATGGGGGGCTTATCCGTGTCCCCTAGTGTGTCCACCATGCGGATGAAGTGGCGCTTCGGTCTGGTGGCGATCATCGCCGCCGCGGTCGTCGGTGGCTTCATGCCGCACGGAGTGCTTTCGGCCGCCCAGAGCAGCGGTGCCGACATGGTGCAGCTCGCCGAGGCCCCCGTGGCCATGCCGCTCATGTGCATGGACGTCACGTGCGGCAAGGGGACGCCTGCGGCGTCCGCACCGGCGCCGGCCGTGGCGCTCGCTGCAGTCGTGGCGGGGATCGCGGTCGCGGTCGTGGCGGCGTCCGTCATCCGGCGCCGGCGTGCGCTGGT
>JARLGS010000389.1 GCA_031292695.1 Mycobacterium sp. | reverse complement strand
GCGACGCCGGTGGCGATCGGGGTAATGCCCGTGATCAGGAACTTGCCGTACGGAGTGTGCGGCCGCGTGAAGGAATAGTTGGCGGCGTCGGTGATCGACGCCAGGCTGACGCCCGAGCCGGGGGTGCCGTCCGGCAAGGTGTTATCCGCGTAGGTCACGAAGATCGTGCCGGTCGCCCGGTTGAAGACGACGTTCTCGACCTTCGGACCGGTCGTGTCGATGATCAGGTGCGACGTGATCGTGACCGGCGTCGCGCCGCTCGTGACGTTGCCGGTCGGATCGGTCGCGACCGCGGTGATGTTGTAGGTCCCCTGCGGCAGGGTGACGCTGGTGATGCTCCAGTCGCCCGAGGCGTTGGTCGTCGCCCGGCCGATCACCGTCGACGTGCCGTTGCCGACGTCGGTGGCGGTGAGGGTGATGAGCTCGTTGGGCACGGCGGGTGAGACCGAACCGTAGAAGTTCGGCGTCACCACGCTGGTGGCGTTGGCCACACCGTTGGAGAGGCCGGTGTCACTGGCCGGGTTGAGCGTGCCCGTGATCGTGGTCGACACCACGTCCACGGTAGCCGAGTTGGAGATCGTGAGGGTCGCCCCGTCAACGTCGTGGACCTGCACCGAGATCGGGAACGTGCCCGGCCCGGGGATGGAGGTCCCGGTGTTGGCGTAGGTGTGGGTGCCGCTGACGATGAACGCGGTGCCAACCCCACCGGGCTGGCTGACCGTGCCCACCGTGCTCGGCGAGCCGTCGCCCCAGTTGATCAGGACGTAGTTGAAGTCACCCACCGTGGCGGTCGGGTTGGCGTCGGTGAACGAGGCGACCGCGCCGGTGAACGGCTGGCCCTCGGTCGTGGTGACGGTCGGCTGCGTCACGGAGGCCGTGAGCGGAGCATCGGCGATGGTCGCGGTACCGTGAGCGATGGTCGTCGACCCGCCCGCGTCGGTGGCTGTCAACGTGATGGCGTAGGACCCCGTCTCGGCATACTTGTGGGCCGACGTGACGGTGAAGACCACGCCGTTGGGCGAGCCGCTGGCGGAAAGGTCGGCGGCCGTC
>JARLGS010000038.1 GCA_031292695.1 Mycobacterium sp. | reverse complement strand
GTCCGCCAAAATCTTCTGTCTTTGCAGTCGACGGCCGCACTGCTCGCCACCACCCAGAATGACCTCGCCACCGGCAATAAGGTCAACTCGGCTCTCGACAACCCGACCAACTTCTTCACCGCGCAGGGCCTGAACAACCGGGCCAGCGACATCGGCAATCTGCTCGACAGCATCGGTAACGGCGTGCAGGTTCTGCAGGCTGCCAACACCGGCATCACCTCGCTGCAAAGCCTGGTTTCGAGCGCCCAGTCGATTGCGAACCAGGTGTTGCAGACCCCGGTCGGCTATTCGACCAAGTCCAACGTCACCTCCTCCGCCATCACCGGCGCGACCGCAACCAACCTGCTCGGCCCGGGCAGCAACAACACCGCTACCGGAACCGCGGTCCTTAACAATCTGGCCACGCCGGTAGCGATCACCGCCGCCACCAAGCTGGTCTCCGCGGCGACCTCGGACACGTTGGCGGCGACGCCTGCGAACAACTCGACTCTGACCGTCGATGGAAAGACCATCACCTTCAGCACCGGGCAGACGACCGTGACGAACGACGGTAGCAACGACTTCACGATCGGCGTCGGCGCGGGCAGCACCGCGTCCGTTCAGACGGTCCTCACCGCGATCGACACCATCACGGGCGCCTCCGTGGCCTCGACGGTCAACGTCGCCGGCAAACTCGTCCTCAGCACGGGTACGACGCAGCCTCTGGTCCTCGGCGGCACTGACCTTACCCAGTTCGGGCTGAATTTGATCCCGGCCACGACACAACTCACCCCTCCTGCGCTCCAGGGTGAGACGCTCACGATCACCGCCACCACCAGCAGCACCACGGCGACCAACATCACCTTCGGCACCGCTACTGGGCAGATTTCGACGCTCAACGGTCTGAATGCGGCGTTGGCGGCGAACGACCTGCAGGCCACCATCAGCACCACCGGCCAGATCAACATCGTGACCTCGAACGATGCGGCTTCGTCGACGATCGGGACGGTCGGCGGCACGGCCTCGGTGTTCACTGCCGGTGCGGGTCCAGCTCCGGTCGTTGATCCGAACTCGCAGGCCACTCGCGCCAGCCTGGTCGAGCAGTACAATAACGTGCTGACTCAGATCAACACCACTGCCCAGGACTCGTCCTTCAACGGCGTCAACCTG
>JARLGS010000388.1 GCA_031292695.1 Mycobacterium sp. | reverse complement strand
GGGGAAGTTGAACACACCGTTGGTGCCACCGGCAGCCAGGTAGTTCTGCTGGAAGGTGCGGTTGGTGCGGATGGTCAGGCCCTCGAGGAACTTGGCCGGCACGTTGTTGCCACCCAGGTCGCTCGGGTTGCCGTCGCCGCAGTAGACCCAGATGCGGGTGTTGTTGGCGACCAGCGTGGCCATCTGGACCATCGGGTCGTTGCGCTTCCAGGCGTTGTTCGGGTCGCCCGTCGAGCCCCACATGTCGTCGGCCTTGTAGCCACCGGCGTCACCCATCGAGACGTTGACCAGGAACGGCCACCAGCCCTCGGACAGGTTCAGGAAGCCCGACATCGAGCCGGCGTAGATGAACTGCTGCGGGTGGTAGATCGCGAGGGTCATCGCGGCCGAACCAGCCATCGACAGACCGATCGCGGCGCCGCCGGTGGGCTTGACCTGACGGTTGGCCTGCAGCCACGTCGGCAGCTCCGAGGTCAGGAAGGTCTCCCACTTGTAGGTGGAGCAACCGGCCTTACCGCACGCCGGCTTGTACCAGTCGCTGTAGAAGCTGGACTGACCGCCGACCGGCATCACCATGGACAGGCCCGACTGGTAATACCACTCGAACGCCGCGGTGTTGATGTCCCAGCCGTTGAAGTCGTCCTGCGCACGCAGACCGTCGAGCATGTAGACGGCCGGAGAGTTCGGGCCACCGCTCTGGAACTGGATCTTGATGTCGCGACCCATCGCCGCGGACGGCACCTGCAGGTACTCGACCGGCAGACCGGGACGCGAGAAAGCCCCTGCAGTCGCCGACTCACCGACAACACCGACAAGACCGGGCAGCGCTGCCGCGGCAACCGCCGCAACCGCCATCCGGCGCGGCATGGCCTTGGCCATCTGCCGCATCTTTCCAACGAAACTCATACCGCTCCTCTATCCACTTTAAATTGACGGCGTCTGGACAACCCCCACCACCGCCTCAGCCGTTGAGGTGACGATCAGGCCGGGCACACGCGCCCGAGTGGTTATCGCCGCATGATCCGCCGGCGTTACCTACGCTTCAGGCCAGGTCAGCGCAAATGCGCCAAAGCTACGGCCCAGTAGCCGGTAAGCCAGTGTAAGGGGTCGACAGCCTCGGAGGCACATCGAGCTTGCAGCGATACAGCTCGTACAACGGAACCCGATCGATCCGATAACGGGTGAATGCGAACGCGTGTACCAGATTTGACATGAACCGGCGGACGTCCATCGGAGCCCGCACCGAGCTCAGCATCGTCTCGGTCTCGGGACAGGTGAGCGCCACCGCGGCCTGCGCCACCCAGTCCTGATCCAGATAGGTCGGAATCCACGGGTACTTGCGCAGGTACGGCCCCTCGGCCACGGCCCAGTCCGGGAACAGGTCCTTGTCGTGGCCGATCCGCGCATCGTCCAGTCGCGCGGTGTGCGCGGCCAGCGGATTGGCCAACCCGATCTGGTCGATCACCCGCACTTCCAGTGGCAGGTTCATGCCCATCATGCCCAGGTTGGTGAAAAAGACTGTGTGCGGCCCTTTTTCGAACCAGTTCGGCGGTGGCGGCGACTTCGGATCCGGCACCGGTGGCGGCATGGCCGGAACCACGTCCCACTGGTCGTAATTGCCCGACGGCAGCAGCAGCGCTCCGACCGGCGTGTTGTCGATTGCCTCCAGCACGGCCCGCATCCGCGGGTAGTCCAGATAGTCGGCGGCCGTCAGCGGATGGGCATGGCCGGTCGCCTGCGAGTAGAACCGGCGCTCGTCGACGATGCCGGAGTAGGTCACCCGGGTTGCGTCGTAACCGAGCCCTTGGGAGTTGGCCGCCCACAGCGACCATCCGACGATGGCCAGCCACAACGCCGAGGTGGTACCGGCCAGCGCGTAGCCGACCTCGCGGGCGATGTTGGCGCCGTCCGGCAGCACGATCGGAATCACCGCAACAGGAGTCATCAGGCACATCAGCGGCACCAGCAGCACCCGGCCGTGCATGAAATCGCCACCCTGACGCAGCCAGTACAGTCCCTGGACCAGTCCGCTGACCAACATGAAAACCACGACGGCCGTTGGGCTTTGGACCCGACGGGCCAAAGTGCTGTAGCCGCGCGGAACGGTCTGGCCCCACCACGGCCGACTGTGTGTGACAAACAACACAATCGCCAGGGCGGCAGTCAGCACCACCGGTATCCACAGCAGGTACGGGCGATTGAAGTTGCTCAGGTACACCAGCCCCTGCGGCCATTTCGATCCGGTGGCGTCCTTGGCCAGCGCGGTGATCGGCACCAGCAACCCGTAATAACCCATCCGGAAGATCTGGTAGGCCACCGGCAGCAAGCCGCCGGCCACCACGATCACCAGCCGGCGGCGCCGGCCGCGGGCGGCCACCAGCATCATCACCAGTGCCACGCCACCGACCAAGGCCAACTCAGGCCGCACAAGCACGGAAAGACCCGCCAGGCAAGCCAATCCGCCGTCGAACCGGGCGCTGGTCACGTTGTCATCCGTCTTGCCGGATTCGCTGCTGTCGCGGCTGCGTCTCGGGTCGACCCGGGACGCCCGCAGCGCCTGCGACCAGCACACCATCATCCACCACAGCAGGCCCAGATACGCCATGACCAGGCCGCTCTCCAGACCGGACGTGGCGAAGTCGCGGGCCGGCGGCACCGCCAGGTAGACCAGCGCACCGGCCGGCACCAGCAGCGCACGCCGGCCCCGGAGCCCGGGCGCGTACAACCGGCCGGTACCGAGCATCATGAAAACCAAGCCGGCCACGCTCAGCGTCAGTGCCATGGCCAGAACCACGTACTCCAGCTGCACCGAGCCGCCGATCCACGCCCCGACGGTGACCAGATAGGTCCACAACGTCGACGTGTTGGATTCGACGCGCTCGCCGACGTTGAATACCGGACCGTTGCCGGCCAACAGGTTTCGCACCGTGCGCAGCACGATGAGTCCGTCGTCGGCGATCCAACGGCGCTGCCAGGCGCCCCAGCCGAACAGGACCGCACACACCACGACGCTCAGCCACAGGCTGATGCGGGCGGCCCGGCCATACGGGAAGACCGGCCCGCGCAGCGACGGCTGTGCGGGCGCGTCACTCACCGGATCAGCCCGGGCAGAATTGCGGCGCCGAGAGACGCGATCAGGGACAGGCCCAGCAGTTGCAGGACCCGGTCGTTCAGCACGATTTCCTCAGGCTCGCCAGCCGCACCGCTGTCGACGTCGACGGCGTAGCGCAGGATCGCGATGGTGAACGGCACCATCGACACCGCGAACCAGGGACCCTTGTTGCCCTCGAAGGCCCACATGCCGTAGCAGAGCACCACGGCAGTGGCCGACAGCGTCCAGACGAATCGCAGGTAGCTGCCGGTGTAGGACTCCAGCGCCTTACGGATCTTGGCGCCGGTACGCTCCGCCAATTGCAGTTCGGCGTAACGCTTTCCGGCCGACATGAACAGCGAGCCAAAAGCAAATACCAGCAGGAACCACTTGGACAACGGGATTCCGGCGGCCACACCACCGGCGATGGCGCGGATCAGGAATCCCGACGAGTTGATGCAGATGTCCAGCACCGCTTGATGTTTCAAGCCAAAACAATAGGCCAGCTGGGTCGCCAGATAAATGCCCATGACCAACGCCAGATTCGGCGTGAGCCACCACGAAATAGCCAGCGAGACCACACCGAGGACGACGGACAGGCTGTAGGCCAGCTGCACCGAAACCACACCGGCGGCGATCGGCCGGTACTGCTTGGTCGGGTGGACGCGGTCGGCCTCGACGTCACGGGCATCGTTAATCAGGTAGATACATGACGCGGCCAGGCAGAACACCACGAACGCGACGCCGACGTCCTTGAGCACCTCCGGATAGCTGTACGAGTGTCCCTGCGAGCCAAGCGAGGCCAGCGGGGCTGCCAACACCAGGACGTTCTTCACCCACTGCCGCGGCCGCAGCGCCTTGACGATGCCACTGGCCAGGTTCTTCGGCGGCCCCAGTTCCTGCGTCTGTTCGCTCATGCGTCCGTCTCAGCTCCTCGATCGGAAATCGCGCCGACCGACTTGGCGACCACGGTTCCCACCACGACACCGGTCAGCACATCACTTGGGTAGTGCACGCCAAGAACCAAGCGCGACACCGCCATTGGTGGTACCAAGAACCAGGGCAGGGGCAAGCCAGTGGCCCGACCCAGCAGGATCGCGGCCGCGGCGGTGGACGTCGCATGCGCCGACGGGAAACTCAGCCGACTCGGCGTGGCGACATTTACAGCGATCGCGGGATGCTGCGGACGTTCCCGCTTGACCACCCGCTTGATCAGCACCGCCGCGGCATGCGCCACGAAGGTGCCGACCCCGGCCGTCACCCAGGCCCGGCGGCGCTGCGGCTGCAACAGCGCGCCCAGCCCCGCGATCGCGAACCAGCCCAGGCTGTGTTCGCCGAAGTACGACAGCACGCGGGCACCGGTGAGCACACCCGGCCGGCCGGTCAGCACCGACTGGACCGCGACCAGGACGGCGTCCTCGCCGCGTGGGATGTCGGTTGCGGATTCGACGCCGGGTTCGGCGTTCGGTTCAGGGTTCACCTGGCGCCGGCCGATTCGGTCTGGGACGTCAACAGCACAGTCTCCCACTTCTCCTGGCTGGACAGCACCGGCAACGCGTTCCGGTACACCCGCCGCATGCGGTTGAACTTGCGGGCCAACTGCACCTGGCGGGTCACCGACTCACGCAGCAACTCGAACATCTTGGCGCGGTCGCGCTGCCGGTAGACCACCCCACGGCCGTCCGCGGTGGTCACAGTGACACCGTCGACGCGGCACAACGAGAACCACCGCGCATCCTGGGTGGCGACGTTGATCTGCGGGCGGACGTGGTGCTCGGGATCGTGCGGCGTGAGCTGGTGCACCACTCCGCGGGCCAACCGGTACGCAATCGACGGCAGGCTGGTGGGAATCTTCACCGTCCGGCGCCAACGCTTGTCCGACGGCGCGGGCAGCGCGGTCGCGCTCTCCAGCACCACCGCATCCGGGTACTCCGCGCGCATCGCGCGTACCTCGGGCAGCGCCGACTCCAGGATGGAGAAGATGTGCTCGGGCCCGGCGAGGAAGTCGTCCATGGCCCGGTTCTGGATAGCCACCGTTGAATACTCAAGGCACAGAAGGTGTTTGAAGGTCGCCTTCAGGTGGCTCGCGAGCAGGCCACGGACGTTGCCATCCCAGTGCAGGGCCGCCACGACGAGGCGGTTGCGCAGGTGGAAGTACGCCTGCCAGTCGATGGCGTCGTCCTTGTCGCTCCACGCCATGTGCCAGATCGCCGCGCCGGGCAGGGTCACGGTCGGGTACCCGTGGTCTGCGGCCCGCAGGCCGTAATCCGCGTCGTCCCACTTGATGAACAGCGGCAGCGGCTGACCCAGTTCCTCGGCCACCGACCGGGGGATCATGCACATCCACCAGCCGTTGTAGTCGACGTCGATGCGCCGATGCAGCAGCTTGCTGCGCGGCTCGTCCTCGGCACTCAGCGGATACTTCGCGAAGTTGTGGTCGTACTCGGCGTTGATGGCGT
This sequence comes from Mycobacterium sp., assembly GCA_031292695.1. Lineage (GTDB taxonomy): Bacteria > Actinomycetota > Actinomycetes > Mycobacteriales > Mycobacteriaceae > Mycobacterium. Next base: position 6,731 of record JARLGS010000388.1, on the reverse strand, counting down.
GGGTCCACATGAAGTTGGCCGAATCCACCATCTCGCCCATGACGTGCAGGTGCGAGGGCTCTTGCAAGTTGAGCATCTGACCGCCGACCAGGGTCGGTGTCTTGGCGAACCGGTTCAGTGCCAGCGCCCGCAGGACCGAGTCCGGCTCGACCCGGATGTCGTCGTCCATGAACAGAATCTGTTCGCAGTCAGTGTGTTTCAGCGCCTCGTACATCACCCGGCTGTAGCCACCGGAGCCGCCGAGGTTCGGCTGATTGTGGATGGTCAACCGGTCTGCCAACGGGGCGGCAGCCGCAGCGAAGTCCGGATGGTCCCGTACCTTGTTGGTGCCCTGGTCGGACACGATGACCGCACCGATGACGCTGTCCACCAACGGATCTGAAGTGAGCGCCGCCAGCGCATTGACGCAGTCGGACGGGCGGTTGAAGGTCGGGATACCGATCGTGACGTTCGCCCGTCCAGGCGCTTCCACCGGGGCGTACCACCCGGCGTTGTGCACGGTCACTGCGGTGTCGGTGGTGACGTCGAACCAGATCCAGCCGCCGTCCTCGAACGGCTCCAGGCCGATCTCGAATTCGACCTCCGCCGGCAAACCGTCAGCACCGCTGGCGATCTCGCTGCCGCCCACGGTGATTCGCGCACCGGTGGCCTTGGACCGGTAGAGGTCCACTCGCGCGCTGCCGGTCAGCTCGACCCGCAACACCACCGAGGGCAGCGTGGACCAGCGCCGCCAGTAGCTCGCCGGGAACGCGTTGAAGTAGGTGGCGAACGAAACCTCGGACTCCGCACCGATTTCCAGTGTGGTGCGGTTCGGGGCATGGGCCCGCCGGGCGTTGGTGGCCGACTCCTCGATATAGAGCTTGCGGACATCGAGAGGCTCACCCGGCCGGGGCAGGATGACCCTCGACAGCAGGCTCACTGCACGGGACTGTCCCGACGCCAGGGCGCCGGACGGAATGTCGCTCATTGTCTTCAGCTACTTTCTGTACCGGCGTCGCCGAGCTCCGCGCCGTCACGCAGGTGCGGAGCCAGGACGTTGTCGTACATGTTCAGCGCACTGGCGATGGCCATGTGCATATCGAGGTATTGGTAAGTGCCGAGCCGGCCCCCGAACAGCACCCGGTTCTCGTCGGTTTCCGACTTGGCCCGGGCGCGGTACGCGGCCAGGGTGGCGCGGTCGGCATCGGTGTTGATCGGGTAGTACGGCTCATCGTCATCGTCGGCGAAGCGCGAGAACTCCCGCATGATCACGGTCTTGTCGGTCGGGTAGTCGCGTTCCGGGTGGAAGTGCCGGAACTCATGGATGCGGGTGAACGGCACCTCGGGGTCGTTGTAGTTCATCACGGGAGTGCCCTGGAAATCCCCGGTGGGCAGCACTTCGAGCTCGAAATCGAGTGTGCGCCAGCCCAACCGGCCCTCTGAGTAGCCGAAGTAGCGGTCCAGCGGCCCGGTGTACACCACCGGGGCGTCAGGGCTTTCGGCACGCAAGCCGTCCTGCACGCCAAACCAGTCGGTGTCGAGCCGCACCTCGATGCGGTCGTCGGTGGCCATGTTCTGCAGCCACGCGGTGTAGCCGTCGACGGGCAGGCCCTCGTAGGTGTCGTTGAAGTAGCGGTTGTCGAAGGTGTAGCGAACGGGCAGCCGGTTGATGATGGACGCCGGCAGTTCCTTGGGGTCCGTCTGCCACTGCTTGGCGGTGTAGCCCTTGACGAACGCCTCGTACAGCGGCCGTCCGATCAGGGAGATCGCCTTCTCTTCGAGGTTCTGGGCGTCCTCGGTGTTGATCTCGGCGGACTGCTCGGCGATCAGGGCGCGGGCCTCGCCCGGGCTGAAGTACCGGCCGAAGAACTGCGAGACCAGGCCGAGGCCCAGCGGGAACTGGTAGGACTGGCCGTTGTACAGCGCGAAGACGCGGTGCTGGTAGCCGGTGAAGTCGGTGAACTGGCGCACGTAGTCCCACACCCGCTTGTTCGAGGTGTGGAACAGGTGGGCGCCGTACTTGTGCACCTCGATCCCGGTTTGCGGCTCCGGTTCGGAGTAGGCGTTGCCGCCGAGGTGAGACCGGCGCTCGACGACCAGAACCCGCTTGTCGAGTTGGGTGGCCACGCGCTCGGCAATCGTCAGTCCGAAGAATCCGGAGCCGACGACGATGAGGTCATAAGGGCCGGAGGACTGGGTCACAGCGCCCCGGGAATCAGCGGAGGTCATCGGCACTTAGGGTATCCGACTGACGCCATTCGGCCCGAAAACACCCGGTCGGCCCGCCGAACTGGGCCGACAGCCGGCCAGTGCGCAAGCTGGTCGCAATTCGCTCACGATTCCGCATCGTCACTCCAGTCCCATGAGTCACAGCCTTACCATCGATTACGTCGGTGCTGACAGCTCGGCAAGCCGGCCGAGATATTCGCCACCCACACCGAACATGCGCCAGTCATGGCCGCATGTGATCCACATGATTGAGGAGACTTCCGTGCCGAACCGACGTCGACGCAAGCTCTCGACAGCCATGAGCGCAGTCGCCGCCGTGGCCGTCGCAAGTCCGATCGCACTCGTGGCGGTCGCCGAGATGACCCCGGCGGATCCTGCTCCGCAACATCGGGAATTCGTCCAAGCTGCGCTGGTCACCGACCTGCCGAATGAAGTGATGTCCGCACTGTCCCAGGGCCTGTCCCAGTTCGGCGTCAACCTGCCGAACCTCATGGGTGGCGCCGGCCAGAGCTCGCCGCTGACCGGACTGAGCAGCCCTGGCCTGACGCCGGGTCTTGGCTCGCCCGGCCTGACCCCGCCCGCGGGCCTGACCTCGCCGGCCGGCCTCACTTCGCCGGGCCTGACCCCGCCCACCGGCCTGACCGCACCCGGCCTGACCGCACCCGGCCTCACCCCGCCGGCCGGACTCGGCGCTACCAGCCCCAGCGCGAGCACCCCGGGACTGACCACCCCGAGCCTCAGCACGCCGGGCCTGACTACGCCCAGCTTGAGCACCCCGGGCCTGACTACGCCCAGCTTGAGCACCCCGGGCCTGACCACGCCCAGCTTGAGCACCCCCGGCCTGACCACGCCGTATCTCGGCGCCAGCCCGGCCGGGCTCGGTGGCGCCGGTATGCCGATGACCGACCCGAACGCCGGCCTGGGGCTGGGCCCCGGCCAGGGCCTGGGCGGTTCTCCGGGCACCTACCCGATCCTGGGCGACCCGTCAGTCGGCCTCGGTGGCGGCGGTGAGGGCCTGGGCGGCGGCTCCGGCGGCGGCGGCCTGGTCAGCGATCTGACCAGCGCTGCCAACCAGCTGGGCGCCACGCAGGCGATCGACCTGCTCAAGGGCATGGTCATGCCGGCCATCATGTCGGCGGTGAAGTCGGGTGCCGCGGCACCCGCCGCAGCCGCTGCCGCCGCACCCGCGGTGGCCGCACCTCTCGCCTGACGCTTCAGATGTAACTGACGGCTCGCCGGCGACCACAACTAAACAGTCCCGCACCAAGACGGCACCGCAGAAGCCTCCCCTTCGGCTCTGCGGTGCCGTTGCGGTATCGCAGCGAATTGACAGCCTGGTAACCCGTGTCGAAACACTGGCAACACCTGACACATACGTAACATTCGCCTCGTGCCGCCCCGTCGCCCCGCACCGTCGATCCTGTTGTCCGCCGTGGCGGCAACGGTGGTGATGCTGCCGATGGCCATCAGCGGCGTCCCCAGCCTCCTCGGCCTGACCGACGACCCGGCGGGCCAACCGGCGGCACCTCAACTCCACGAACAGCCACTGGCCGGCGTCGGCGGCGGCGACACCGTCCGAGAAATCCACCAGGACACCCCGTTCTCACTGGTCGCGCTAACCGCATCGGATTTCACCGGCACCTCGGCCCGGGTCCGGGCACAACGGCCCGACGGTTCCTGGGGGCCCTGGTACGTAGTCGAGGCGCCCGACGGCGTCGGTCCCGCGGACGCCACCACGCACGGCACCGAGCCGGTTTTCGTCGGCCGCACCAACACCGTCCAGATCGCGGTGACCCGGCCTACCGGCGCCGCCGCCACGCCGCCGAATGCCGCCAAACCACAGGGTCCTGGACTCGGCTACCGGCCCGTCGACGTCGAAAAGCCCCTGGGCACAAGCATGAAAGCGGTACTGATCAGCCCGCCCAAGGCGCCGGCGGACACCCAGCTCCAACCGCCAACCGCAGTGTCGGCCCCGAACCAGCCGCCCAACATCATCTCCCGTGCCCAGTGGGGCGCGAACGAAGGCATCCGGTGCGGAAACCCGGTGTACGACCAGGGCGTACGCGCGGCTGTCGTGCACCACACTGCCGGCAGCAACGATTACGCCCCGGAGGACTCCGCGGGCATCGTCCGGTCGATTTACGAGTACCACACCCGCGAACTCGGCTGGTGCGACATCGCCTACAACGCCTTGGTCGACAAATACGGCCAGGTCTTCGAAGGCCGGTTCGGCGGTATCACCAAACCCGTCGAGGGTTCCCACACCGGCGGTTTCAACGTCGGCACCTGGGGTGTGGCCATGCTCGGCAACTTCGACACCGTGCCACCCACCCCGATCCAGTTGCGCACCACCGGCCGGCTGATCGGCTGGCGGCTGAGCCTGGACCACGTCAATCCCCTGGGCAACGTGACGCTGACCTCGGCGGGCGGCGGATTCACCCATTTCCCCGCAGGCGCGACACCCAACCTGCCGACCATCTTCACCCACCGCGACGTCGGCAACACCGACTGCCCGGGCAACGCCGCCTACGCCGCCATGGGTGAATTGCGCGATATCGCCGCGTCTGTCACCGCACCGCCTGGTGCCCTCAGCGCCATGGAGATGCTGCGCGGCGGCGCGATTTACGACAAGTGGCAGGCGATGGGCGGCTCGGCCGGCGCACTCGGCGTCGCCACCTCACCGGAGGCCGCTGCCGACGGTGCCACCCGGTACGCGACCTTCGACCACGGTGCCATGTACTGGTCGCCGGCCACCGGGGCCCAGCCCCTCACCGGAGCTCTCTACGACGCCTGGGGCGCACTAGGTTTCGAACGCAGCGCGCTCGGCCTGCCGACCAGCGGGGAGATCCAGGAACCGCAATGGATCGTGCAGAACTTCCAGCACGGCACCCTCAACTTCGACCGGGAGAACGGTACCGTCACCCGCGTCATCGACGGTGTGCCCCAAGAACTTCCGCCACCGCCGAAGCAGGAGCCGGTGCAGCTGGAGCGCTTCAGCCGGATCGACGTGCAGAGCTAGAGCCACCAGCGTTCGAGCACCCGAGCCACCCCGTCGTCGTCGTTGGACGTGGTGACCTCGTCGGCCGCCGCCAGGGCCTCGGGGTGCGCATTGCCCATCGCCACCCCCAGCCCGGCCCAGGACAGCATCGGGATGTCGTTGGGCATGTCGCCGAAGGTCACCACGTCGTCGGCGGTGATCCCGAGCGGCCGGATGATCTCGGCCACGCCGGTGGCCTTGCTGATACCAAGCGGCACCACTTCGATCAGCCCGTTGTTCGTCGAATACGTCAGGTCACCCGCGATGCCCACGTGCGGGGCCAGCGCGGCCGCCAGGTCGGCACTGTGCGCTCCGGACTTGCGGATCAGCAGCTTGACCGCGGGCATACTGAGCATCTCCTCGACGGACACCTCGGTGTTGTCCGGGTTGTGCCAGGCATGCTCGTAACCCGGTGAACTCGCGAACTGCGGGATCGATTCGTCGAGCGCGGTGCGGCCCACCCGTTCGACAGCCAGCCCGACTCCCGGGATCACTCGGGTGGCCACCTCGGCCAACTCGCCCAACACATCCGGGGACAAGGTGCGCGCGGACACGATCCGATCCGTCGCGGCGTTATAGATCACCGCACCGTTGGCGCACACCGATATCGGCGCCAGCCCAAGGGCCTCCACCACCGGCGGGATCCAGCGCGGCGGCCGGCCGGTGGCCAACACGAAGTGGGCGCCGGCCGAGACTGCGGCCTGCACCGCGGCCCGGGTCCGGGGTGTCACCCGCTCCCGTTCGTCGAGCAGAGTGCCATCGACATCACTGGCGATCAGGGCAGGCAGCATCACCGGCCCCCGGTATCGCGATGGGCCCGTTCGGCCTTCTCCAGCACTTCGGTCTCCTCCACCGTCGGCGTACCACCACCCAGCCGCCGCGGCACCCAGTAGGCGCCCTCCGGGTGCGTTGTCATCAGGTCGTCCACCGGACCGCTCGGCTCGAGCGGCGCACCGACCCGGATGATGACCGGAATGTGTTCCAGCCCTTCATAGGTGATTCGGGTTCCGGTGGCGGCAACCATCGCCTTGGCCGCTATCTCAAGGCCGCGGCAGACGGGCTCCATGGTGCTACTCCGGTGCCCCTTCCGCCTCACGGGCACGACGGGCCGCTTTCTCCCTGGCTTCATCGAGATCCATCTGGTCGGCCTCGGCCAGCGTAGGCGCCGCGCCACCCAACCGGCGCGGCACCCAGAACTCGCCCTCCGGATACGGCCCGTACATGTCCTGGACCTCGGACAGCAGGTGCTGCATGCGGGCGTGCAACAGCGCGGTCAGCTCGGCCGGGGGCAGCGTCGGGTAGATCGGTTCACCCACGTGAATCGCGATGGGCACCTTGGGACGGCGCATATTGCGCGGATGGCCCTTGGTCCAGATCCGCTGGGCACCCCAGATGATGTGCGGGACGATCGGTACGTCCGCCTCGATCGCCATGCGGGCCGCACCCGATTTGAAGTCCTTGATCTCGAAGCTGCGGCTGATCGTGG
>JARLGS010000387.1 GCA_031292695.1 Mycobacterium sp. | reverse complement strand
TGCCAGCCCTGGCCTGCGTGGGCCAGGCCATCGATCGACACCTGCGCCCACTGCGCGCCGGTGCGCCGGACCAACTCGTCAACCAGGACGCTGTAGCCACCGTCGACGGCGCCGAACACCGATGAGCTCGTCGGAGGTGCGGCCGCCAGCACCGAGGCGACGGCGGCGGTGAGGCTCGGGGCACCCCGATCCAGCGCAGCGGCCAGCGCGGGTACCGCCGAGCGGATGCCGATGGTCTTGGCCGAACCGGCGTACACCCCGGCCAGCAGCGGATCAACTGACCGCGCCACCACCTGGTCGCCGAACCGGTCACCGACCAATTGCGCGACGGTTGGGTCGCTGTCGCGCTGCCAGCGCAGCGGTCGGGTCGGCTCCCCCGCGATCTGCGCCAGGGTGGCGTCGTCGACCAGACCCCGCAGTACGGCCGAGGGGCCCGGAATGCCTTGCACAGTGCCATCCGGCATTGGGTGCAACCTGCCCCCACTACAGATCAGCGGCCGCACCCCGGTGGTGCCGATCTGCCTGATGCCCAGTTCGGCCAGCAGCGCGGTGACCTCGGGCCGGCGCGCCACAAAGGCCTCGGCGCCGACGTCCATCGGTTGGCCGGCGATCCGCTCGGTGCGCAGCGCGCCTCCCAGCCGGTCGGCCGGGTCGAACACGGTGATCCGGGCGTCGGCACCTGCCGCCTGGCGCAGCCGGTACGCCGCGACCAGACCGGAAATACCGCCGCCGACAACGCAGTACGTCTTCGCCGGCCGGTTCATCACAATGAATGCACCAGCGCCACCGCTTCGGTGACCACTCCGGGATCGGTGGCCGGCAGCACGCCGTGTCCCAAGTTGAAGATGTGTCCGGTGGCGCCGGCCTCGATGGCCCGCCGCCCGTCCGCGACGACCTGGCGGACGGCCGGCTCGACCACCGGCCAGCCGGCCAGCAGCACCACCGGATCGAGGTTGCCCTGCAAGGCCTTTCCGGGGCCGACGCGGCCCGCGGCGTCGGCGAGGTTGGTCCTCCAGTCGACCCCGACCACCGTCGCGCCGGCCTCACCCATCGCGCCCAGCAGTTCGGCGGTGCCGACCCCGAAGTGCGTCATGGGTACGCCTTCGTCCTTCAGGGCCGCGAACACCCGCGAGCTGTACGGCAGCACGTAACTGCGGTAGTCGGCCAGCGACAGGGTGCCGGCCCACGAGTCGAACAACTGGATCGCGTCGACGCCAGCCGTCAGCTGGGCCCGGAGAAACTCGATGGTCAGGTCGGTCAGCTTGGCCATCAGGGCGTGCCACGTCGCCGATTCGCCGAGCATCATCGCCTTGGTCCGCTCGTGGTTCCGGCTGGGGCCGCCCTCCACCAGGTACGAGGCCAGGGTGAACGGCGCTCCGGCGAACCCGATCAACGGCACGTCGCCCAGTGCCGTGGTGAGCAGGGAGACCGCCTCAGCCACCGGCGCAACCTGCTGCTGCTCCAGCGGCTTCATCGCGTCGACATCGGCCGCGGTGCGGATCGGGTTGGCGATCACCGGACCGACGTCGGGGACGATGTCCAGGTCGATACCGGCAGCCTTCAAGGGCACCACGATGTCGGAGAACAGGATCGCCGCGTCCACCCCGTGCCGGCGCACCGGCTGCAGGGTGATCTCGCAGACCAGCTCCGGATTGAAGCATGCCGAAAGCATGGTGTGGGTGGCGCGCAGCGCGCGGTATTCCGGCAACGACCGGCCGGCCTGTCGCATCATCCACACCGGGGTCCGGTCCGGTGTGCGACCGCTGGCAGCAGCCAGGTAGGACGATTCAGGCAGTTCACGACGGGTGCTCATCGGTATCAATGCTGCCATGCCCGGATCGGCGGCTTATACCCTGCCGCACCGCCAAATGTGGGGCTATCGGCGCGCCTGCTTACGCCACCGGCCCGATCGGGCTAGCGTCCCAGAATGTGACCTCCGCCGAGCCGGACCAGTTCCGCACCGCTGTTGCGGCGATGAACGCCGCCACTGTGCGCCAGGAGATCGAACTCGGTCCGATCCGTCCGCCGCAGCGGCTGGCCCCTTTCAGCTACGCGCTGGGCGCCGAGGTGCGTCACCCCGACGCCACCGTCGTCCCGGAGAGCTCGGAGGGAGACGCCTTCGGGCGGCTGATCCTCTTGCACGACCCGGAAGGCGCCGAAGCGTGGGACGGCACCATGCGCCTGGTCGCCTACATCCAGGCTGACCTGGACCCGACGGAGGCCGTCGACCCGTTGTTACCCGAAGTGGCGTGGAGCTGGCTGGTCGACGCCCTGGAGTCGCACGCCGATGGTGTCACCGCACTCGGCGGCACCGTCACCGCGACCACATCGGTGCGCTATGGCGACATCTCGGGCCCGCCCCGCGCCCATCAGCTGGAGCTGCGGGCGTCCTGGACCGCCCTCTCACTGGAATTGGGACCGCACGTACAAGCGTTCTGTGAGGTTCTCGAGCATGCCGCTGGACTGCCACCCGCCGGGGTGACGGATCTGAGTTCGCGCACTCGCGCGTGACCGTATGACTGACGACTCTGACGTCGGGTCAGGTGATACTGAACCCGAGGCAACTCCCCTGCTGGCGCCCGCCGAAGGCGTACCGGCGGTCGCGGTGTATGCCAGCGATATCGCCCGTGCCGCAGAGCAATTGGCGGGTGGGCAAGGTGCTTTCGCGGTCGATGCGGAGCGAGCGTCCGGCTTCCGCTATTCCAACCGGGCATACCTGGTGCAGATCCGCCGGGCCGGTGCGGGCACGGTATTGATCGATCCGGTCAGCCACGGCATCGACTCTCTCGAGGCGCTGGCGCCGGTGGCCGCGGTGCTCAATTCCGACGAGTGGATCCTGCACGCGGCAGACCAGGATCTGCCGTGCCTGGCCGAATTGGGTATGACGCCGCCGTCGCTGTACGACACCGAATTGGCCAGCCGGCTGGCCGGTTTCGACCGCGTCAACCTGGCTGCGATGGTGCAGCGGATGCTGGGGTTGGGCCTGAAGAAAGGCCACGGTGCGGCCGACTGGTCCAAGCGCCCGCTGCCCGCAGACTGGCTGAACTACGCGGCGCTGGACGTCGAGGTGCTGATCGAACTGCGGGCCGCGATTGCCGCAGAGTTGGAGTCGCAGGGTAAAAGCGATTGGGCCGCACAGGAATTCGAACATCTGCGGACCTACGAGGCACTGCCGACCCGGCGGGACCGCTGGCGACGCACCTCGGGCATCCACAAGGTGCGCAACGGCCAGACGCTGGCCGCGGTGCGCGAACTGTGGCAGACCCGCGATGCGATCGCGCAGCGTCGCGACATCGCGCCGGGCCGCATCCTGCCCGACTCGGCGATCATCGCCGCCGCGGTGGCCAATCCCGATACCGTCGAAAAGCTCACGGCGCTACCGATTTTCGGCGGGTCTCGGCAGAAGCGCAGCGCTCAGGTGTGGCTGGATGCGTTAGCGCGCGCCCGCGTGGCCGAGCCGCCGGCGAGCGAGCCGTCCAATGGGCTGCCGCCGCCTGCGCGATGGTCCCGCCGCAAGCCCGAGGCGTTTGCCCGGCTGGAGGCTGCCAGGGCCGGGCTTTCCGAACTGTCCGAACGGGTTTCGGTGCCGGCGGAGAACCTGCTGACACCGGAAACGGTGCGCCGGTTGTGCTGGGACTGGCAGCCCGCCGCTGACGTCGAGGCGGCCGTCGAAGAGTTCTTGGCGGCCGCTGGCGCCCGACCCTGGCAGCGGGAGCTGTGCGGCCCGGTGCTGGTTGCTGCCCTGCGTTGACTCTGCGCCTACGGCGCAAAAGTGCGGGTGGGCGAGAAAGTGCGAGTAGCCGACGCCGTCAGCGCAGCGTCAATTCGAGGTGAGCTGACGCACGCTCCGTCGAACACGATCGAAGTAACGATCGGTTTGCCCGCATTGCAGCCACCGATCAGCACGGCGCCGAGCAGCGCCACTGCGCCCGGCCTGTTGCACCGCATACGGCAAGTGAACCAGTTGAGCCTGCGTTGCGGGCGCAAAAGTGCGAGTAGTCAACGCCCTCGCCGCAGGATCAACGCGAGGTGAGCGGCCGCCACAGCCGCGGCGTCACGAACTCCAGAAAGTGCGCCAAAACCGCGTCGGGTGCCTCGATCTGCGGCCAGTGTGCGATGTCGCCGGCCAGCATCACCACGTCCGGATTGGGGATGACCTCGCGGTAGCGGGCCGCCATGTGCGCGCCGGAGTTGGGGTCGGACGGACCGTCGATCAGCCGCATCGGCACCGCAGTCTCCCGCATCGCCCGCACCCAGCGGTTGCGGTAGGTGTAGCGGTCGTTGATGAAGCGGCCGACCTGGTGCATCACCCGCTTACCGTCGTTGTAGTCCAGGATCTCGTGGAACTTGTCCATCAGCTCCCGTGACGGCTTGGTGTTGACCCCGAACATCTCGTTGATGGTCGGGTCGGCCAGTCGCCGAGACAACGCAGTGCCCTGCAGCGGACTGATGATGTCGCCCAATGGGGTTCGCGACAGCGCCTTCTGGAGGAGTCGCGGCGTATACGCCTCGTTGAACAGCCCGCCGTTGAGCCACGTGATCGATTCAATGTTCAGTGTGCCGTACACCTGATCGCCGAACTGGTTGCGGGCCAACAGTTCCTGCCCGACCGAGTCGCCCAGGTCGTGGGCCAGGATGTGCGCCGACCCGACCCCGAGGTGTGCCAGCAGCGCTTCGTGAATATCGGCGTGATCGGGTACCGAGTATTGGTATGCGGTCGGCTTGTCAGAGAAGCCCATGCCGATCATGTCCGGCGCGATCACGGTGAACTTCTCCGTGAGGGTCGGCCAGATCAGCGACCAGTCCCAGGAATTGAACGGGTACCCGTGGATGAGCAGCAAGACCGGCCCCGTGCCGGGCTCCAGGCCGTCGTGCCGATAGAAAATCTGGAACCCCAGGTAGTCGAAGTACTGCCCAGCTGACTTCCAGTCCTCGAGTTCAGCGTGCATGAGTTGAGCGTATGCGTGCGGACGACATGATGCTGCCGGCGCAGCGTCAACCAGTCATGTTGGCCGCCGAACTACGATTGACAGAATCAACCACAGAAGGACATCGGGATGATTCGGCTCCTCCTAATGCTCGCGGTCGTCGCAGTCATCCTCGCCGTCATCATGGTTCTCGGAGGCACCGCGCTCGGGGCGGCCTTCACGTCCGCGGCGGACCGGAAGACGCCGGCCCAACCATCTAGCAGCCGCATCTCGGCCATGGCACGGGCCTGGCTGCTGTCCGTCGTCATGGTGGTCGCGGTAGGCATCGCGACGGAGGGCATCGCACTCGTGCCCGCCCTGGGCATAGCAGCCATCGGGTTGTTGATCACGCACAGCGTGATCGGCGGTCGGGCCAACTCCATGACTGCGCGCGAACCGTCACCGCAAGAAATCGAACGTGCCCGACTTACCGAGGAGTTCGGAGTCAACGGGGTCGCCATGCTCGACGAGGCGCAGGCAGCCATCGATCGGATCAAGCGCTCCGAAGCCGCAACGGGCGGCTGGCTGGGCAACCCACAGGACCTCGACTTCACGGGCGATCTGGCGGCCATCCGCGAAAATATCCGAGCCACAAGAGAACTCAACGACCTGATCAAAGAGCTCAGTGACCTCGCCGATCCCGGCTCTGTGGATATGGCGATCCTGGATGACGCCCGGACAAAAGTCCGCCAGCTGGAGTCCCAGTCCCGTGACCGGGTCAAAGACCTCCGGATGTCCGCCGAAAAGGCTGAAGAGATCGATCAGTCCCTGCACGACGATCGCGTGCGGGCACGCCTCGCCGAGAAGCGCGACGACGTCCGGAGCCGTATCGCAGCCAAGCTGTACGGCGTCGACGCGGCGCTGCCACAGACGCCGTCGTCGTCCGTGGAGAAGATCACTGCTCTAGCCCAGGCGTACGTGGAGATCAGGGGCAAGGTCGATCGCGAGGCCGAGGACTAGCGCAAGTCCAAATCGGACGACGACGTACTCGACCGCGTGTGTGGAAGTGGCTGACGGACCAGATCTGCTGGGGCCGGCCTCCGGCCTTCGACGGCGGGCTGTACCTGCTGCGCAAGACTGTCGAACGCGGCTTCAATCGACTCAAGCGATGGCGCGGCATCTCCAGCCGTGTGGATACCGACTTTCCGGACGATTTGGATGAGACGACTGCCTGTACCTCACTGAGATACTGATGTGGCGCACCTGATTCGCCGACCGGCAACAGGCAGGACCGACACCCTCAGTCATCCTCCGGTTGCGCGAACCGCAGGTGGTTTCCCGACGGGTCCGTGACCGTCATCGTCGGACCGCCGGGCCCGTCGTATTCGATCCCGGGACGCGAATAGCCGTGCTGCTTGGCGATCAGCTAGGCCTGCAACGCCGCGACATCGTCGACCGGGATCCACAGCGCCGTGTTCGGGCTGCCGTCGCCGTAGTGCTCGGACAGGTGGAGGGTCATGTCGGACCGGCTCACCTGCACGTACAGCGGGAACCCAGGCTCGAAGCGATGCTCCCAGTCCTTGGTGAAACCCAAGTAATTGCAATAGAAGTCGAGCGTGGCGTCGGCGTCGAACATGCGCAGGATCGGAACCGCCGGGCTGATCCGCACGCCGCCCACTTCACCCATAACCGTCCCCCTCACCGCCCGCGAGCGGCCCCAAAATGCCCGCAACACACCGCGTTTGAGCGTACAGACACGGCCGCTCGCGGCTATGGGCTATTGAGAGGAAATCTCGACCGAGCTGCCGAGGGCGGCCACCCAGCCGGTCACCTGGCGGGCGATGTGCTGATCGGTCAATCCGACGTCGGTCAGCGCCTCGCTGCGGGTGGCGTGCTCCAGAAACTCCTGTGGCACCCCGACATCGCGGCACGGCACATCGATTTCGGCGCGGCGCAACGACGCCGACACCGCCGAGCCGATGCCGCCGGCCACGCCGTTGTCCTCGAGCGTGACCACGAGTTTGTGCGCCTTCGCAAGATCGCCGATCGCGGCCGGGACGGGCAGCACCCAGCGGGGGTCGACCACGGTGACACCGATGCCCTGCTTACGCAGCCGCCCGGCGACGGACAACGCCATGGGCACGAACGACCCGATCGCCACCAGCAGCACGTCGTCGGACAGGCCGTCTTCAGGAACCGTCAGGACGTCCACCCCATGCTGCCGTCGCAAAGCTGGAATGTCTTCGCCGACAGCACCTTTCGGGAACCGTACGGCAGTAGGCCCGTCAGTCACGGCCAACGCTTCGACCAGTTCCTCACGCAGCCGGGCTGCGTCGCGCGGTGCGGCGACCCGGATACCGGGGACGATGCCCAGCATCGACATATCCCACACGCCGTTGTGGCTGGCGCCGTCGTTGCCGGTGACCCCCGCGCGGTCCAACACCATCGTGACGGGCAGCTTGTGCAGCGCCACATCCATCATGATCTGGTCGAACGCCCGGTTCAGGAACGTCGAGTAGATGGCGACCACCGGGTGCATGCCACCCATCGCCAGGCCGGCCGCCGAGGTCATCGCGTGCTGCTCGGCGATGCCGACGTCGAAGAACCGGTCCGGGAACCGCTGCCGGAACGCGGACAAACCGGTCGGTCCCGGCATGGCCGCGGTGATCGCGACGATGTCGCGCCGCTTGGCGGCCTGCTTGATCAGCTCGTCCGTGAACACCGCGGTCCAGCCCGGCGCCGACTCCGCGGTGGCGCGACCGGTGTACGGGTTGATGATCCCGGTCGAGTGCATCTGCTCGGCCTCGTCGTTCTCCGCGTGCGCGTAGCCCATGCCCTTACGGGTGACGACGTGCACGATGACCGGCGCATTGAAGCCCCGGGCGTGCCGCAGCGCTGCCTCCACCGCGTGCTCGTCATGACCGTCGATCGGACCGACGTACTTCAGGCCCAGATCGGTGAACAGCGCCTGCGGGGCGATCGCGTCCTTGATGCCGGCCTTGATGCTGTGCATGCACTGGTAGCAGAACTCCCCGACGACAGGCATGCCGCGCAGCGCGTGCTTGCCGCGCTCCAGCGCCCACTCGTAACCGGGCTGCAGCCGCAGCGCCGCGAAGTGGTCGGCCAGCCCGCCGATGGTCGGCGCATAGCTGCGGCCGTTGTCGTTGACCACGATGACGATGGGCCGGTTGCCGGCGGCGATGTTGTTGAGCGCCTCCCAGCACATGCCGCCGGTGAGCGCGCCGTCACCGACGACGGCCACCACGTGCCGGTTGCGGTGGCCGGACAGCTCGAAGGCCTTGGACAGTCCGTCGGCGTAGGACAGCGCGGTACTGGCATGGCTGGATTCGACCCAGTCATGCTCGCTCTCGGCGCGCGACGGGTATCCGGACAGCCCGCCCTTCATGCGCAGGGTGTCGAAGTCCGCGCAGCGTCCGGTGAGCATCTTGTGCACGTAGGCCTGATGCCCGGTGTCGAAGATGATCGGATCATGCGGCGAGTCGAATACCCGGTGCAGCGCCAGCGTCAGCTCCACGACACCCAGATTGGGGCCGAGATGCCCACCCGTGGCGGCAACCTTATGCACCAGGAACTCGCGAATTTCGGCGGCGAGTGCGGTCAACTGTGGCTGCGATAGGTGCGCCAGATCAGCGGGGCCGCGGACCTGTTCAAGCATTCCGACAGTCTACGCACGCACCCGGGAGACAACCGTCAAGGCTGATAGATGTCCGGCACACCGTCGTCATCGGCATCGGCCGTCTCACGCTCGTGTATCCGGCGGTATACGGCGTTTCGACTGAGCAGCACGAGCGAGGCCAAGACCCCGGCCACCACCGACCCGGCGAGCACCCCGACCTTCGCATCAGCGCCGTTGACCGTGCCGTATCCGAAGGCCAGCTCACCGATCAGCAGCGAAACGGTAAAGCCGATTCCGGCCAGTAGTGCCACCCCGAACACATCGCGCCAGCCCAGGTCATCGTCGAGGCGTGCACCAGTGAACCGAGCCAACAGAAATGTGGTGGTGAACACCCCGATCGGTTTACCCAGCACCAGACCGGCCAGCACCGCCGCGGTCACCGGATGCGCCAGCGCCGTGACCAGGCCCGACCAGCCCCCGACCCCGACTCCCGCAGCGAAGAACGCGAACACCGGTACCGCTACGCCGGCCGACAACGGCCGCAGCGCATGCTCGAACGCCTCGGCCGACGCGTGCCGTCCCAGCACCGGCACCCCGAAGCCCAGCACCACGCCGGCTACCGTGGCGTGCACGCCACTGGCGTGCACCAGTGCCCAAGTAGCCACCGCCAGCGGCAGCAACAGCCACCAATGCCGGTGGCCGCGCTGCACCGCGAACACGAAGAGCCCACCCGGGATGGCTGCCAACAGCAGGGCTACCGGGTTGAGGTGATCGGTATAGAAGACGGCGATGACGATGATCGCGAGTAGGTCGTCGACCACCGCCAAGGTCAGCAGGAACGTACGCAACGCAGTGGGCAGGTGCGTCGAGATGACGGCGAGGATCGCCAGCGCAAAGGCGATATCGGTGGCGATCGGCACCGCCCAGCCGTCCAGGTTCTCCGGATGGCGAGTCGCCAGGTTCACCCCGATATAGATTGCGGACGGAGCCACCATGCCGCCGACCGCCGCGGCGATCGGCAGCGCGGCTCGTGCCGGGTCCCTGAGGTCACCGGCGACGAATTCGCGCTTGAGCTCGACCCCGACCACGAAGAAGAAGATGGCCAGCAGTCCATCGGCGGCCCACTCCGCCAGGCTCAACTTGAGGTGCAAAGCCGGCGGACCGACCGCGAACTCGGACAAGGTGTGATACGAGTGCGCGGCCGGCGAATTGGCCCATGCCATCGCAACACCGGCGGCGAACAGGAGTAGCACACCGCCGACAGTCTCCTTGCGCAAGATGTCGGAGACCCGACTCGCCTCAGCCCATGACCCGCTTCTGGTCAGCAGCCGGCGACCGAATCGGTCGTTGCGGTTGCGCATCATCACTCCCGGGGCACAGCGTTCAACGGCGCCGACCACGCTTCGCGGCACACCTGACAGAGAACCTACCGTCCTGCTTATCCGGACCGCAGTGGCCCAGCACACCTCAACGGCCGCCCGTGTTCTTCGCCAGGAACCGCCGGAACAGCACCCAGGCCAGCGCGCCGTTGTACGCGACACCGCCGACGATGTAGGGCCACCAGAGTCCGTGCGCGCTGGCTACCCAGAAAGCCTTCGCTGCCCAGAACGGCGGCAGGACGCCGAACAGCAGGCCCCAGCCGGAGTCGATGAACCACGGCACGCACGGCAGGCCAGCGATCAGCATGCCCAGTCCCCGCACCGCGGCCAGCCCCTGAATCTTGTTGCCCGCCATGGCCAGAATCAGCAGCAGCGTGACCACCGCCGACATCCCGGCCAGCAGGCCGATCGGCACCAGCGCCGGAATCAACCCCAGCTTCAGAATGCCACTGAACGACAAGGTGGCGATGACGTAGACCGTAGTCACCACCGTCACGGTGGCCGCGCGGTAACCGAAGAAGGTCGACAGCGGTACCGGCGTCACCCGCAGTGCAGTCAGGGTGCCGGCGTCGACCTCGTCGAGGACCAGGAAGGCGGCCAATGCTCCGGCGATAATGATGCTGGTGAGCAGCAGGAACCCGGTGAGGATCAGAGGGTAGTACCGGGTCAGGTCGAAACCGTTGCGACGGAACAACATTTCGGTGACCATCGGGGTAAGCGCGGCGACGCCGGTAGTCCAGATCACCGGTGCGACGACGACCATCACCAACAGCGGGTCTCGATAGGTACCGCGAAGATCATTGCGGCCGAAGGCTATCAGTGCCCGCGCGGTGGCACCGTGGGACTTCATCACATACCACCCGACTTAGCGACGACGTAATGGTCGAAGAGCACCCGCGCCGCCCAGACGAGCGCCGCGATACACGCCACCGGATACCCGACGGCGTAGCCGATCTGCCACGGCGTCAGGTCGGCCTGCCCGAACGCCGAGCCGAGCAGCAGAAGCGGCCCCTGAGTGGGAATCAGGTACAGCACGGGATTCGGCCAGATTCCGGAATAGAGCAGGATCGGCAAACTCATCACCGCGAGTGGGATGGTGGCTGCCAGGAACCAGTCGCTGATCGAGGCGAACGGCAGCGAGCTGGTGAACCCCACCAGCAGCATGATCAGGGTGCCCAGCACCACGCCGACCAACAGCGGCACCGACAGATACTCGGTGCCGTGCACACAGGCCGTGACCCCAATGCCAACGAACACCGAAACTGCCAGCAGGACAGTCAGTTTGGCGGACAGGTACTCACGGAATCGCAGCGGAGTCGAGAGCACCGCGCCAATGGTGCGCTCCTGCTTCTCAAAGAAGACGGTGCCCGCGACGAAGAAGAATCCGATGATGGACGTGTCCCCCAACAACACATACGGCTCGGCGACGGGACGCAACCCAACCGGCATCGGCAGCAGCACGGCCAGCCAGATCACCCCGGAGAACACCGCGGCATGCAGAAACCGCTGCCGGATCTGCAACAACAGCTCTAGACGTACCGCAGTGCGAAATCGCCTCACAGCAATTGCCTTCCGGTGACTTCGACGAAGACGTCGTCGAGGCTGGCCTCGCGGCTGTGGATGGTCTCGACGTGCCGGTTGCGCAGCACCGCCTGGAACGCAAGGTCGTCAGCCAGACCGTCCAGACCGAAGTCGGCGGAGTCCAGCACACCGTCGTCCCCGCGGAACTCCACCCGTACGGAACGCCTGCTGCGGGCGATCTTCAACTCGGCCGGCGTGTCCATAGCCACGATCCGGCCGTCGACCACGAAGGCCACCCGGTCACACAGCTCATCGGCCGTAGCCATGTTGTGAGTGGTGAGGAAGACGGTGCGGCCCTGGGCTTTCAGGTCCAGGACGATGTCGCGCACCTTGCGGGCGTTTACCGGGTCCAGTCCCGAGGTCGGCTCGTCGAGGAACAGCAGCTCGGGATTGTTGAGCAATGCCCGGGCGAACGTCAGCCGCATCTGCATGCCCTTCGAGTACCGGCCGACCCGCATGCCGGCGTCGTCAACGAGGCCGACGGCGTCGAGCAACTCCATCGGGTCCACGGTCGCTCCCGCGTACAGCGACGCGAAGAAGCACAGGTTCTCGAGCCCGGTCAGCTTCTGATAGTGATTCGGCAGTTCGAATGAGACACCGATGCGCTCGTAGTAGTCCGTACCCCAATCCAGTGGATCCCTGCCCCACACCGTCGCCTCGCCGCCGTGTCCGCGCAACAGCCCGATCAGCAGCTTCTGCGTGGTGGACTTACCGGCGCCGCTGGGCCCGAGGAACCCGAAGATCTCCCCTTGCCCGACCGTGAAATCCATGCCGCGGACAGCGGGTTCGTCCGCTTTCGGATAGGTGTAGGCGAGTCCGCGAACCCGGATGACCTCGGACCTTAGCGTCTGCGTCATATAGTGCGGTGCGCCTTTCAACCGAATGCCTACCAAGGGTCGACTATCATTATATACTGAATTTTCAGAGAATAGTGAAATATTAGACTGGACAAGGGGTTCCGTGGCACAGGACAACGATCTTCAAGAGGTCGCCGAGCAGCTGGCCCTGGTACTTACGAACCTCGGGTTGCAACGTATGACCGCCCGGGTGCTCGCGACGCTGCTGTTCACCGAACAGGCCACGATGACCAGCGCCGAGCTCGGCCAGCAGCTGCTGGCCAGTTCGGGAGCGATCTCGGGAGCGCTGAAAATGCTGACCTCGGTGGGCCTAGCCGAGCGGGTGCCCGTGCCCGGCAGCCGCCGGGATCACTACCAGCTGCGCGACGACGCCTGGGCGGTGCTGTTCACCGGCCAGAACGTCACGCTCACGGCCATGCAAACAGCGGCCGACACCGGTATCGCGGCCACCCCCGCTGACAGCCTGGCCAATCACCGCCTCACCCAGATGCGGGACTTCTATGCGTTTCTGTCCGCCGAGATCCCTGCGCTGCTTGACCGCTTCCACAACCGGTCACACTGATGCACCCTGGCCAGGGTGCTGATTGACCCCCATTAGCGAGTAGACGTGAAAGTCCCCAAAAATGCCGGATTTGAGGGTTTTCAGGTCTGCTCTCCGGAAAGGTACCCAGGCAGGGCTATCGCGTGAGCACGGCAACGCATTCGACGTGGTGGGTCAACGGGAACGAGTCGAAGACCCGCAGCTTCTCCACCTGGTACCCGTGGCCGCGATACAACCCGATATCCCGGGCGAAAGAGGCCGCCTCACAACCGATGTGAATGATCCGCGGCACGCCCGCGGCGGCCAGTTGATCGATCACCTCACGCCCCGCCCCGGTGCGCGGCGGGTCCAGCACCGCGACGTCGGCCGCCGCGCGTTGCAACTGCAGCGCGCGGCGCACTGAATCGGTGACCACCTCGACGCAGCTCAGATCCGCCAGCGCGGCCCGGGCTGCCCGCGCGGATCCGCGCGAGGTGTCCACCGTCAGCACCCGGCCCGACTCCCCCACCGAATCGGCCAGTGCGGCAGCGAAAACGCCTGCGCCGCCGTACAAGTCCCACGCCGTCTGACCCGCGGCCAGCTCCGCCCAATCGGCGACCAAGGCACTGTAGGTCGTGGCCGCGTCACGGTGAGACTGCCAGAACGCGGTCACCGGAACGTGCCAGCTGCGGGCACCGACCCGCTGCACCGCTTCGTAGTCACCGGAGACGACTTCGGTCATGCCGGCCTTGCCGGCCTTTCCCGTCTTGGCGCCGCGCGGACCGGACCGAACCACGTGCCGATGCCCGTCGTCGTCGAGCACCACGTGCAACTGCGCGCCGGGCGGTTGCATCGGCAGGCCATCGAGCATCCCCGCGGGCACCTGGGCACACGACAGGTCGGTCACCAGCTCGTCG
>JARLGS010000386.1 GCA_031292695.1 Mycobacterium sp. | reverse complement strand
TGCTACAGGCTATTCCAGCGGCTTGAGCCCCTCGAGCATGGTGGGCACCAGCTCCGCCACGGTCGGATGGATGTGCACGGTGTGGGTCATGGTGGTGTACGGCGCCTTGGCGGACATCAGGTCGAGGATGCAGTGCACCACCTCATCGCCGCCGACACCCAGGATCGCGGCGCCGAGAATCTGGTGGGTCTCGGCGTCGACCACCACTTTCATGAAGCCCTGGGTCTCCCCTTTTTCGACCGCGCGGCCGACCCGGGTCATCGGGCGCTTGCCCACCAAGGCTTTTCGCCCTGATGCGCGCACCTGGGCTTCGGTCATGCCGGCGCGGCCCAGCGGCGGATCGATGTACAGCGCGTAGGTGGGGATGCGGTCACTGACCCGGCGCGGTTCCCCGTCGAGCAGGTTGGCCGCGACGATCTCGAAGTCGTTGTACGACGTGTGGGTGAACGCTCCCCTGCCGTTGCAGTCGCCCATCGCCCAGATGTGCTCAACGTTGGTTCGCAGCTGATCATCCACAGTGATGAAGCCTCGTGCGTCGGTGGCCACCCCGGCCACATCGAGGCCCAGTTCGTCGGTGTTGGGCACCCGGCCGACGGCGACCAGCAGATGCGATCCGGTCACCACCGGGCCGTCGGCGCGGGTCGTCACCGCCACTCCGTCGCCATCCTGCGATACCCGAATATCGTTGGCGCCCAAGTGAATGGTGATGCCTTCACGCTCCAGGATGCTCTTGATCTCGACACAGACGTCGTCGTCCTCCCGGGACGCCAGCCGCGGTCCGCGTTCGATCACGGTGACCGCGGCACCGAACCGGCGGTACATCTGCGCGAACTCCAGCCCGATGTAGCTGCCCCCGATGATGACCAGATGCGTTGGCACCGCATCGAGTTCGAGGATGCCGACGTTGGTCAGATAGTCGACGTCAGCCAGGCCCGGGATGTCGGGGGCCGAGGCCCGGCCGCCCACATTGAGGAATATCCGTTCGGCGGTGATTCGGTGGTCGCCCACCTGCAAAGTGTGCGGGTCGATGAACCGGGCATGCCCGCGCAACAGGGTGCAGCCGTCCATGCCTTCCAGCCAGTTCTCGACGCCGACCCGGTCAGCGGTGACGATGCCGTCCTTGCGCGCCTTGACCTTTGCCATGTCCACCGCGACGGTGCCGGTGCTGATGCCGTAGTCAGCGCTCCGGCGGGCCAGGTGCGCAGCATAGGCACTGGCCACCAGCGTCTTGGTCGGGATGCATCCGGAGTTCACGCAGGTACCACCGACCAGCTTTCGCTCCACCACCGCGACGGTCTGCCCGGCATCCACGAGCCGGCCGGCCAGGGACGGTCCAGCCTGCCCCGCCCCGACTATGATGGCGTCGAATGCCGTTGTCTCAACAGACATTCGGCCCTACAAGCCCATGGCCAGGGCGACGACAATGAAACCGCCACCCACCGCGAGGACGTCTTCA
This sequence comes from Mycobacterium sp., assembly GCA_031292695.1. GTDB lineage: Bacteria > Actinomycetota > Actinomycetes > Mycobacteriales > Mycobacteriaceae > Mycobacterium. Next base: position 8,925 of record JARLGS010000386.1, on the reverse strand, counting down.
GCCAAGGCCACCGGCAGATCACGGCCACCGGTGCGCGCCACCAGCAGTCGCCGAGCGTGGAAGCCGCCCATCGTCCCGAGCACCGCGCCGATCATGCCGCAGCCCATCCCGACGAAAGTATGGTGCCACCCGGCACCCACCACGGCACCGGCGAACGCACCGGTGACGATCCGGGCCAGGAACTGCGACGGCACCGTCCGGGGCGGAGTCTTAGGGAGCTGATCGGTGATCAGCTCGACCACCAGCAGGATGGTCAGCACGGTCACGGCGATCGGGTGAGCGATCCAGCTGACCCATTTGTCCGCCACCGGCAACCAGCCGAGCGCGGCACCCCAGGCCACCACCGCGGGTGCAGTGAGCGCCCGCAGGCCCGCAACTACACCGATAAGCAGGGCTAACAGCATTACCAGCGCAAGCGTCACGTGGCCTCCGTCAGGTGAGCGAACCTACGGCGACGTTAACACCGAACTTGGTCAGAAGCGACAGAACCGGACATCGGAGGCCAGGATCGCCTTGGCGCCAATGGTGGCCAGTTCGTCCATGATGGCGTTGACCTGGCGTCGCGGCACCAGCGCCCGCACTGCCACCCAGTCGGGGTCGGCCAGTGGTGCGATGGTGGGCGATTCCAGCCCCGGTGTGATGGCCGTCGCGCGGTCCAATGCGGTACGCGGGCAGTCGTAGTCGAGCATCAGGTACTGCTGGCCGAACACCACACCCTGAACTCGGGCCGCGAGCTGGTCGCGCGCCGCATCGGGTGCCACGTCGGCACGCTCGATGAGCACGGCCTCCGAATCACACAGCGACTCACCGAAAGCCACCAAGTTGTGCAGCGCCAGAGTCCGTCCTGAACCGACCACGTCGGCGATCGCGTCAGCCACCCCGAGCTGGATCGAGATCTCCACCGCGCCGTCGAGGCGGATCACGGTCGCCTCAATCCCCTTGTCCGCCAAGTCCTTCCGAACCAGATTCGGGTAGGCGCTGGCGACCCGCTTACCGGCCAAGTCGGCCACCGTCCAGTCGTGGCCTGCGGGCGCGGCGTACCGGAAGGTCGACGAGCCGAAGCCCAGCGGCAGCCGTTCACTGACCGGTGCCATCGATTCGGCGGCCAAATCGCGGCCGGTGATACCGAAGTCCAGCTGCCCGGACCCCACGTAGATGGCGATGTCCTTGGGCCGCAGGAAGAAAAACTCGACCTTGTTCACCGGGTCGACGACCGTGAGGTCCTTGGGATCGGTGCGCCGGCGGTAGCCCGCTTCGGACAGGATGTGGGCGGCCGACTCGCTCAGCGCGCCCTTGTTGGGGACGGCAACGCGAAGCATGCCATTCGTCGATGCGCCGCTTGCGCGAAGAGTGTCGTTCACAGCTTGCTGAATACGTCGTCGAGGGTCAGACCGCGCTTGATCATCAGCACCTGCGTCCAGTACAGGAGCTGGCTGATCTCACCGGCCAGCTCGTCGTTGCTCTCGTACTCGGCGGCGATCCACACCTCACCGGCCTCTTCGATGATCTTCTTGCCCAGATGATGCACCCCGGCGTCCAGGGCTGCGACGGTGCCGCTGTCGGCCGGCCGGGTCTGCGCTTTCTCGCTCAACTCGGCGAACAGCGCATCGAAGGTCTTCACGGGCTTGAATTGTTTCATGCTGCGGACACCGCACGCGCACGTGTGCCACCCGTTGCCTTGGTCATTATGTTTTCGCTGGTCACGGTTTCGCGTTCACCTTCGCCGACCGCATGCCGGGAAACGAAACCACCTAACCGACGATGGCGCTTACACCGTGCTTAGGCTACTGGCTTTCCGCATGCCGGGCAGAAGTGGTCGTCGGGCTGGTGCGGTGCTCCGCACAAGGGGCAGAAACGATGACCAGCCTCGGTCGATGTTGCCGCGCCGGGCAGAGTGCCATCGCCCACGTGTTCGGTCGGCGCCGCCGCATAGTGCTCGGGCGGTTCCGTCGAGGGCGGGGCACCGGCCGTCCCGGAGGAACCGCCAACGCCGGCCCATTGTTGGGCCGTCGTCGTCGGAACGGCCGGAGGGTAGCCGGAGACCGGAGGGTAGCCGGAGACCGGAGGACCGCCGGCGACGACCAACTGGCGCCTGCGTCGCAGCAGGAGCAGGCCCGCAGCCACAGCCGCCGCCAAAACGAGTGCGGTTCCGCCGACGATGTACCACATCACGCCTGATCCACCACGAGCAGGAGCCGGCAGGGCGACCATCTGCACGTTGTTCTTCGCGAGGAAGCTATGCAGCGCGGCGGCGTCCGTGATGAAGTTGAACGGCTGCGTCTCGCCCCCACCGGGTGACTCGTCGTTCAAGCCGACGATCTGGCCCTTCTCGTCGACGGTCGGTCCACCGGACATGCCCGCCGACATCGGGGCGCTGACCTCGGTGACCTGAACGCCCTGGGCATCCACCTGGGTGCCGCTGACTGTGCCCGTCTTGAAACTCGGCTGAGGCAGGCGGTTTGGATCGGCGATCGTGTCACTGACGCTGCCCGGGAACCCAATCGCGGTCAGCGAGGCCCCCGTCGGGGGGGACACCGATGCCACCGGTAGGGCCTTGAGGGGCTTGAGGCCACTGACCTTCAGCAGGGCGTTGTCCCCGTTGTTCATCGCCTGAAAATCGGTCACCTGCACGGTGGTCCACTGGGTGATCTGGCGGTCGTTGACGCCCTCGGGCTGGATCACCTGCACGTTGCGCTGCATGGGTGTGCCCATGTCCTTGCCCTCGATCGGCCACTCCCGATTGACGGCGGTGTTGACCATCTTGTTGACGTCGTCGTCGGCAAGTTGACCGAACATGCCGGAGGTGAACAGTGCCTGGTAGATGCCCCGCTTCACCTCAGGGCTGGCCGGGTCGACGCAATGCCCAGCGGTGACGATGAAGCCCGCCGGGTCCACCACCGCGCCGCTGCACGTAAAGAAGGTCTTCATCCCCTGCGACCAGGCGGCCTGGTTGTTGTTCATGTACTCGGCCGGGACGTTGACCCAACCGTCCCATTCGACCTGGATGTAGATCAGGCTGTCTTTGACCTGGGCATCGAGCGCGGTGTCGTCGGCGTGCGCTAGCGGAGCGGTGAACAAGACCGCTGCAACGGCGCTGGCAACGACGCCGAAACTCGTTGCCATTGTTGTTCGGGCCATTGAATTACCCCTCTACCAGTAGAAACGCCGCGTTTTGCTACACGACAAAGCTAAGTCGTTGATGCTCGGCGCAGAGAAGGGCCGAAAGTCCACGAGCAGGGCGCCAATGGCCACGCAGGTTATTTTCTGCCGGTGTCAATAACGCGCTCGTAACGGGAGGAAACTAGGCTCCCACCAGCTCGGCGTGCATGTCCTCCAGGGCCACGCCCTTGGTCTCGCGTACCCACTTGGCGACGAACATGAGCGACAAGAACGCGCACAGCGCATAGAAGCCGTAGGCGGCGCCGAGCATGCCGCGCAGTTCCGGGAAGGTGACCGTGATCAGCCAGTTGGCTGCCCACTGGCCGGCTGCGGCCAGGCCCAGCGCGGCCGCGCGGATCCGGTTGGGGAACATCTCACCCAGCAGCACCCACACCACCGGGCCCCAGGAGACGCCGAACGCCACCACGAACAGGTTCGCCGCAACGAGGGCGATGATCCCGGACGCGCCGTGCAGCTGAGGCTGGCCGTCGACCTGTGGCGCGGTACCGAACACGACGGCCATCGCCGTCAGGGTCACCGCCATGCCGGCCGAGCCGATCAGCAGGAGCGGCTTGCGGCCGATCCGATCGATCAAGGCGATCGCCACCAGAGTTGTGATGATGTTGACGACAGAGGTGATGACGGTGATCACGAATGACGACCTCTCGTCGAATCCGACGGCCTCCCACAGCACATTCGAGTAGTAGAAGATTACGTTGATGCCGACGAACTGCTGGAAGACCGACAGCCCCAGGCCGACCCAGACCACCCCGTAGAAACTCAGCGGCCCGCCACCCGGCTTGCACATGTCCCGCCACGTGGGGGCCTGCTCGGTGTCGAGCGTCTCTTGGATCCGGCTCAGCGTGATCTCTAGGTTCTTCTCCCCCAGCAGCATGGTCAGCACCTTCCGGGCTTCCGGAATCTGGTGCGTGGCAACCAGATAACGCGGTGACTCGGGGATGGTGTACGCCAGCGCACCGTAAACGACTGCCGGCACCACCATCAGCAGGAACATCCAGCGCCAGGCCGGAAGCCCGAGCCACAGCTCGTTGCTCGCCCCACCAGCCAGTCGGGCCAGCAGGGCGTCGACGCCGAGCGACACGAAGATGCCTGAGACGATCGCCAACTGCTGCAGGGAGCCAAGCCGCCCGCGGATCTGCTGCGGTGAGGTCTCGGCGATATACGTCGGTGCGATCACCGATGCGACGCCGACCCCGAGACCGCCGACGACCCGGAAGGCCACCACCACCCAAACGCCGGGGGCCAGTCCAACGCCGATCGCGCTGATCACGAAAAGCACAGCAGCGAGCCGCATAACCGCCAGCCGGCCGATCCGGTCCGCCAGCCGACCCGCGGTCATCGCCCCGGCCGCCGCACCCAACAACGCCGCCGCCACCGCGAGTCCCAGCGCGGCGTCGTTGATGGCGTAGGCCTGCTGGATCGACTTGACTGCACCGTTGATCACCGCGCTGTCATAACCGAAAAGCAGACCACCGAGTGCGGCGACGGCCGCGATGCGCACGGCACCGTGCCCCGAACTGAACTCCACGTCGCCGCGCGCCGGATCGCCAATAGGACTGTGAGCCATGCCACAACAATCGCACAACCGCCCAGGAGGCAACGGCCGATCGACGCGGGTCAGCTCACGATCTGCGAGTAAATGCTCCGCAATTGGGCGACCCCGAGGCCGGCCAACGTGTCGATATGCCTGCGGCGCGGGCCATCCGGCACCGCGACGTCGTTGGGCACCACCAGCACCGCGCAACCCGCGACATCCGCCGACTGCGCACCGGTCACCGAGTCTTCGATCGCCAGGCAATCCGCAGGCGCCACCCCGAGCAGCTCCGCCGCCCGCAGGTACGGGTCCGGGGCCGGCTTACCGTCGTCGACCTCGTCACCACAGACCGTGACCGCGAAATAGTGGCTGCCAATTGTTTTCAGCGCCTGCTCGGCCAGCGAGCGTCGGGTGTTGGTCACCAGGGCCAGCGGAACCTCGCTGGCAGCCAATGTTTCCAACAACTCCTGCGCACCCGGCCGCCAGGGCAGCCCCTGCTCGAACAACTCACCGGTGTAGTCGTGCAGCCAATCCGCGGAGTCCGCCATCGCCTCCGGCGCGGGGTCCAGGCCCAGATCGTCGTAGACGATCCGCATGACGTTCTCCGCCGAACCGCCGACCGTCGACTCCCGGACCTCGTCGGTCAGCACTCCACCCTTTCGGGCGTAGAAGGCGTGCATCGCGACGTCCCAAAGCTTTTCGGAGTCCACGAGCGTGCCGTCCATGTCGAACAGCACGGCCTTAAACATCCTCGCTCCTCAACCAACGCAGGGCTCAGTCCTCCGGGTTGTAGCCGAGGTTGGGGGCGAGCCAGCGCTCGGCTTCGGCCAGGGTCCAGCCCTTGCGCTTCGCATAGTCGGCGACCTGGTCCTGAGCCAGGCGGCCGACCACGAAGTACTGCGACTGCGGGTGCGAGAAATACCAGCCGCTGACGGCAGCACCGGGCCACATCGCCATCGACTCGGTCAGCTCGATGCCGGTCCGCTCCTGGACGTCCATCAACTCCCAGAGCGTCGCCTTCTCGGTGTGCTCCGGGCAGGCCGGGTAACCGGGGGCAGGGCGGATTCCCACGTATTTTTCATCGATGAGTGCCTCGTTGTCCAGCTGCTCGTCGGGCTGGAATCCCCAGAACTCCTTGCGAACCCGTTGGTGCATCCGTTCGGCGAACGCCTCTGCGAGCCGGTCGGCGATCGACTCCAGCAGAATCGCGCTGTAGTCGTCGAGGGCTGCCTTGAACTCCGCGATCTTGTCCTGGCTGCCGAGCCCCGCGGTGACGGCGAAGGCACCGACGTAGTCGGTGACCCCAGTTTCTTTGGGCGCGATGTAGTCGCCGAGGCTCCGGTTCGGGATGCCGTCCCGGTGCTCGCCCTGCTGGCGCAGGTTGTGCAGCGTGGTCAGCACCTCGGTGCGGGTCTCGTCGGTGTAGACCTCGATGTCGTCGCCGACCGCGTTCGCCGGGAAGAACCCGATCACCCCGTTGGCAGTCAGCCACTTCTCCTTGATCAGAGTGTCGAGCATCTCCTGCGCGTCGTCGTACAGCTTGCGGGCGGCCTCGCCCGAGACCGGGTTGTTGAGGATGTCGGGAAACCGACCCTTCATCTCCCAGGCGTTGAAGAACGGCTGCCAGTCGATGTACTCGCGCAGCTCGGCGAGGTCGTAGTCCTCGAACTCCCGCACGCCGATCCCCGCGGCGGGCGCCTTTGGCGAGTAGCCGTCCCACTCGATCGGCGTCCGGTTCGCGCGGGCTTTCTCCAGCGTGAGCATCGGCCGCTCGTTCTTCTGGGCGTGCCGTTCACGCAGGGCTGCGTAGTCGGTCGCGGTGGCCTCCAGTAGGGCCGGCCGCTGCTTGTCGTCGAGGAGCGCGGCAGCGACCGGCACCGATCGGGACGCGTCCTTGACCCACACCACCGGACCGCTGCGACGCGGCGCCACCTTCACCGCCGTATGAGCGCGCGAGGTGGTCGCGCCACCGATCAGCAGCGGGATCTCCAGCCCCTGACGCTCCATCTCGACGGCGAAGTTGACCATCTCGTCCAGGGATGGGGTGATCAGGCCGGACAGCCCGATGATGTCGGCGTTGTGCTCCTTCGCCGCGTCCAGGATCTTCTGGGCAGGCACCATCACACCGAGGTCGATCACTGTGTAGTTGTTGCACTGCAGGACGACCCCGACGATGTTCTTGCCGATGTCGTGGACGTCGCCCTTCACGGTCGCCATCACGATCGTGCCGTTCGTGGTCGCTGCGTCGCCTGGCTGCTTCTCCGCCTCGATGTACGGCAGCAGGTACGCCACCGCCTTCTTCATCACCCGGGCCGACTTCACGACCTGGGGCAGGAACATCTTGCCCGCGCCGAAGAGGTCACCGACGACGTTCATGCCGTCCATCAGCGGGCCCTCGATGACCTCGATCGGCCGCCCTCCGGCGGCGGCGATCTCGGCCCGCAGTTCCTCGGTGTCGGTCTCGACGTCGGCGTCGATGCCCTTGACCAGGGCGTGCGTGATCCGTTCGCGGACCGGCAGGCTGCGCCACTCGGCCGCTTTCGGATCTTCGGTCTTGTCCGACTTGTTGAACCGTTCGGCGATCTCCAACAACCGCTCAGCGGCATCCTCGCGAAGGTTCAGGACGACATCCTCGATGCGGTCCCGCAGCTCGGGGTCGATCGAGTCGTAGGGCACCAGTGCACCAGCGTTGACGATGCCCATGTCCAGGCCCGCCTTGATGGCGTGGAACAGGAACACCGAGTGGATCGCCTCGCGGACCGGGTTGTTGCCCCGGAACGAGAACGACACGTTCGAGATGCCGCCGGAGATGTGGACCCCTGGCAGGTTCTCCTTGATCCAGGCGCAGGCCTCGATGAAGTCGATCCCGTAGGTCGCGTGCTCCTCGATACCGGTCGCCAGCGCAAAGCAGTTCGGGTCGAAGATGATGTCCTCGGCCGGGAAGCCGACCTCTTCGGTCAGGATCCGGTAGGCGCGCCCGCAGATCTCCTTGCGGCGCTCCAGGTTGTCGGCCTGCCCCTGCTCGTCAAAAGCCATCACGACGACGGCGGCGCCGTACTTGCGGCACAGCCGTGCCTCGCGGATGAACTTCTCCTCGCCCTCCTTCATGGAGATCGAGTTGACGATCGGCTTGCCCTGCACGTTCTTCAGGCCCGCCTCGATGACCTCCCACTCGGAAGAGTCGATCATCACCGGGACGCGGCTGATATCCGGCTCAGCCGCGATCAGCTTGGTGAACCGGTCCATCGCGGCGATGCCGTCGATCATGCCCTCGTCCATGTTGATGTCGATGACCTGCGCACCGACCTCGACCTGCTGCAGGGCGACCGACAGCGCGGTGTCGTAGTCCTCAGCCTTGATCAGGTTGCGGAACCGGGCCGAGCCGGTGATGTTGGTGCGCTCACCGATATTCACGAACAGGGAGCCATCGGTGATGTTGAGCGGCTCCAGGCCCGAGAGCCGAGTGGCCACCTCGATCTTCGGCAGCTCGCGCGGCGGTTTGCCCACGACGACCTTGGCGATCTCGGCGATGTGCTCCGGCGCCGTTCCGCAGCAACCACCGACCAGGTTGACCAGGCCGGCCTCGGCGAACTCGGCGAGGTAGCCGGCCTGACGCTCCGGGGACTCGTCGTACTCGCCGAAGGCGTTGGGCAGCCCAGCGTTCGGGTAGCAGGAGACGAAGGTGTCCGCGATCCGCGCCATCTCGGCGATGTAGGGCCTCATCTCCGGCGCCCCCAGGGCGCAGTTGAGGCCTACCGCGATCGGCTTCGCGTGCCTGATCGCGTTCCAGAATGCCTCGGTGACCTGACCGGACAACGTCCGCCCGGAAGCATCGGTGATGGTGCCCGAGATGATCACCGGCCAGCGGCGGCCACGGTCCTCGAACAACGTCTCGACAGCGAACACCGCTGCCTTGGCGTTCAGCGAGTCGAAGATCGTCTCGATGATGAGGAGGTCGGCACCACCGTCGACCAGGCCGTTGGCAGCTTCGAGATAGGCGGCGACCAGCTGGTCGTAGGAGACGTTGCGGGCTCCGGGGTCGTTGACGTCCGGCGAGATCGACGCGGTGCGCGTCGTCGGCCCGATGGCGCCGGCGACGTAGCGGGGCTTCTCCGGGGTGCTGAACTCGTCGGCGGCTTTGCGGGCCAGGGCAGCGCCGGCGTAGTTCAGCTCGTAGGCCAGCTCGTGCATGCCGTAGTCGGAGAGCGAGA